>NZ_WBXM01000010.1:0-143173 GCF_033042135.1 Haloechinothrix sp. LS1_15 | reverse complement strand
CGGTGACCGGTCTGGCGGCTGATACCAGCTATGAGTTCGCGGTTGTGGCGGTCAACGAGGCAGGAGAGTCCGGCCCGAGCAACACGGTCACCGCCACCACCCAACCCCGCGGCGAAGCACCCGACGACGGGCTGCCGGAGCGGTTGCTCACCGGGTACTGGCACAACTTCGACAACGACTCCACCGTGCTGCGCCTGGCAGACGTGCCGAGCGAGTACGACATCGTCGCCGCCGCGTTCGGTGTGGAGGATCGCGAGGTTCCCGGTGGGGTCGACTTCGCCGTCTCCGACGAGGTTTCCGACGGGATACCCGGTGGCTACTCCGACGCTGACTTCATCGACGACGTCGCCGAGCTGCAACAGCGGGGTACCGCGGTGATCCTGTCGGTCGGCGGGGAACGCGACAACGTGCGCGTGGATACCCAGGAGCGGGCGGACAACTTCGCCGACAGCCTGTACGGGCTGATGGACGAGTTCGGCTTCGACGGGGTCGACATCGACCTGGAACACGGTATCGAGCCGACCTACCTGACCTCGGCGATGCGGCAGCTGTCCGACCGGGTCGGTCCCGAGCTGGTCATCACCATGGCACCGCAAACGCTGGACATGCAGTCCACGACCAACGATTACTTCCGGTTTGCGCTGAACATCAAGGACATCCTTACCGTCGTCAACACCCAGTACTACAACTCGGGCTCGATGAACGGCTGTGACGGCAACGTTTACGCGCAGGGCAGCGTGGAGTTCATCGCGGCGCTGACCTGCATCCAGCTGGAGAACGGGCTGGATCCGGAGCAGGTCGGTGTGGGCTTGCCCGCGACACCGTCGGCGGCAGGCGGAGGTTACGTCGATCCGTCGGTGGTCAACGACGCGCTCGACTGCTTGGCCACCGGCCAGAACTGTGGCGACTTCACACCACCCGATGTGTACCCCGAGATCCGGGGTGCGATGACCTGGTCCATCAACTGGGACGCCACCAACGATTACGCCTTCGCCGAAACCGTGGCGCCCCACCTGGACACGCTTCCCTGAGCGTGGCGGCAGAAAGGCACCATCATGCGTCATCGAATGACACGAACAGCATCACGTACATCGTCACATGCGGCCGTACGTACCGGGCTCGCGATGCTCGCGGGTACCGCGACGGCGGCCACCCTCGCGCTCCTCGGCGCCCCCGCGGCCTCGGGACACGGGTACACCGACGATCCCATCAGCAGGCAACTGCACTGCGCCGAGGGCAATGTCGAGGACTGCGGTGCCATCCAGTGGGAACCGCAGAGCGTGGAGGGCCCCGACGGCTTCCCCGAAGGCGGTCCCGCCGACGGGAAGATCTGCGCGGGCGGCAACGAGCACTTCGCGCCGCTGGACAACCCGCGCGGCGGCAACTGGCCGACCCAGGAACTCGAAGCGGGCGCCGACCACGAGTTCCGCTGGTCGTTCACCGCGGCGCACAGCACCGAGAAGTTCGAGTACTTCGTCACCAACGACAGCTACGATCCGCTCGAACCGCTTACCAGGGACATGCTGGAGCCGGACCCGTTCGAGACGGTGCCGTTCGAAGGGCGGCCGCCGTTCGAGCACTCCCACACCTCGCGGTTGCCGGGGAACAAGGAGGGCAGGCACCTCATCCTGGCGGTATGGACGGTGGCCGACACCGATAACGCCTTTTATGCCTGCCACGACGTGGTGTTCACCGGCAACGGTAACGGGACGGATCCCGGCGATCCCGAGCTTCCGGAGTGCGATGCGGCTGCCTGGGACGCCGAGGCGACGTACCAGAGTGGCGACACGGTCAGCCACGGCGGCGCGGAGTACCGCGCCCGGTGGTGGACACGGGGCACGGAGCCGGGCTCCGGAGGGTCCTGGAGCGTCTGGGACTTCCTCGGCAACTGCCGATGACAGCAGCTGCTGACAGCAGTCGCTGACAGCTACGACGAGTGCGGCGAGATGGGGGCGGGTCGCCGGTCACGGCGACCCGCCCCCATTCCCCCAGCCCCCATTCCTTTCGATCCCGGCTGACCGGGCCGCTGCGAGCTGTTCTGTGCCGCTACGAGGTGGTCAGGTACTCCGCCGCGGCTTTCGCGTTGACGGTCGCCGCCCCGTGCGTGGCCAGGTACGCGGCGCAGTCCGGGCGCCACACGGGAAGGCCCATCTCCACGACCGTGGTGTCCGGCCGGGCGCTGACCAGCCCATCGATCAGCCGCCGGGCACTGGGGTGGCGGTGCGCATCGCGCACCGCCACCACCAGCGACCCGTCCCGGAGCCGGGGGAGCAGCGTCTCGGGTGTGATGTGGTCGGGGTCCACCCGAACCGCCTTCGCTCCGGGAAGCCAATCCGCGATCCCCCACGGAAGCTCCCCCGCTGCCACCGAGGCGGGTGTCTGGAGCTCGACCACGACCGGCGTGCGCGCCATCGCGGGGGAGCCCGTCACCCGTAATGCCCTGCGGGCCGCGGCGAGGCCGACCGAGTCGTCGACTTCAGCCCGGCCCGCTCCCGCGAGCCAGTCGCGTAGCCGCGACAGCCTGGCGCCTGCTTGCTCCAGCCTGTCCACGGGCAACGCGTCCTGCTGTACGGCGGCCACGATGGCGCTCGCGGTGTCCTGGATGACCTCCGGTCCCTGGACCGCGCCGAGGCAGAGTAGGTCGGCACCCGCTGCCAGCGACAGCACGGCGCCGCGGGTGATACCGACGGTCTCGCTGATCGCCCGCATCTCCAGCGCGTCGCTGATCACCACGCCGTCGTAGCGGAGCCGGTGGCGGAGCAGGCCGTCGATGGCCGCCGCCGACAGCGTGGCTGGTTCGTGTCCGGTGAGCTGCGGGACCCGGACGTGGGCGGTCATGACGGCCTTGGTGCCCTCGTCGATGGCCGCACGGAACGGCGCGAGCTCCCGTGAGCACAGCAGCTCGCGATCGATGTCGACGGTCGGCAGCTCGTGGTGCGAATCCTGGTGGGTGGCGCCGTGTCCGGGGAAGTGCTTCACACAGGCGGCCACCCCTGCCTCCTGCAGCCCGCGAACCGCTGCGGCGGTGTGCCTGCTGACCAGCGCGGGATCGGATCCGAAGGAGCGGGTGCCGATGATCGGGTTGTCGACCGCGCTGTTGACGTCCCCGCTGGGCGCGAGGTTGAGGTTGATCCCGGCGGTCGCCAGCTCCGCACCGAGCGAGCGGTGCACCCGACGGGTCAGGTCGGTGTCGTCCACCACGCCGAGTGCGGCGTTGCCTGGGTAAGGGCTGCCGGTGGCGTGGGCGAGCCGGGTGACGTCACCGCCCTCCTCGTCGATGGCGACCAACGGGTCGGCATCGGACCGCAGTGTGGCCGACAGCGTAGCGAGCTGGCCGGTATCGGTGACGTTGCCGTTGATGGCGAACAGACAAACCCCGCCGAGCCCGCTGTCGAGGGCGACTCGCAACCAGCCGGGCACCTCGGTTCCCTGGAACGGCGCGAGCAGCGTTCCCATGGCCATGCGCAGCAGGGCCGGATCGGTTGCCGTCACCCTTTCACCGCCCCGGCCACGAGGCCCGCGACCATCCTCCGCTGCACGAGCAGGAAGAAGATGATCACGGGAATGGTCATGATCGTCGACGTTGCCATGACACCTCCCCAATCGGTTCCCTCACGGGCGACGAACCACCGCAGCGCCACCGGCATGGTGTAGCCGCTCTCGTCGGCCATGAGCGTGAATGCGAATACGAACTCGTTCCATACGGTGATGAACGAGAAGATGCTGACCGCCACGAGGCCGGGTGCCACGAGGGGGAACAGGATCGAGACGAAGGTCCGGAACCGCGAGGCCCCGTCGATCGCGGCGGCCTCTTCGAGTTCCCTCGGCACCGCTGCCACGAAGGTGCGCAGCATCCACACCGCGAACGGCAGGGTGAAGGCGATGTTGATGATTACCAGGCCGAGCAGGCGGTTGGTCAGTTCCGCGTTGCGGGCCATGACGAACAGCGGGATCAGCAGCGCCTCGTGCGGCACCATCTGCACGATCAGCAGCATGATGAGGAAGGACGCGCGGAACCGGAACTGGAATCGGGCGACCGCGATGGCCGCGAGCAACGCCGTCAGCGACCCGAACAACACCGCGCCCAGCGCCACGACGGTACTGTTCCGCAGGTAGATCCACAGGGACGTGTTGCCGATGCCCTGGGTGAAGATCCCCTCGAAGTGGCTGAGGGTGAACGTGCTCGGGAACAGCACGACGTCCGTGGTGAAGATCTCCGCGTTGACCTTGAAGGCGGTCGAGACCATCCAGTACACGGGAAAGATCGCGAACAGGATCACGATGACCGCGGCGCCGTTGAGGGCCAGCCGGTTGGTCCGCTTTCTGAGAACCGGGTTCATCGCAGGTCCTCCTGCCGGACGATCTGCCGGACATACGCCACGGTGATGACCATCAGGATCGCCGTGAGCACGATCGCGATCGCCGAGCCGAGGCCCATCCTGGGTGGTGAGCGGAAGGCTTCCGCGTAGGCGTACAGCGACAGGTTGAACACGTCGGGGTTCCCGATACCGCCCGCGAGAACGTGGAGTTGGGTGAACACCTTGAAGTCCCAGATGATCGACAGCACCAGCAGCACGGCGAAGACGGGCTTGAGTAGCGGGAACGTGACGTTCCAGAAGCTGCGCCAGGCTCCGGCCCCATCGACGCGCGCGGCCTCGAACAGCTCGGCTGGGATGCTCTTCAGGCCCGCGAGCACCGAAACCGCGATGAACGGGAAGGACTGCCACACCACAGCCAGCGTCAGCACGAAGTACAGCGGGAGGGGATCAAGGAACCAGGTGTAGCCCGACCAGTCGGTGCGGCCGAGCAGCGTCCCGGTGAGCCAGTCGGGCATCCGGTTGAGCACCCAGTTGGCCACCCCGCCGTTCTCGTCGAACAGCCACCGCCACACCGTGGCCACCGACATGTGCGGCATCGCCCACGCCAGCATCGCGGAGATGATGACGGTGGTCGACATCACCCGCCCGAGCCGGTGGATGAGCAGGCCAACCAAGGTGCCGAGCACCAGGGTGAGCGCGACGGCGACTGCGGCGAAGGCGAAGGTGTTGCGCAGTGCCTGCCAGAAGGTGTCGGAGGTGAGGATCTCGGAGAAGTTGTCCAGGCCGACGGATTCCGCGGGTTCGCCTCGCACCTCCCGGAGACCGACATCCTGAGTGGACATCACGGCCATGCGGTACAGCGGGTAGAGCAGCAGGCCCGCGATGATCACTAGGGTGGGGCCGAGCAGCAGGTACGGCGTGAGCCGCGACGTCAGCCGGTACCTGCGTGCCCGCTTGGCCGTGCTGTCCCGACTCCCCGGGGAGGGGGTGCTCGCCCCGCCCCGGGGTTCCGTGGAGGGTTTGATCGTCCGAGTCACCGGTTGAGCGTCTCGTCCATCTGCTCGGCGGCCTCGGCGGTCGCCTCCTCGACCGACTTCTCGCCGCGGATGATGTTGCGCAGCATCTCCTGCACGACGGTGTCCTCGACCTGAACCCAGTTCTCGTTGACCGCGTACGCCTTGCCGAGCGGCATGGCCGCGGCGAACGGGCCCATCCAGTCGTCCTCCAGATACTCGTCGTCGGCCAGCAGCTCAGGGTATGTGGGCAGCAGGCCCGCGATCGGCGCGTACTCGGTGACCTTCTCCTTCGAGGCGAGCAGCTGGATGTACTCGAACGCCAGGTCGTGGTGCTCGGAGTCGGCCCATACTGCCAGGTCGTTCCCGCCCGCGAACTGCGGTGCGGAGTTGCCGTTGCGCGCAGGCAGGGTGAACGAGCTGATCGCTTCCTCGTCGAGGTCCTCGTTCGCGTCGGTGATCACGCTCTTGGCCCAGGCCCCGTCCACGAACATGCCCACCTGGTCATTGGCGAACAGCCGGGAGATCTCCACCGAATCGCGGGTGACCGCGGACTCCGGGGCAACCCCGTGTTCGGTGACCAGGTCGGTGTACCACTCGACGGCCTCCCGGCTGGCTGGCGAGTCGAGCTCCGAGACCCACTCGTCGCCGTCCTCGACGACGATCTCACCGTCGTTGCCCCAGATGAACGGGGCGAGGGCGTGCATGGCGTCGGAACCGCCGTTGATCTCGAACCCGCTCGCGTCCTTGTTCTCGCTGATCGTCTGTGCCGCATCAAGCAGCTCGTCCCAGTTCGTCGGCACGTCGATGTCCAGCTCGTCGAACCAGTCGGCACGGTAGACCACGGCGCGGACCCCGCCGAGCCACGGCACGGCGAAGGTCTGGTCGTCGATCGTCTCGTTCTCCCACAGGTTCTCCGGGATCTCCTGTCCCTCGTCCCATTCGGCGACCTTGTCGGTGATGTCCGCGAGCACGCCCTGGTTGGCCCAGGTGACCACCTGGGTGTTGCCGATCTCGGTGACGTCGGGTCCCTCGCCGCCCGCAGCCGCCGCCTGGAACTTGGTGTCGACGTCCGGCCAGGGAACCCACTCGACGTCGACGGCGACGCCGTGTTGCTCCTCGAACTCCTCGCCGACCTGGGCCATGAACTCGTTGTGCGCGTCGTCCGGCGGACCGAGCCGCCAGACCGTGATCTCGTCAGGTGCTTCGTCGTTGCCGTTCGCCGCATCGTCGGCCCCGTTGCCGCAGGCCGTGGCGATGAGGGCGATCCCGGCCGACAGGGCTGCATACTTGATGAACTTCACGTGAGGATCTCCTTCCCCGCCCGGATACTGTCCCGGTGCCCTGTATGTGGTCCCCCGATGGACGGAAACTAACAGGAAAGTTTACTAAATAATAGGGTATGTTGGGTCCGTTAACGGATCGAGATAGAAGCTCGTTCGAGGATCGACCTACGGAGGAAAGGGGTCTGTACCGATGCCGGCCCGCCCTGGCACGCCGACGCTGCTGCGCGAGATCAACGACCGCACGGCGTTGGAGCTGTTGCTCGTCTCCGGTCCCCTCACCCGCGCCGAGCTGGGTGAGCACACCGGCCTGTCGAAGGTCACCGCCTCACAGCTGCTGTCACGCCTCGAAGCCAGGGGGCTGGTTCAGGTGGTCGGAAGCAGGGCAGGTGGTCGCGGGCCCAACGCGGCGCTCTACGGGGTGGTGGCCTCCTGCGCGTACGTCGCCGGGCTGACGATCGGTCCCGACAGCGTCACCGCGGGCATCGCCGACATCACCGGCGATATCGCCGTCGAGGTGACCGTCGATCCCAACGGCGCGGACGAGCCGGTCCGAGTGGTGCACGACGCGGTGGACAAGGCGGCTCGCTCGGCGGGGATCTCCTTCTCCGATATCCGGGTCTTCGCGATCGGCACCCCAGGCATGGTGGATCCGCGTACCGGTGATGTGCGGTTCTCCTTCGACCTACCCGCCTGGCACGAGGGCGTGCTCGACTCGCTCCGTAACGACCTCGGCAGGCCGGTCATGATCGAGAACGACGTCAACCTGGCGGCACTCGCTGAACGGTCCGTCGGGGCCGCGACCAGAGAGAGCGACTTCGCGCTGTTGTGGCTCAGCGTCGGCCTCGGTCTCGGAGTGGTGATCGACGGCGAACTGTACCGGGGGCGTTCCGGCGCCGCGGGTGAGGTCGGCTACCTCCCGGTACCCGGCGCGCCCGCGCCGGTCACGGTCGCCGAGCCACGCAGCGGTGCGCTGCCGACCATCGGCGGGGCATTCCAGGCCCTGGCAGGCGGCGAGACCGTGATGTCGCTGGCCGCCGAGCACGGATTCGACGCGCCCACCCCGGGCGCTGCGGTGGAGTGGGCCGTCACCGGCGGAGAGTCCGCCGAACCACTGCTCGACGAGCTGGCAGGCCGACTGGCCGTCGGTGTCGCGTCGATCTGCGTGGTGCTCGACCCCGGACTCGTCGTGCTGGCGGGCGAGGTCGGCCTGGCCGGTGGCGAGCAGTTGGCCGCCAGGGTCCAGCGGCGGGCCGCCGCGATGTGCCCGAACCCGCCCAGCGTGGTGGCAAGCCAGGTCGAGGCGAACTCGGTGTTGCGGGGAGCCGTGCTTGCCGCCGTCGAGCGAGCCCGCGGAGAGGTGTTCGCCGGTCCGGAGTGAGGCACAGCGGGACCGGCGGGTACCTGCCGGCCGTAGTGCCGCGCGGACGGTGGGCCACACTGGATCGCGTGAGGCACCCGATCGGACCATCGTGGTCACCCAGTCCACGGGCGGCTGTTGTCCTGACCGCCCTGCTGCTGTTGGTAGTGGCCATCGCGGTCGCGGGGTGGCTGCACGACTGGCGGCTCGGTGTCGACAGTGCTGTGTACCGGGCGGGTGCGGTGGCATTGCTGTCCGGCGATCCGTTGTACGACTCGATGAGCCTGCCAGCCGAGCCGTGGTGGGCGCTGCTGCCGTTCACCTACCCGCCGCCTGCCACGGTGCTGTTCCTGCCGCTCACACTGCTGCCCGTGCAGTTGGCATGGGGGGCGATGGCCGTGCTGTCGATCCTCGCGCTGGCGCTGTCGATCCGGGTCACGCTCGGCAGTCTGCCCTGGCAGCGCGACCTCGAATCCTGGTACGGGCGGTGGGGGGCGACTCCCGCTGCGGTGACCGTGCTGTTCACGGTCGCGCTGCTGGCGATCGAGCCGGTCTGGCGCACCATTGCGCTCGGCCAGGTCAACCTCGTACTGATGGCCGTGATCATGCTGGACGTGCTCGTCCTTGCCGCACGCGACCACCGGCTCGGTGGAGTGCTGATCGGGCTGGCGGCCGCGGTCAAGCTCACCCCGCTGATCTTCATCCCGCACCTGGTGCTGACCGGCAGGGTGCGGGCGGCCGTACGGGCGGCGGTGACGTTTCTCGTCCTGCAAGCGGTGATGGTGGCTGTGATACCGCGCGACGCGGTCCGGTTCTGGGGCGATGCGGTGATCGATCCCGGCCGTACCGGTCCGATTCACTGGGCGGGCAACCAGTCCATCAACGGGGTGGTGCACCGCCTCACCGAGCTGGCGCCGTGGTCCTTCGCGGTGAGCGTCGTGGTCGCTGGCGTGGCGGCGGTGCCTGCGGTGTGGTTGGTGCGTCGTTTCCACCGCGACGGCCAACCGCTACCCGCGCTGCTGGTGACGGCGTTTTTCGGGCTGCTGGTCTCGCCAGTGTCCTGGTCACACCACTGGGTGTGGGCGGTGCCGCTGATCGTGGTACTGGTCGCGCGACTGGGCCGCCCAGTACAGGTGCGCACCCGCCATCGGTGGCAGGCATTCGGCGTGATCGCGGTGTTCACCAGTTGCGTGCTGCTCGTGCTCCCCAACGGGCGCAACCTGGAACTGCACTGGAGCTGGTGGCAGCATCTGCTCGGCAGCGCCTACGTGGCCGTGCCGGTGGTGGTCGCGCTGGTGCTGCTCGGCACCGGGCTCCGGCTCGGCCGCTCGCTGTGGGTCCCGCTGGGCCTTCGGGTCCCGCGGGGCCGCGCACCCACCCGCGACGCCGGGATATCCGGCGGTGGGCGTGGGTGACGGGCTCGCCGCCGGGATACCGCGCGCCGCGCGAGCGGTGTGGTGTCAGCCAGGTCGCATCGGGAACCCGCCGATGCGCGGTACCCCGGAGCCGCTGGATACAGTGGGGCTTCGCGCCGGGCGCCGTACGGGTGCTCGCGCGGCGGTGCGTACGAGCAGCCACGGTCGGGTCAACAGGACGCCAGACAAGAGGGATCGTTCGGGAAGATGGATAGGTACACGGGTCTCCCGGTGGTCGGCATGGTCGGTGGTGGGCAGCTGGCGCGTATGACGCACCAGGCGTCGATCGCGCTCGGCCAGTCCCTGCACGTGCTCGCTAAGGGGGAAAGCGATTCCGCTGGCCTGGTGGCAGGCACGGTCGTCACCGGCAGCCACACCGACCTCGAGGCGCTGCGCTCGTTCGCCGCCGAGGTCGACGTGGTGACCTTCGATCACGAACACGTGCCGAACGAGCACCTCCAGCAGCTCGTCGAGGATGGATACACGGTGCGGCCAGGCCCGTACGCGCTGCTGCACGCCCAGGACAAGCTGGCGATGCGGCGCAAGCTGGCCACGCTCGACTGCCCGGCGCCGAGCTTCGCCGCCGTCACCGAAGCAGGCGATGTCACCGCGTTCGCGCGGGAACACGGCTGGCCGGTGGTGCTCAAGGCCGCACGCGGTGGTTACGACGGCAAAGGTGTCTGGGTCGTCGAGAACGCCGAGCGCGCCGAGGAGCTGTTCGCCGAGCTCGCCGACGCGAAAGTGGCGCTCCTCGTCGAGGAGAAGGTCCCGATGCGGCGGGAACTGTCCGCGCTGGTCGCGCGGTCGCCGTTCGGCCAGGGCGCGGCCTGGCCGGTGGTGGAGACGGTGCAGCGCGGGGGCATCAACACCGAGGTGCTGGCGCCCGCCCCCGGCTTGACAGAGGCAGCGGCACATGAGGCGAAGTCGCTTGCCCTGCGCATCGCCGCCGAGCTCGACGTGGTCGGCGTGCTCGCCGTCGAGCTGTTCGACACCGACGACGGGGTGGTGGTCAACGAGCTGGCAATGCGGCCCCACAACTCGGGGCACTGGACCATGAACGGCTCGGTCACCTCGCAGTTCGAGCAGCACCTTCGCGCGGTGCTCGACTACCCGCTCGGTGTCACCGACGCCGTGGCGCCCGCCTGTGTGATGGCCAACGTGCTCGGCGCCACGGAATCACCAAGGATGGGAATCGACGAGCGGGTGCACCACCTGTTCGCGCGGTTTCCCGACGCGCGCGTCCACCTGTACGGCAAGGAAGAGCGTCCAGGGCGGAAGCTGGGTCATGTGAACGTGCTCGGCAGCGACATGGCTGGCCTGGCCGAACGCGCGAGGCTCGCCGCGCACTGGCTGGCGCACGCGGAATGGCCCGACGGGTACCGGGTCCACGAGAGGGAGTGAGGGCGGCGATGTCGACGGCGGACTCGGCAGGGAACCAGGCAGCGGCGCATGCCGTGCGGGTCGGTCTGATCATGGGCAGCGATTCGGACTGGTCCGTGCTGGAGGCTGCGGCAACGGCACTGGACGAGTTCGGCCTCGGCTACGAGGTCGGCGTGTATTCGGCGCACCGCACCCCGCAGCGCATGCTCGACTACGCCAGCCAGGCCGCCAACCGGGGCATCGGTGTGATCATTGCGGGCGCGGGCGGCGCCGCGCACCTGCCCGGCATGGTCGCGGCCGCCACCCCGCTGCCGGTGATCGGCGTGCCGGTGCCGCTGCGGCATCTCGACGGCCTCGACTCGTTGCTGTCCATCGTGCAGATGCCCGCGGGAGTGCCGGTGGCCACCGTCTCCGTCGGAGGCGCGCGTAACGCGGGATTGCTCGCGGTGCGCGTGCTCGCCGCGAGCGATCCCGTGCTGCGGGACCGCATGGTGGGATTCCAGGCCGACCTCGAGCAGCAGGTGCTCGCCAAGGACGCCGCGCTGCGCAGCAGGCTCGACGAGCGATGAGCGCCCGGTTCGGGCGGGTCGGATATGTGACGAATCGCAACTGCCGTCCGCGGTGAACGAGCGATAACATCGAGGGAGTAGTGAACGGGCGATAACATCGCTACGGCGGTTCGTGGATGAGGTGACTCACTGTGGCGGATGACCTTGGGGTGTACCAGCTCGCCGAAGAGCACGAGGAACTGCGATCGGCCGTGCGGGACCTCGCGGCGAACGAGATCGCCCCGTACGCGGCCGACGTCGACGAGAACGAGCGGTATCCCACCGAGGCTGCCGAGGCGCTGACCAAAACCGGTTTCAACGCGGTGCACATCCCCGAGGCCTACGGCGGGCAGGGCGCCGATGCCCTCGCCTGCGACATCGTCATCGAGGAAGTCGCCAGGGTATGCGCCTCCTCCTCGCTCATCCCCGCGGTGAACAAGCTGGGCACCATGAACCTCGTGCTCGGTGCCTCCGAGGAGCTCAAGAAGCAGGTGCTCGGCGACGTGGCCGCAGGGGCAACGGCCTCGTACGCGCTGTCCGAGAGGGAGGCGGGATCCGATCCGGCTGCCATGCGCACCAAGGCCGTTCGTGACGGTGAGCGGTGGGTGCTCAACGGCACCAAGTGCTGGATCACCAACGCGGGGGAGTCCACCTGGTATACCGTCATGGCGGTCACCGACCCGGATGCCGCGAACCCGGCGAACGGCATCTCCGCGTTCGCGGTTCGCTACGACGATCCCGGTTTCTCGATCGGGCCGAAGGAGCGCAAGCTCGGCATCAAGGGATCGCCGACCAGGGAGATCTACTTCGAGGACTGCGCGGTACCGGCGGAGCGGATGATCGGTGAACCGGGGCAGGGACTCAAGCTGGCCTTCCGCACCCTCGACCACACCAGGCATTCCATCGGCGCCCAGGCGCTGGGCATCGCGCAGGGTGCGCTGGACGCTGCGGTGTCCTATGTGACCGAGCGGCGGCAGTTCGGTAAGGCCATCGCCGACTTCCAGGGCGTGCAGTTCATGCTGGCGGACATGGCGATGAAGGTCGAGGCCGCGCGGCACATGGTCTACAGTGCAGCGGCCAAGGTCGAGCGCGGTGATGCCGACAAGTCCTTCGCCTCCAGCGCGGCGAAGACGTTCGCCTCGGACACGGCGATGTCGGTGACCACCGACGCCGTCCAGCTCTTCGGCGGTGCGGGATACACCCGGGACTTCCCGGTCGAGCGGATGATGCGGGACGCGAAGATCACGCAGATCTACGAGGGCACCAACCAGATCCAGCGGATGGTCATGGCCCGACACCTACTGAAGTAGGGGATCGGCACCTCGGGTGGACACTTTTGGTGCATGTTCACCTGAGTGTCACGTCCACACTGGCGCCATACGGTACGGTGCGTGCAACTCATCCACAAGCCCACCGGCTGTGAAGGAGGCGCACGATGTACGGGCGTATCCAGGATCTCGCCGCACTCGTCGGCCGGATCGGTATCGCCGTGGTGTTTCTCGCCTACGGTATCGACAAGTGGGAAGCGGGCATCGACGCGACCGCTGATTCGATGGCGGAGTTCGGGGTGCCGCTGCCGACGGCCGCCGCGATCTTCCTGATGATCGTCGAGGTGGTCGGCGCGATCCTGTTCATCATCGGGTTGCTGTTGCCGCTGGTGGGGATCGGCTTCGCGGTGATCGGTCTCGGCGCGATCTACTTCGTGCAGCTCGACGCCGGCCTGATGGGAGGCTACGACTTCGAGCTTGTGCTGGCACTCGCCGCCCTCGGGCTCGGTTTCAACGGCGGGCGGATCTCGCTCGATCGGCTGATCTTCGGTCGCGCGCGCGAGAAGCGCAAGGCCGAAAAGGAGGAACCGGCGGCGCCGTCCCAGCCGGACAAGCCGCAACAGCCGCCGGAGTAGGCACGGTGGCATCCGGCGAGTGACGAGCCCGATCGAGGTGCGCGCTGCCCGATGCCCCTACGGCCGGGACGGGCCGTTCGTCGGGTGTTAGGCCGGATGTCTCAACCTGGCTACGCTGTTCGGCTAGCGTCTGGTGCGGATCTGTCAACAGGTGCGGGATCGTGCACCAGAGCGGCGCTCCTTCGCCGCGCGCATCCGTCGTGATGCAGCCCGCGGTGCACGACGTCACCGGGGAGTGAAGGAGGCGCGCGATGTACGGGTGGGCGCGGGACCTGGCGGCGCTGATCGGTCGGATCGCCATCGCAGCGGTGTTTCTCGCTCACGGTCACGGCAAGTGGCAAGCGGGATTGAGTGCCACCGCCGAATCGGTGGCCGGCAACGGTATCCCACTGCCCACCCTGTCGGCGGCGTTCCTCATCTTCGTCGAAGGGGTTGGTTCCTTGCTGTTCGTCGTCGGCCTGCTGCTGCCGCTGGTGGGGATCGGCTACGCGGTCGTGGCGATCGGCGCGATCGCCTTCGTCCATCTCGGTGAGGGACTGGTGGGCGGGATCGAACTCCTCGTGGTGCTCGGGGCCGCCGGTCTCGCACTGGGATTCAACGGCGGTCGCCTCTCGCTCGACTACGTGCTGATCCGGCGATGGCGCGCGAGTCGAGCGGCGGCGCACCAGGAGGCTGTGGCGCGAGGGTGACGCACGCCGCAGGGCACCTCACAGCTGTTCAGGCGATTTCCACTGTGGTGCGTTCGGCCTGGCGGCGATCAGGGGCCGCTGCGTGTGCCACGCCGGTGACCTGCACCAGCGAGGCCCCCGCGGCCAGCGGCGCCAGCAGCGCGCCCAACACGCCGTCCGGCAGTGTCCAGTCGCGGGTGGACAGTACGCGATCCCCAGCGGCGATGCCGCTGGCAGCCGCCCGCTCCCGCGCAGTGGCCAGCACCTCGTCGACGGTGGACGACAGCAGCGCCGGGGCCTCACCCGGCACCGGCTGCGGCGGCACGAACTCGTCCCCGCAAGCCTTCACATCGGCCAGGTAGTCGAACATGGGCGGCCTCGTCGCCTCGGACAAGCCCCGGCCGAGCGGGTCCAGCGCGACCACAGCGGTCGCCCCCGCCGCCGACACGGCATCCTGCTGTCCCACCACGGTGAACGCCACGGCGGCCCCCTCAGGGGAGTCCGTGACGTGCCCACCGCACCACCAGGCACCTAGTAGCACCGCAGCCGTCTGCCAGTGGGCGGGCAGCCGCACACACACCGCGTCCCCCGGCTCGACGTCGAACTCCTCGGTCAACCAGTTCGCCGTCTTGGCTGCCCAGTTCGTCGCCGTGGCCACCGACAGCTCCACCCGGCTGCCCGCGTCCTCGTCGTAATGGGTGATCAACGGGCGGGCCGCCGACGCCGCCAGCAGCGGCCGCAGCACGGTCTCGGTAATACTCACGGCAGTATTGTCTCGAAGCACTGCTCCGCCCGCCGGTGTGGGTGCTCCGGCAGCCGTGACCCCCTGGTGGGGGCCTCGTCTGCCGGAGGGCGGTTGGAGCAGTGGCGGGATTGTCTCGAAGCTCTGCTCCGTCCGCCGGTGTGGGTGCTCCGGCAGCCGTGACCCCCTGGTGGGGGCCTCGTCTGCCGGAGGGCGGTTGGAGCAGTGGCGGGATTGTCTCGAAGCTCTGCTCCGTCCGCCGGTGTGGGTGCTCCGGCAGCCGTGACCCCCTGGTGGGGGCCTCGTCTGCCGGAGGGCGGTTGGAGCAGTGGCGGGATTGTCTCGAAGCTCTGCTCCGTCCGCCGGTGTGGGTGCTCCGGCAGCCGTGACCCCCTGGTGGGGGCCTCGTCTGCCGGAGGGCGGTTGGAGCAGTGGCGGGATTGTCTCGAAGCTCTGCTCCGTCCGCCGGTGTGGGTGCTCCGACAGCGGCGCTACAGCAGGCGTAGTTGGGTCTGCCGGTTCCGCTTGCGGGGCACCGTGTCGCCGATCCGCTCGCAGGTACGGTCGTCGAGCTCGGCGAGGAACGGGGAGGCTTCCGCGGGTCGGGTGCTGCCGTGGACGGTGCGCTCGGCGGCATGGCTGAGGTACAGGTGCCGTTGCGCGCGCGTCATCCCGACGAACAGCAGCCTGCGCTCCTCCTCCCGGTGCTGCTCGTCGGCCCCGTCGCCGTTGGTGCCCGGCCAGCGCAGCGGGAGCAGGCCGTCCTCGCAGCCGACGATGAACACCACGGCGAACTCCAAACCCTTGGCCGCGTGCAGCGTCAGCAGCGACACCCGGTCGGCCCGCGGATCCCAGGTGTCGACCTCCACCCCGAGCGACAGCTCGGTCAGCATCCGCTCCAGGTCCGTCCCGCACCGCTCGGCCAGCGGGGTGAGCAGGTCCACGGCGGTGTTGATCCGCTCCACCTCACCCGGCTCCGGATTCTCCCGCCGGGCAAGCACCGCGTCAGCTGCCACCCGTAACCGGTCGCGCAGCCGCTGCGGTGACCCGGCACGGTCGCTCCGTGAACCCCGGTCCGCCTCCGGCACGAACCGGAGCTCGGTGACCAGCTCGCTGACCCCCGGACGGTCCGCGAGCCGGTCGTGGGACCGCTTCTGGAACGGCAACCCGGCCTGGGTCAGCGCATCAGCCACGGCGCGGGCCTGGCGGTCGGTGCGGTAGAGCACCGCGAAGTCGCCGAAGCCCAACCCCTGCGTGCCGTCCTCCGAGACGCGGCCGCTGTCCAGCGAGTGGAACGAGGCACCGCCAAGGAGCCGTTCGATCGTGCGCGCCACGAACGACGCCTCGGCCTCAGGTGTCGCGGCGCGATGCAGGCCGACCCTTGCCGTGCCGTGGTCGCCCACCGGATGGAGCGACCGGCCCGGCACCAGGCTGCCCGGCGTGATCACTCGCATCGCCGCGCCGAGCACGTTGTCGCTGGAACGGTAGTTCCTGCCGAGGTGGACGGTCCGCGCGCCGGGGAAGTCCTGCTGGAACCGCAGGAAGTAGCTCACATCGGCGCCACGGAACCGGTAGATCGCCTGATCCGGGTCGCCGATGGCGGTGATCCCGCCCTGCGATGAGCTGCCGTCGACCCCGGCCCCCTGGGTGGCGAGCTGCCGGAGCAACCGGTACTGCTGACCGTCCGTGTCCTGGTACTCGTCCACCGAGATCCAGCGGTAGCGTTCCCGGTAGCTCGCTGCCAGGTCCGGATCGGACTCGAGAATCTCCGTGGGCAGGGCGACCAGCTCGTCGAAGTCGACAAGGTCCCACGCGCGGAGCGCGGCGACGTAGCGGTCGGCGCGATGGGGCAGCTCGGCGGCGGTGCTGCCGTGGCGGCGCGCCCGAGACAGCTCGGAAAGCAGCCGCTTTCCCTCCGCCTCACCGCCTGCGACCTCACCGGCCACCGCCAGTTGCGTCGCCTCGTCGGCGATGCCGAACCGGCCGGTCACCCCCACGCGGTGGTGTTGCTCGCGCAGGATGCGCGCGCCGAGTGAGTGGAACGTCGCGATGGTGACCTCGCCCGCCTGCTCCGGAGCCAGCGTGGCCAGTCGCTCGGTCATCTCCTCGGCGGCGCGCCTGGTGAAGGTGATCGCCAGGCAGTTCCGAGGGGACACCCCGCGTTCGGTGACGAGGTAGGCGATGCGGTGCGTCAGCGTGCGGGTCTTGCCCGTGCCCGGGCCCGCGACGATCAGCAGCGGAGCATCGAGGGGCTCGGCGGCGGCGCGCTGGTCTGGATCGAGCGCGTCCAGCAGCGAACCTGTCGCCTGCACCTCGGCAACCGGCGGTCGCGCCGGGGCCGCCCGCTCCTTGCCGGTAGGCTCCCCCGCGGTTTCCGAAGCGACGCGGGGCGTGGACCGCGGCGATGGACCGTCCGGTGTGGATGGCTCGGGCGCCTCAGGGAGGGCGTCGAACAGCGCGGGGGTGTGTACCGCGTTCAGCCGCCGCAGCTCACCGGCGTGGAAGAGCTTGATCACGCCATACTCGCCGTCGTAACCGGGTTCGCGGATGACCTCGCCCCGACGCAGGCGTGAGACGGCCTCGGCGAGCAGCGGCCACCGTGGCAGCACGTCGTCGAGATCGACGTCCTGCAGGATCGCCAGCTCGCTGCCGAAGGCGGCGGTGAGCTGATCGATCTCACGGAGAACCTTCTTGCTCTTCGGCCCCGTGCCGAGGATCTCGCTCACGATCTCGGGCAGCGGAACGAGACAGCGGTAGTCCGCTGCGCCGGGCGGCTTGCTGCCCTCCTGGCGGTCGGCCAACGCGTCCACGCGGTTGAGCACCCCGACGGTGAGTGGCTTGCCGCACTCCGGGCAGTGACCGCCGTGCTCGCGCGTTTGCGGTGGCTGCATCCGGACGCCGCACTTGCGGTGCCCGTCGACGTGGTACTTACCCTCCTCGGGAAAGAACTCGACGGTGCCCGCGTGCCCGTGCCCGGTGTCCAGCGCGTGGCGTATCGCGAAGTAATCCAGCTCGGTATCGAAGACGGTGGCCTCGCGCCCCAGCATCGGCGGTGAGTGCGCATCGGAGTTGCTCACCAGACGGTAACGATCGAGCTCTGAGATCCGCCAGTTCATCTCTGGGTCGCTGGATAGGCCGGTTTCCAGCGCGGTGATGTGATCGGCGAGGTCGGCGTAACAGTCGGAGATCCGGTCGAACCCCGACTTGGAACCGAGCACCGCGAACCACGGCGTCCAGATGTGCGCGGGCACCAGGTAGGAACCCTCGCCGCTTTCCAGCGTGATCTCCAGCAGGTCGCGGGAGTCCAGGCCGACGATAGGTCTGCCGTCGGAGCCGAGGTTGCCGATGCGCCCGAGCCTGCGGTTGAACTCCGCCGCCGCGGTGAAGTCGGGCACGTAGATCAGGTGATGGATCTTGCGGGTGAGACCATCCCGCTTGTAGATCGTCGAGATCTCCACCGACAGCATGAAGCGCACGTCGTTGCTCGCCACCGCAGGCGGCAAGGTCCGGGTGATCTCCCGTTCGATGTCGGCCCGCATGCGGAACAGGCCCTGCTCGGCGGGCTCGAGACATTCCCGCAGGTGGTCGAACCAGGCGGGGTGGGTGAAGTCCCCGGTGCCGACGACCGTGATCCCCTTACGGCGTGCCCACCAGCTCAGGTGGTGCAGGTCGCAGTCCTTGCTGCACGCCCGCGAGTACTTCGAGTGGATGTGCAGGTCGGCGTGGAAGCGCACGAGAGGGAGGGTAGTGCACCTCACGGCGACCGGGAGCGCGGGCCGTGCTCACCGAAACCGCCCCGCTTGCCCGGTACCGGCCACTAGACTGCCACGGGCAGGTCGGGCAGCGAACCAGGTGGAAGGCGATCGGTCAGATGCGAGTGCTCGTCACGGGAGGCGCGGGATTCATCGGGTCCAACTACGTACGGCAGGTTCTCTCCGGCGCGTACCCTTCGGTGGCTGGGGCCGAGGTGGTCGTTCTCGACAGCCTGACCTATGCGGGCAACGAAGCCAACCTGGAACCGATGGCAGACCACGAACGGTTGACCCTCGTCAAGGGCGATATCCGTGACGCGGATCTGGTAGAGCGCACCATGGCCGGCGTCGATCTGGTTGTGCACTTCGCCGCAGAATCCCACGTCGACCGCTCCATCGCGGGCTCGGCCGAGTTCGTGAGCACCAACGTCGTCGGTACGCAGACGTTGCTGCAGGCAGCTGCCGACGCAGGTGTCGGCAAGTTCGTGCACGTCTCCACCGACGAGGTGTACGGCTCCATCGCGCACGGTTCCTGGCCGGAGGACCATCCGCTCGAACCGAACTCGCCCTACGCCGCGTCGAAGGCGTCCTCCGACCTGATGGCCCGCTCCTTCTTCCGTACCCACGGCGTGCCGGTGTGCATCACGCGGTGCTCCAACAACTACGGTCCGTACCAGTTTCCGGAGAAGGTGATCCCCCTGTTCGTGACCAACCTGCTCGACGGCGAGCGGGTGCCGTTGTACGGTGACGGGCTCAACGTGCGGGACTGGCTCCACGTCGACGACCACTGCCGTGCCCTCCAGCTGGTCGCCGACGCAGGCCGTCCCGGCGAGATCTACAACATAGGCGGAGGAACCGAGTTGACGAACACCGAGCTCACGCAGCGACTGCTGGACGCGGTCGGCGCCGGGTGGGACATGGTCGAGCCGGTCACCGACCGCAAGGGCCACGATCGCCGGTACTCGGTGGACGCCAGCAAGATCCGGGACGAGCTCGACTATCGGCCTGCCGTGCCGTTCGAGACGGGCCTGGCCGAAACGGTGCGGTGGTACGCGGAGAACCGTCACTGGTGGGAGCCGTTGAAGCAGCGGCGGGAGCAGGCACCTGCGACACCGGCATCGGGCAGGCCACCGGGTTCGGTGCCGGAGCTGGTACGTGACCGGCCGCGCAGCCGGGGGGCCGCGCGATGACCGGCCTGGCCATCCTCGTGCCCGGTGGCAGCGGGCAGCTCGGGCGTGACATCGCTGCGCTGGCCCGCTCGGCAAGCGCGGCGCGTGTGGAGGTCACGGCGCCGTCCTCGGCCGAACTCGACATCACCCGGACCGGTTCGGTGGTGAGCGCGGTTCGGGAGTTCGCCGCGCGAGCCGCGGGCACGGGCCTACAGCCGATCGTGATCAACGCCGCCGCGTGCACCGCGGTGGACAAGGCGGAATCCGAGGAGCATCGGGCGTTCGCGGTCAACGCCGACGGCCCACGCGTGCTCGCCGCGGCCTGCGCCTCGCAGCAGCTCCCGCTGGTCCACCTGTCCACGGACTACGTCTTCGCAGGCGATGCCGACCGCCCTTACGAACCGGAGGATCCGCTCGGCCCGCGCAACGCGTACGGCCGGACCAAGGCGGCAGGCGAGAGCGCCGTCCTCGGTTCGGGGGCCGCGACGTGGGTGGTGCGCAGCTCGTGGCTGTACGGGGCTTCCGGTGAGAACTTCGTCAGCACGATGACCAGGCTCGAACGGGAGCAGGAAACGGTCACCGTGGTCGCCGACCAGTACGGTTCGCCGACCTGGACGGCCGATCTCGCGAACGGATTGCTGGAGCTCGCGGCCGTGATCACCAACCGGCGCGGCCCCGAGCGGCGCACGCTGCACTGCACCGGTGGCGGCCAGACCTCGTGGTACGAGTTCGCGCGGGCGATCTTCGCCGAGCTCGGCGCCGACGAGGATCGGGTACGGCCGTGCACCACGGCGGAGTTCCCGCGCACCGCCGAGCGTCCCGCGCGGTCGGTGCTGTCCAACGAGTCCTGGCTGGAGGCCGGGCTGACGCCGTTGCGCGACTGGCGTGCCGCCCTGGCCGAGTTTCTCGCCGGTCGCTGATCGCCCGGCGGGCTTACACACCCGCTGCCCGTGCCTTACCTGTTCACCGCGAAACGGTAGGCGTCGATGGTCGCCTCCGCGCACCGGTGCCAGGTGAAGCTGGCAGCGTGCGCCCTGCGGGCGATCGACCGGCTGCTGGGGGTGGCATCGTCCCGCTCGTCGACCGCGGCGCCGAGGGCCTGTGCCAGCCCGTCCAGATCGCCGTACGGGACGAGGTGGGCGAACGAGTCCGCCACCTCCCGCAGCGAGGGTACGTCGCTGCACACCACCGGAACGTCGCAGGCCATGGCCTCGAGCACGGGGAGCCCGAACCCCTCGTCGCGGGAGGGCAGCACCAGGGCGGAGGCACCGGCGACTACGCTGCGCAGGTCGACATCGGACACGTAGCCAGCGTGTTGCGATCGGTCGTTTACCACGAACGCCCCTGGTCCGATGAACACCAGCGGCGGTAACTCCGGATCGAGCCGGTGCGCCTCGGTGAGCCACTCCAACCCCTTGCGCGGGCTGGACGTGCCGACGAACAGCAGGTACTCCGAGGGCAGCCCGAACCGGGAACGCAGGTCGTTGTTGGGCGGCATGGCCGTGAACCAGGCCGGATCGACGCCGAGCGGTGTGACGATGATCTTCTCGCGGGACACGTCGAGGCGCTCGGCGACCGCATCGGCCACCGCCGCCGTGGGCGTGCAGATCGCGTCGGCGCGCCGCGCGCCGACGCGGACCAGCTCGGGAAGCAGCTCCTCGCTCGGCGCCAGCTCCTCGGGAGCATCCAGGAAGGCCAGGTCGTGGATGGTGAGCACCCCGGCGGCCCGCGCGGTTCCCGGCAGCACGTAGTTGGTGCCGTGCACCACGTCCGCAGGCCCCGCGAAGAGCTCGATCTGCGGGAAGGAGCCACGGAGCCAGCACCGGCGCAGGACGCGCGCGGAGATGGGCATCCCGCGAGCCCGCACCCCGTGGGGGAGCACGTCACGGATCCTTCGCCACCCCCGCACGGTGAAGGCGACCGCGCGGGCGTCGACCGAGGGCATGGACTCCAGCTCCTCGGACAGTGATGCGGTGTACCGGCCGACCCCGGTGCGTTCACCCAGCAGCGGTGTGCCGTCGAGCAGCACCTTCAGCGCGCGATTAGCCATTGCCCAGTCCCCCGGATCGCGACATGTGAATCATCCGCTCCCGTACCGTCCTGCGCACACGTCCCCCGGCACGCCGGAGGAGTTCCCCCGGCCCACCGTCGGCGAGGTAGGAACGCGCCAGCCGTAGATCCCTGCGCAGCCGCGCGGATCCGTGTTCGGCCGCAGTGCGCACCAGGTCCCCGGAACCGGGCAGGCGATCGGCCGCTGGCCGGGGGTCCCGGCAGAACCGGACCAGCGGTTCGAGCGCGCGCGGCCAGCTGAACTGCTCGGCGACGGCTGCTATCCGATCGGCACATGCCGCTCGGAACTCGGTGTCGTAGAGGGCGCGCTCCAGGGCGTCTGCCAGCGCGGTCGGATCGGCAGCAGGCACGACGAGGCCGATCCCGTGCGCGCGTACCAGGTCGGCGAAGGAATCGCCGTCGGTGGTCACGATGGGCAGTCCGGCCCACAGGTAGTCGAGCACGCGGGTGCGGAACGCGAACATCGTTTCGGCGTGCTCGAAGTGCGTGGTGACGCCGCAGTCGGCTTCCAGCAGCCAGTTCTGACGCTCGGCGTACGGCACCCAGTGCTCGTTGAAGAACACGTGCTTGCCGGTGAGGTCGAGATCGTCGGCAAGGCGCACCGCACGATCGGCGGTAGCGGTGTCGGTGACCTCCGGATTGGGGTGGCGCATGCCGAGGAACACCAGCCGGACCTCGGGTTTGCGATGCCGCAACTCGTCGACCGCGCGGATCAGCGTGACCGGGTCGAACCAGCTGTAGATCCCGCCTGCCCACAGGATCACGCGGTCGCCTGCGGAGATGCCGGGAACCGTCTCGCGCGGTCCGGGTCCGGTCCGTCGCGGCGGCTCGGCTGGCAACCCGAACGGGACGACCGACAGCAGTGATCGCGTGGTGGGATCCGCGTCGTACAGGCGGGGAGACAGCCGTCCGGTCGCGGCGAGGTGACCAAGCCAGAAGTGCCGCTGCCGCTCGGAGGCGCACAGGAAGAAGTCACCGCGTCGCAGCTGCGCCTCCAGCACCCTGGTGACCCCGGTCAGCTCGGCGGCACGGGCGTCGTCCGGCGCGGCACGGCTCTGCTCGAGCACCTCGAGGTGCATCGGGTCGTAGAGGTCACATACCACGATGGTGTGCGCCTGGTCGGCGTGCAGGGCAGGCGCCATCTCGAGCACATGCCCCTGCAGGATGACGATATCGGCCCAAGCGAGGTGCGCGTCGAGATCGCGGCGCCGGGCGGCGTCGACGGTGAACGGCGCGGGCGACGGCTCGCACCGGGGGTTCATCGTCACCAGTCGTACCTCGTGTTCGGCGGCCAACACCTCCGCGATGTGCCAGGCGCGGATGGCGGGGCCCGCCATCCGTTCGGTGAGCGCGTCCCCGGTCAGCACCAGCACCCTGCGTCGGGTGCCGAACGCCTCGTGCACGGCGAAGGTTTCGGCGAGGATGTCGTGTGCCGCCAGGTAGCGCGGCAGCGGGAACGCGGGCTCGAGCGGCTCCCGCAACAGCGGGGCAAGGTCGGCGTCGGTGCGGACGCGTTGCCGCTGCACCCGCTCCCGTGCCTGGCGCAGCTCAGGTAGCAGCTCGACGAACTGGTCGATGGCCAACACCCCGGCCAGCGCCTGGCGTGGCACGGCCACGTCGCCGACGGCGACCTCCCCGTTGCGGTGTCGCGGGTCGAGTTGGGTTGCGTCCAGCTCGCCGCGGGCGGTGGCGCGCCGGACCGCCAGTGCCAGCGCGGCGGGCAGCAGGGTGGCCAGGGACTCCTCGGACAGGTTCTTGTACAGCGCAGCGAGCGCGTTGCGTTCCAGCAGGAAGGTTTCCCGCCCCGACTCCGGGGTGTCGACGGTGTCCATGGTGCCGTGGTGCCGGTGGTAGGCCACCGACGCGGGAACGTAACGCACCCGCCAGCCGAACAGGTTCAGCCGCCAGCCGAGGTCGACGTCCTCGTAGAACAGGAAGAAGCGCTCGTCGAAACCACCGAGCTCGCGGAACACCTCGGCTCGGACGAACATCGCCGCGCCGGTCGCGAACAGCACGTCCTTGGCGCGGTCGTGCTCGGCGTCGTCGAGGCAGGCGAGGGGCGCATCGGCGTGGCGCTTGTAGCCCATGCCGAACCAGGTGAGACCGGCGTCGACGAAGTCGACCGTGTCGCCTTCCCAACCGAGGACCTTGCTGGCGACCGCCGCGACCGTGGGATCGGCCAGCAGTGCGTCCACGGCGGACCGCACCCAGTGCGGGTCGGGCGTGGCGTCGCTATTGAGTAGCGCCAGCACGGAACCACGCGCGTGCCGGGCCCCGAGGTTGCAGCCACCGGCGAACCCGAGGTTCTCGGCCGCGGGCACCACGGTCACCGGCACTGCCTCCATGTCGGCGGCGGCCGCGCGTAGCACCTCGAGGTCGTCGCTGCCCGAGGCGTTGTCCACACAGATGATCTCGAGCGCCGGGTAGTCCAGCTCGCTTGCCAACGACCGGAGGCAGCGCGCGGTATCGGTGGCGCCGCGGTAGTTGACCACGATCACCGACACCAGCGGTAGCTGCTGCCTGCCGGGCGAACGTGCGGCGTCCGCGGCGCCTACAGCGTCGGCGGCGCCCACAGCGTCGGCGGCGACTGCTGCGTCATCCGCGTCCGCTGCGCTGTCCTCGGCACCCACAGCCTCTCCTTCTCGTCCCTCGAGGGTTGTCCACCATCCACGCGCGATGGCCCATGCGCACACTAGTCTTCCCGGGTGAGGTGGCGTGGTCGCGGGTACGCTGCTCGTGAACCCGCACAGCGGGGTCGCCGGTACCGCTGGATCGCCGTGTTCCTGGCGCCGGTCATGGCCGGTCACCGCCCAGCCCATCGCCGCCATACCTGGCGTCGCCGTGCGCTGGGGCCTTGGCCCCGTCGGGCGCGCAACGCCGGGACGAGGCGTAGGAACGCACCGGTGAGCGCCGCGAGACGCACACCCGCCCGGAAGTTCGGCTCGGTGCAGGCGGCATGACCGGAGCGTAACGCGCGCAGCGGCAGCAGCAGTGTCAATGCGGCGAAACGCGCGTGCTGGCCCGCTGCGACCCCAGCCGGGGCGCACCGGGCCAGCATGAGCAGGCGGTTGCGCTCGTTCCAGAGGTGGAAGCGGGGCGAACCGGGCCGGGTACTGGCTCCCTGCTGGTGACTTGCCCGCGCGGTGGGCACGGCGAGTACCCGCCAGCCTGCCAACCGCAGGCGCCACGCGGTGTCGGTGTCCTCGTAGTAACAGAAGAACTCGGCGGGGACCCCGCCCGCCGCTGACAGCGCGGCGGTGCGCAACAGCGCCGCACCGCCGCAGAAGCCGAACACCTCGGTGGCGCCGGTGTCGGAGACGGGCTCGACCGGCGCGGCCTGCGCGGAGTACGGGTTGCGTATGGAGGTGATGTCGGCGCCGTGGCCGTCGTGACACAGCCGGACACCGAGGGACAGCACGGTGCCGTCTGCCCCGGTCAGGCAGGCGCTCGCCGCCGCGGCCCCCGGGTCGGCCAGCAGCGCGTCCTCCAGCTCGGCCAGCCAGTCCGGTTTCGGGAGGGCGTCATCGTTGAGCCAGGCCACAAAGGGCGTGTCCACGACGGGCAGGGCCGCGGCGATCCCTCCGGCGTAGCCGGTGTTGCGGGACAGCCGGATCACCCGTGGCCTGCTCGGATGGCTGTCCAGCACGTCGGCCGTGCCGTCGGTGGAGGCGTTGTCCACCACGATGGTCTGATGTGGACGACATTGCGCGGCGACCGCGTCGAGGCAGGCTGCCAGCCGCGAGTGACCCTGCCACGTGACGATCACGATGCTGGTGCGCGGACCGGTAGCCATAGCACGCACAATAGAGATTGTGCCGGAACTCGTGGTACTCGCCGACCAGCTCTTCGCACCGGTGCCGGGTGGTACCGGGCGGTACACGGCTGAGCTGCTGCGCGCGCTCGCGGAAACGGCACCGGCTGGCTGGAGCGTGACCAGCGTGGTCTCCCGTCGCGACGATCTCGAGCAGGCGGAGATCCCCGGCGTCGACGGCCCGCGGGTGTTGCCCGTGCCGCGTCGCACATTGGTGGCCATGTGGCAGGCGGGTATCCCGTACTGGCCGGGAGGCGACGCCGTGCACGCGCCGACCCCGCTGGCACCGCCGCGGCGGCCCGCGGTGGGGCGGCACCGGCGTGCCACGCTCGCCGTGACGGTGCACGACTCCGTGCCGTGGACGCACCCGCACACGCTGACCAGGCGAGGTGTGTCCTGGCACCGGATCATGGTCTCTCGTGCTATGCGCCGGGCGGATTTCGTGGTGGTGCCCACCCGTTCGGTGGCCGCGGAGCTGCGCGAGCACGTGCCAGGCGATACCAGGGTGGAGGTGGTCGCGCACGGTGTCAGCGAGGTGTTCACCGCGGCAGAGGAAGTCGAGCTCCCGGTCGACGTGACCCACCTCGACCTGCCGGACCGTTACGTCCTCTGCGTGGGAACGCTGGAGCCCAGGAAAGGGCTCGAGGTGCTCATCGACGCGATCGCCAGGCTGCACCAGGTGGATCCGCGGGCGCCCGCGCTGTTGCTTGTCGGCCAGCAGGGCTGGGGTTGGGTGGACCCCACCACCGAGGCGCAGCGATACGGACTGCCTTCCGGGACGGTGCGGGTGCTTGGCAGGCTGCCGGATCTGGAACTGGCTGCCGTCATGCGCCGGGCCGCGGTACTGGCGGCCCCCAGCCACGCGGAGGGATTCGGCCTGCCCGTGCTCGAGGCGATGGCCGCCGGGGTGCCGGTGGTGCATTCCGACGTGCCCGCCGTGGTCGAAGTGGCCGGTGGTGCGGGGGTCACGGTGCCGCGCGGCGACGCGCAGCAGTTGAGCGAGTCGCTGCAGGAAGTCGTCAACGATCCGGTGTGGTCGGCGAAGCTGGCGGCAGCGGGCCGCAGGCGTGCGGCGGAGTTCTCCTGGCGCAGCGCGGCAGAGGCGGTGTGGTCGCTCCATCGCAACGGGTACCGCGACTGTCCCGGGGACGTCCCGAGCACCGCGTGAGTGCGGTGCCCGGCCCCTGACGGTACCGGGCCGGGCGGAATCTGCATGATCACGGCATCGTAGGCTCGGGAATCGAGTTCGTATCGCTACCGTATCGGGGCGATATCGACGTCCCGGAGAAGATCCATCGATTAGGGCACCGCGACGAAGCTGTACAGAGTAGGCTGCACCCGTGCCACGCACCGAGCCCCACGTGTTGATCGACGCCACCGCCGTTCCCGTGGACCGGGGTGGGGTCGGTCGCTACGTGGACGCGCTCGTCACCGCGCTCGCCGCCGATGGCGCGCGCATCAGCGTCGCGTGTCAGATCCGGGACGAGGAGCGGTACGCTGCGATGGCACCCGGAGCCGGTGTGGTCACCGCCACCGAGTCCGCCCTGGCCCGCACCGCACGGCTGGCGTGGGAACAGACCACCTTGCCGGTGCTCGCGCGCAGGCTCGCCGCCGATGTGGTGCACTCGCCCCACTACACGTTGCCGCTGGCCAACAGGGCGGCCTCGGTGGTCACGCTGCATGATGCCACGTTCTTCACCGCTCCCGAGGTACACGCGCCGATCAAGACGCGCTTCTTCCGTAGCTGGAGCAGGCTCGCGCTGCGCAGGGCCGGGCGCTGCATCGTGCCGAGCGCGGCGACGGCCGGTGAGCTGGCCGCTGTCGCCAAGATGAACCACGATCGGGTGGATATTGTCCCTCATGGGGTGGATCCCGGTGGCTTTTACGTCCCGCTGCCCGAGCAGGTGCGCGAGGCGCGTCGGGCGATCGGGTTAGCCGACTCGCCCGGCGACGAACGGTACGTGGCATTCCTCGGCCCGCTCGAACCCCGCAAGAACGTTCCCGCACTGGTTCGCGGGTTCGCCAGGGCCGTCCGGGAACGTGCCGAACCGCCCACGCTGGTGCTGGCCGGTCGCGACGGCTGGGACGGCGAGGTGGATCGAGCGCTGGACGAGGTGCCGCCAGGGGTCCGGGTGATCCGCACCGGGTACCTGCCTTACGAGCTGCTGGCGGGATTCCTCGGCGGTGCGGAGCTGGTAGCCTACCCGAGCCTCGGGGAGGGGTTCGGGCTGCCGGTGCTCGAGGCCATGGCCTGCGGTGCGTGTGTGCTCACCACGCGTCGCCTCGCGCTGCCGGAGGTCGGCGGCGATTGCGTTGCGTATTGCGCGGTCGACCCGGACGGTATCGCGCGCGCCCTCGTCGAACTGCTCGACGACCCGCATCGCCGCACCGCATTGGGTGCCGCGGCCCAGCTGCGAGCCAAGGAGTTCAGCTGGTCGGTGTCGGCGGACGGGCACCGCGCGTCGTATGACCGTGCGTGGTGGGGAGAATGACGTGCGTGACCGATTCGACCGGACAGCGTCGTTACGGCGACGGTGTCGCCGTTGTGACGGTGACCTACTCGCCGGGCGAGATGCTCGAGCGGTTCGTCGACACGTTGGCGAAGTCCACCACGCGACAGGTGCGGGTGCTGCTCGCCGACAACGGCTCCACGGACGGCGCTCCCGAGCTCGCCGCCGAGCGTGACGGAGTATCGCTGCTGCAGATGGGGAGCAATCTCGGGTACGGCGCGGCGGCCAACAAGGCCGTCGCCGCGCTGGACGACACCGTGGGATGGGTCGTCGTGGCCAATCCCGATCTGGAGTGGGAGGCGGACGCGCTGGATCAGCTGCTGGACGCCGCACAGCGGTGGCCGCGGGGTGGGGCATTCGGTCCGCTGATCACCGGCCAGGATGGTGGGGTCTACCCGTCCGCGCGCTCGCTGCCGTCGATGAGCAGCGGTATCGGGCACGGCCTGTTCGGCAGGGTGTGGCCGGGCAATCCGTGGACCCGCGCTTACCTGCAGCACGGCGACAGGGTGACCGAGCGGCCAGCCGGCTGGCTGTCCGGGTCGTGCCTGCTGCTGCGCAGGGAGGCGTTCGACTCGGTGCGGGGATTCGATCCGCGGTACTTCATGTACTTCGAGGACGTCGACCTCGGCGACCGGCTCGGCAGGGCTGGCTGGCTCAACATCTACGTCCCGTCGGCGCAGGTGATGCACCTCGGGGGGCACGCGACGATGCGCGACTCGCGGCTGATGCTCGTCGCGCACCACGCGAGTGCTTACCGCTACCTCGCCGACCGGCACCGGGGGTGGCGCTGGAAGCCGGTGCTCGCGATCGTGCGACTGGGCCTCGCGGTGCGGCTCAGGCTGGCGTGCCGGTGATCGGGCGGGTGGTGCCGCCGCGCGCCGGTCACTCCCCGTCGAGGCGGCGCGCCACGCGGGACTGCTGCGGGTGGGTCACGGTTGGCACCAGATCGGGCGATTCCTGCGGCTCCGGCGGTCGCTCGTCGGAGCCGGTCGTGTCCGGCTCCGTGCCGGACGCCGTGCCGGATGCGGCGGGGAGTGGGACGCCCTGCGGGGGCGTGTCGGCCTGCGGGTCGTGCGGTGAGCCTTCTGCCGGGGCGGGTTGGCAGGCGGGTGCGGTGCCGGCGGCATCGGCGCTGTCGGGTCGGCGTCGGCGGGTGTCCTGCGCCCTGACTTGATCGTGCGGCAGCCGCGTGGTCGCGTCGGGGTCCCCATCGCGCTCGGCATCGCTCACCACGGTGCGGTGGATCCGCAGGGTGCGTGAGGCGTCCATCGGGGAGACCGCAGTGTCGGGGGTCACCACGAAATTTCCCCTGGCGCGGGCGCGGGACAGCAACGCATCGGCTTTGTCGAGTGGATCCATCGCACTTCCGCCCTTCTCACCCAGCACGTCCGTCCCGTGGCTGGCCACCGGCTCGTGGTGTCGGTCACCAGCCGCCGCGGTTCGCAGTCGCACCCGCAGCGACCCGACCTCGCGACCCCGCACGTATCCGACCACACTCCGGGACCTGTGGCGTTTCGCGCTCGCCGTACCGTCGTTGACTAGGGTAGGCCTTCACGGTCGACGGCGTCAGGCAATCGACCGGTCTGTCGCTTCACCGGTGGTGTGCGCCTCATGACGGGGCCCTCTCGTCGACAGTGGTAGGACTGAAACTATGACATTGCCGCGTCCGCGGTCGGCCGATGCCGTCGTGCTCGTCGGCGGCAAGGGTACCCGCCTGCGCCCGCTGACCCTGTCCACTCCGAAACCGATGCTGCCCACCGCGGGCGTGCCGTTTCTGACCCACCTCCTCTCCCGGATCCGGCAGGCGGGAATCAGGCACGTGGTGCTCGGGACCTCCTACAAGGCTGAGGTGTTCGCGGAGCACTTCGGCGACGGTTCCGCGCTCGGTCTGGAACTGGAGTACGTCGTCGAGGACGAGCCGCTCGACACCGGAGGCGCCATCCGGAACGTCGCGGGAGCGTTGCGCGCCGACGACGTGGTCGTGTTCAACGGGGACATCCTCTCCGGGGCCGATCCCGCCAGGATGCTGGATTCGCACGCGGCGGCAGGGGCCGACGTGACGCTTCACCTGGTGACGGTGGACGATCCCAGCCGTTTCGGCTGTGTGCCGACCGACGAAGGCGGGCGTGTCCTCCGGTTCACCGAGAAGTCGCCCGATCCGCCGAGCGACCAGATCAACGCGGGATGCTACGTGTTCCGGCGCGAAGTCATCGAGGAGATCCCGGCTGGGGTGCCGGTCTCGGTCGAGCGGGAGACCTTTCCCGGCCTGTTGGCCGCGGGCGCGCACCTGCACGGCGTGGTGGACGACTCGTACTGGTTGGACGTGGGAACCCCTGCGGCTTTCGTGCGGGGATCGGCGGACCTTGTGCGTGGCATCGCGCCGACCGCGGCGTTGCCCGGCAAGACCGGCGAGTCCCTGATGCTGGACGGAGCGCGGGTGGATCCCGACGCCATCGTCGACGGTGGCACCGCGGTGGGTGCGGGCGCGACGATCGAGCGCGGCGCTCGCGTGTCGGGCTCGGTGCTGCTCGACGGCGCGGTGGTCGCCGCCGACGCCGTCGTGTGCGACTCGGTGTTGGGAACGGATTCCCGGGTGGGGCGAGCAGCGGTGCTCGACGGCGCGGTACTCGGCGACGGCGCCGCGGTCGGGGCACGCTGCGAGCTCATCCCCGGCGCGCGCCTGTGGCCCGGCGTCACCATCCCCGACACCGGTATCCGCTTCTCGCCGGATGTCTGAGAGGTGGCGCTGAACGTGACGTTCAGCGCCTTCTACGGAACGGACGTGACGTTCGGCTCGCCCAGCCCGGCGGCCGCGGTGATCAACGGGACGAGGTCGTCGCTGCTTTCGGGGAGCTCGCGCACCGGCCACCAGCGCAGATCGGCGGACTCCGAGCTGCGGGCGGGCTCGGCCCCAGCCGGGGCGTGGCAGGCGAACCGGACATCCAGGTGCCTGGTCGGGACCCCGAGCGAGCAGGTGATCGGGTGGACGTCGAGGTGAACCGGTTCCGGGTCGATCCGTAGCCCGGCGATGCCCGACTCCTCTTCGGCCTCGCGGTGCGCGGCACCGGCCAGCGAGCTGTCGGTGCGCTCGCAATGCCCGCCGAGCTGGAGCCAACGCCCCACCCGGGGATGCAGGGTGAGCAGCACGAATCCGCCGGTGTGGTCGAGCACTACGGCCGAGGCGGTGACATGGCCCGGGGCGCATTCCCGCAGGCACGCGTCCTCGCGGGCGGCCAGGTAGGCGAGGAAAGCCTGCCGCAGCGACTCCTGTTCCGCCGCCGCCGGATGCCAGGCGCGCAGTGTCGCCGCCGCGTCGGCATGCGGTCCGTTCACCACTCCACCAGCCCTTCCGCCGGGTCGCGTGGCTGTCGGGGCGAGGGCGAGCCGGAGGCGGGATGGCCAACCGCGATCGCCCCGAGCGGTTCCCAGTCCGCTGCGAGCTCCAGCTCCCGGCGGACCACATCAGCGGCGAAGATGGTGGAGCCGACCCAGCAGGAGCCCAGCCCCTCGGCGGCGAGTGCCACGAGCAACGCCTGTACGGCCGCGCCACCGGCGACGGTGAACATGGTGTGCTCGCAGGCGGTGCGCCGGTCGTCCGGGTAGTCGTGCGCGCCGCGCGGTACCAGGAACGGCAGCACGAGCTCCGGGGCTGTGTATAGCAGCTCACCGCGCCGCACCCGTCGCTCCACGGCTTCGGGGGCCAGCCCGTCACCCGCCAGATCGGCCCGCCAGGCCTGGCGCATCGCATCCAGCAGCTTGCCGCGCAGCGCGCTGTCGCGCAGCCACACGAAGCGCACCGGCGAGGTGTGGTGTGGCGCGGGCGCGGTCAGCGCCGCCCCGACCGCCCTGCGTAACGCCTCCGGTTCGACCGGCGTCGCGGCGAAGTCGCGGATGGACCGTCGCAGCAGGACCGCCTCGGTGTGACCCTGCGCTCTTGCCTCGTCGACGCCGAGGCGGAAGAGGTCCTCATCGGCGGGCCGGATCAGATCGCTCGCGCGGGAGGAGTCGTCGGATACCGGCAGGCCACGGACGACAGCCACCGGGGTACGGGATAGCTTGCCCTTGACGAGATCGGCGGCGGAGGCGACCTCGTCGGCCAGCGCTACCTGGGTCACCGCCAGCTCGTTGCCGTCGCTGTCGGTGGCGCCCGCGTATGAGCACAGCACAGGCAGGCCGCTCGCTCCGATGGCGGCATCGGTCTGGCCGAGACGCCACGCCCGCCCCATCGTGTCCGTGATCACGACGGCTACCTCGACACCGAGGCGCTCGTCGAGACCGCGGCGCAGCGCCGCCGCCGAGGCGTCGGGGTCGGCGGGCAGCAGTGCGACCTCGTTCGCGGCCACGTTGGACGCGTCGACGCCGGCGGCGGCTTGCACGAGGCCGAGGTGGTTCTCGGTGATGAGCGTGCGGCCGAATCGGGCGAGAACCCGCACCGTTTCGGTGTCGATCAGCTCGCGGCGCGCGGCGTCGCGAGCCTCGGGATCGGACGGTACCGGTACCAGCCTGCCCTCGGCCTTGGACACGATCTTGCTGGTGACCACCACGATGTCGCCGGACCGCAGCCACGGCGCCGCGGTCGCGATGACCTCGGCGAGGTCGGCTCCCGGGCGGATCTCGCCGATGCCGGGCACGCCGAACAGCTCGACACCGGCGGCGGCATGATCGCGATGTGGGCTCGCTGTGCCGTCCCCCTCAGTCAACGCGACACCCGGCCATCGCGATCGCGGTACGGGCCATCGCCGCCGTGGCTGGCACGTCCGACATCATCAGCGGGATGTCGCGCACCTCGACACCCGGCACATCCGCGCTCTCACCCTCGGCGATCAGCCAGCCGTCGAGGATGCCGGTGTCGCTGTGCGCCCGTGAACCGTAGTGCCTGCCGACGGCCTCGGCCGAGGACTCGACACCGATGGCGGCGAGGCAGGCGTCGGCCATCCCCCTGACAGGCTTGTTGCCGACGATGGGGGAAAGCCCGACCACAGCGGCCCGCGCGGAGCGGATCGCTTCCACCGTTCCCGGTATCGCCAGCACGGTGCCGATCGACACCACCGGATTCGACGGAGCGAGCAGCACGACATCGGCTTCGGCGATGGCATCGAGCAGCCCCGCCGCGGGGGCGGCCTCCTCCGAGCCAACCGGGACGATCGAGTGGGCGGGCAGCGAAGCCTTGTAGCGCGCCCACCATTCCTGGAAGTGCACCGCCTTGTGCTGATCGGGATTGTCCGGATCGTCGATGACCACGTGCGTCTCGACCCGCTCGTCGGTCATCGGGAGCAGCCGCACACCCGGTTGCCAGCGCTGGCACAGTGCCGCCGTGACCTCGGACAGCGGGTATCCCGCGCGGAGCATCCTGGTGCGGACCAGGTGGGTGGCGATGTCCTTGTCGCCAAGGGCGAACCAGGTCGGCTCGGCGCCGTAGGCGGCGAGCTCGGCCGATACCGTCCAGGTTTCCCCAGCGTGCCCCCATCCCCGCTCGGTGGCGACCCCTCCCCCCAGCGTGTACATGCAGGTGTCCAGGTCGGGGCAGACACGCAGCCCGTGCATCCAGACGTCGTCACCGGTATTGACGATGGCGGTCACGGAGTGCTCCGCACCCTCGGGTGCCGGTCCGGTGGCGGGAAGTCCGAGTGCGGACTTGACCCCGAGCAGGAACCGGGCGCCGCCAACCCCGCCCGCGAGAACAACAACCTTCACGAATGCTGATCCTCGCACGTCGCCGGGGTCCGGCGGTACTGGGACTTCTGCACAAGACAGGTTGTCCGCCCGCCCACTAACCACCACCTCGACCGGAGTCGTTCCGGACCGTATCCCTGTCACCGCCGGGCGAGGGCGCGTTGGCTCCGCTGAGACCGCAGGGGAGGTCTCGGTCACAGCTTGGTGGTGTGGTGGGCATCACCGCCTGCCGCGCGGGCCGTGCCTGCCGTGACCAGCCGGTGTGCCGGCTCACGCCCGGCACGGACCGGCGAGGAGCGGCACGGACCAGCACGGAACCTGCGCACTTCGCGGTTCGCCGATTGTCATGTCGCGGTACCGGCAGGCATGGTGAAGGTGTACCGCCCAGCGGAAACCAGCCCAGCTAAGGGTGGCCTCACCGGCGCGTGTTCGGGCGGTCGGCGTAATCTGCTCATGGACGGACAGGCACGTACGGAAGTAGGAGTGCGTAGTGACCTACATAATCGCCGAGCCCTGCGTCGACGTTCTCGACAAGGGATGCATCGACGAGTGTCCAGTTGACTGCATCTACGAAGGGGAGCGGATGCTCTACATCCACCCCGATGAATGCGTCGACTGCGGCGCTTGCGAACCCGTCTGTCCCGTCGAGGCCATCTACTACGAGGACGACGTTCCGGACGAGTGGGCGGCTTACACCAAGGCCAACGTCGACTTCTTCGATGAGCTCGGTTCGCCGGGTGGCGCGGCCAAGGTCGGTAAGACGGCCAACGACCCGCAGTGGATCAAGGACCTGCCCCCGCAAGCCGAGTGAGCTCCCCAGCGGAGTGGCGCCGCGTGGCCGGTAGCGCGCCGGTGACGCTGCCCGACTTCCCGTGGGACTCGCTGGCCCCGTACCAGGAGGCAGCGCGCTCCCATCCTGGCGGGGTGGTCGACCTCTCGGTCGGTACACCGGTCGACGCGGTGCCCGACACCGTGCGCGCGGCACTGGCAAGCAGGTCCGAGGTGCCCGGCTATCCTGCGACGCACGGCACGCCCGAGTTGCGCCGGACCGTGGTGGAGGCGCTGCGCCGTAGGCACGGCGTCACGGGCCTGGAACCGAACGCGGTGTTGCCGACGATCGGGTCCAAGGAGATGGTGGCCTGGCTGCCCCGGCTACTCGGAATCGGCCAGGGCGACACCGTGGTGATACCGGAGGTGTGTTACCCCACCTACGAGGTCGGTGCGATGCTCGCGGGCGCGCAGGTGACCCGGGCGGACTCGCTGACCGCGCTCGGGCCTGCCAGGCCGTCGATGATCTGGCTGAACTCGCCGTCGAACCCGACGGGGCGGGTACTCGGCACCGACCACCTCCGCAAGGTGGTCGACTGGGCGCGTGAGCGGGGAACCGTCGTGGTCTCCGACGAGTGCTACCTGTCGCTGGGCTGGGACGCCGAACCGGTGTCCGTCCTCCACCCCGATGTGCACGGTGGAAGCCTGCACGGCGTGCTGGCGCTGCACTCGCTGTCCAAGTCAGCCAATATGGCTGGTTACCGTGCCGGGTTCGTCACCGGTGACCCGGAGCTGGTGGCGGAGCTGCTCGGCGTGCGCAAGCACGCAGGCATGATCGTTCCCCGGCCGGTGCAGGAGGCCATGCGTGCCGCACTGGCCGATGACGAGGCGCTCGCCAGCCAGCGTGCGCGTTACGCAGGGCGGCGCGAACTGCTGCGCCCGGCGCTGGAGGAGTGCGGCTTCCGCGTCGACCATTCCGACGCGGGCCTGTACCTGTGGGCCAGTCGCGACGAGGATGCGTGGGACACCATCGGCTGGCTCGCCGAGCTCGGCATCCTGGCCGCTCCCGGCACGTTCTACGGGCCCGCGGGATCGCGGCACGTGCGTATCGCGCTGACCGCGACCGACGAGCGGGTCGACGCGGCCATCGCCCGGCTCGGCGCGGCGGCGCAGGCCGGCGGCAGCGCCCGCTGAGACGCCCCGCGCGGGCCTTCCGGCCCGCGCGGCGACGTCCGTGCGTGATGCCTTTCAGTCGTTGGCGTGCAACGCGGAGTTGAGCTCGACCCCGCTGCCTTCCCGGCGTACCGCCTCGACCGCACCGGTAGCGGAGTTCCTGCGGAACAGCAGCCCCGAGATGCCGGAAAGCTCGCGGGCCTTGACGAGCTTTCCGTCGAACGCCAGCTTCGTGCCTGCCGTGACGTACAGCCCCGCTTCGACGACACAGTCGTCACCCAGCGAGATCCCGATACCCGCGTTGGCGCCGACGAGGCAGCGCTTGCCGACAGCGATGACCTCCTTGCCGCCGCCGGACAGTGTGCCCATGACAGAGGCGCTGCCGCCGAGGTCGCTGCCGTCGGCGATGACCACACCAGCGGAGATGCGACCTTCCACCATGGACGACCCGAGCGTGCCTGCATTGAAGTTGACGAAGCCCTCGTGCATCACCGTCGTCCCGGTTGCGAGGTGGGCGCCCAGCCGCACCCGGTCGGCGTCGCCGATTCGCACGCCCAACGGGATCACGTAGTCGACCATGCGGGGGAACTTGTCGACCCCGTACACGGTGACCTGGCCGCGGGTGCGCAGCCGCATCCTCGTCGACTCGAACCCGTCCACGGCGCAGGGTCCGTGGTTGGTCCACACCACGTTGGACAGCAGGCCGAAGATGCCGTCAAGGTTCTGCCCGTGCGGTGCGACGAGCCGGTGGGACAGAAGGTGCAGGCGCAGGTACACGTCGTGGGCGTCGGCAGGGGCATCGGCGAGTGTGCCGATCGAGGTCCGGACCGCCACCACCTCGACGCCACGCTCGGCATCGTGACCGAGAACCTCGGCGGCTTCCTTGCCGAGCACCTCGATGGCCTCGTCGGTCGTCAGCCGCTGCGACCCGCCGGTCTCACCAGGCTCGGTCAGTTTCGGGTTCGGGAACCATGTGTCGAGGATCGCGCCGTCGGCGGCGACGTTCGCCAGGCCGACGCCCGTGGCGCCGGTGCTTGTGGAGGGGGATACCTGTTCACTGCTCACGGCCTCACCGTAGCTGAACCGCAGCGGCGGTCCCGGCGGCGGTCAGGGCAGCTCGCGCTCCATCTGCTGCTGTGCCTGCTCGACGGCTTCGGCGAGCTCGACCAGTGTGTCCTCGCAGAGCTGCTCGGCACCGGCGTCGGCTGATCCGCACCGGTTGTCGCGGTACACCGCGACCCGGGAGGCCATCCGTTCGGCGGATTCCGACAGTTGGGGGTGGCCTTGCTGAGCGCTCTCGGTCATGGTGCCCGCGGTGTTGCCGACCTGCGTGACGAACCTCTCGCAGGTGTGCGGTTCCTGCTCGGTCGGCCGGGTGTGGCAGGGGTCCGCGGTGAGCGCGCCGAACTTGGTCCGCAGCAGGTCGAGTTCGCCGGGCACGTGGTCGTCGATCTCCCCCTCGTCCGGGACGTCCGGCCCGCAGGCGGTCAGTACCAGGGCAACGAGGACGCCGACGGTGACCAGGATGCTTCGCATGCGCACCCCCATACGGTAGCGCGCGCTCGGCGGGCGTTGCGGGCCGACCGGGGCTGCGGGTGGGAAGGACCCCGCGGACGGCACGGTGTGCCGGTGGCGCGGGGTGTGTGCGCGACCAGGCCGGGCGCCGCTCGCGGGTACGCTGCGGTCATGGCCACACTCGATCTCCATGCCGATCCGGTGGACCTCACCGCGGCGCTGGTCGACATCCCGAGCGTCTCGGGCGAGGAGCGGCTGCTTGCCGACACCGTCGAGGCGGCGCTGCGCGACCAGGCAGGTCACCTCGAGGTGGTGCGAGACGGCGACGCGGTGCTGGGGCGGACCGACCTCGGCAGGCCCGCGCGGGTGGTGCTCGCCGGCCACCTCGATACGGTGCCGGAGAACGGCAACCTGCCGGTGCGTCGCGAGCACGGCCCGGACGGTCTGCGGTTGCACGGGCTGGGCACGGTGGACATGAAGGGTGGAGACGCGGTCTTCCTGTCCCTGGCGGCCACCGTGACCGAGCCCCGGTTCGATGTGACGTTCATTTTCTACGACTGCGAGGAGGTCGACGCCGCCCGCAACGGGCTGGGCCGTCTCGAACGTCACCGGCCCGAATGGTTGCGCGGTGATCTCGCCGTGGTCGGTGAACCATCGAACGCGGTGATCGAGGCCGGCTGCCAGGGGTCGCTGCGGTTCGAGCTGCGCTGCCGTGGCACACGCGCGCACACCGCCAGGGCCTGGATGGGGCACAACGCCGTCCACGACCTGGGTGAGCCGTTGCGGCGGTTGGCGGAGTACCGGCCGAGGGAGGTTACCATCGACGGGCTCAGCTACCGCGAAGGGCTGCAGGCGGTGGGGATCGGAGGAGGTGTCAGCGGCAACGTGGTTCCGGACGAGGCGGTGCTGACGATCAATCACCGTTTCGCGCCTGACCGCACGGTGGAGCAGGCCGAGGAGCACATGGCCGAGGTTTTCGCAGGCTACGAGCTCACCGTGGTGGACAGGTCGCCACCGGCCATGCCGGGGCTCGGCGCGAGTGCTACGACCGAGCTCGTCCGTGCCTCCGGCGCCGACCCGGTGGCCAAGCTCGGGTGGACCGACGTGGCGCGGTTCGCCGCGTTCGGCACGCCGGCGGTGAACTTCGGCCCAGGGGATCCGACCCTGGCGCACACCAGGCAGGAGAACGTGGCGGCCGAGGAGATCACCAGAGTCGCCGACGTCCTGCGGAACTTCCTCGCACCGGACGGGCACGAGCGTTTAGTGTGACGGCCGTGGCTGATCACGACACCGACGCCGGGTTCGACTACCCGGAACACCCCAGGGAGAAGCACCGGGGGCCGGTGGTCCTCCGCCGTAGCAGGCGCGTGGAGGCGACCACCACCGACCAGCGCCTGCTGGACAGCAGGGGGCCGACGGACTGGGTACACACCGACCCGTGGCGGGTGCTGCGGATCCAGTCCGAGTTCGTGGAGGGGTTCGGCGCGCTGGCCGAGGTGCCGAGGGCGGTGACCGTCTTCGGCTCGGCACGGACCGGTCGGGACGAGCCCGAGTACCAGCTCGGCCAGGATCTCGGTGCCGCCCTTGTCGACGCGGGCTTCGCGGTCATCACCGGCGGCGGGCCGGGATCGATGGAAGCCGTCAACCGGGGAGCGTCCGAGGCAGGTGGGCTGTCCATCGGCCTCGGTATCGAGCTGCCGTTCGAGCAGGGGCTCAACCCGTGGGTGGACCTTGGTGTCAACTTCCGCTACTTCTTCACCCGCAAGACCATGTTCGTCAAGTACGCGCAGGCGTTCATCTGCCTCCCCGGTGGGTTCGGCACCCTTGACGAGCTGTTCGAGGCGTTGACGCTGGTCCAGACGAAGAAGGTCACCAAGTTCCCTGTGGTGCTGTTCGGCTCGGACTACTGGGGCGGGCTGTACGACTGGATCGAGCGCACGGTGTGCGCCGACGGCAAGATCAGCGAGTCCGACATGAAGCTGCTCCACCTGACCGACGACCTCGCCGACGCGGTCGCCGTGGTGGGCGAGGCCTACCGGAGCTGGGAGGCCACCCACTAGGAACGCCCCACCCGCAGTGGGGCGAAGGCACCCGCCCGCCCTGCGCGGCTGGGCTGTCCTGGCCGGTGCTTACACTCCGGGGTGTGGAGACGGGAATCGATGCCATCTGTGTGTTCTGCGGATCCGCCACGGGTTCCGAGCAGCGTTACGCCGAGCGGGCGGGCGAGCTGGGCACGTTGCTCGCGCGGGAGGGCATCCGGGTGATCTACGGCGGGGCACACGTCGGGACCATGGGTGTGCTCGCCGATGCCGCGCTCGCAGAAGGCGGCGAAGTCACCGGGGTCATCCCGGAGAGCATGGTCGACAGGGAGCTGGCACACCGCACGCTCACCGAGCTGCACATCGTCGCCGGGATGCACGAGCGCAAAGCCATGATGGCTGGTCTGGCCGACGCGTTCATCGCGCTGCCAGGGGGGATCGGCACGCTGGAAGAGCTGTTCGAGATCTGGACATGGCGGCAGCTGGGGCTGCACGGCAAGCCGCTCGGCCTGCTGGACGAGGCCGGGTTCTTCCAGCCGTTGCTGCGCATGGTTGACCATATGGTCGCAGAGGGATTCCTGGACCCGGCCAACCGCGACGCGCTCGCCGTCGACCGCGAACCCTCCGGGTTGCTGCGCGCTGTCACCGCGGGCGCCGCGCAGGCACGCCCGGACGGTGCCGCGGAGTGAAGGCGGGGTCGTGAACGCCCCCCGCACCTACCAGGAACAGCCGTGGTCTCGGTGGCAGCTGGAGCGTGCCAAGGGGAGTCGCACGGTCTCGGTGGTGCTTCCCGCACTCGACGAGGCGGACACCGTCGGCGACGTGGTCACCTCGGTACTGCCGTTGCTTGGCACGCTGGTGGACGAGCTGATCGTGCTCGACTCGGGGTCGACGGACGGCACGCCGGAGCGCGCGGCAGCGGCGGGCGCGCGCGTGGTGGACTGGCGGGAGGTTCTGCCGGACGTCGAGCCCGTCCCTGGCAAGGGTGAGGCGCTGTGGCGGTCGCTGGCGGCGACCACAGGGGACATCCTGGTGTTCCTCGACTCCGACCTGGTCGACCCCGATCCGGCCTTCGTCCCGGGACTGCTGGGTCCGCTGCTGTGCGACGAGGGGGTGCGCATGGTGAAGGGCTTCTACCGACGGCCGCTCCGGCTGGAGAACGAGGAGCGGGATTCCGGCGGGGGACGGGTCACCGAGCTGTTGGCCCGCCCGGCGCTGGATGTCTTCCGGCCCGCGCTCGGTGGGTTGATCCAACCGCTCGGTGGTGAGTACGCGGCGACCCGCGAGCTACTGGAATCGGTTCCGTTCGCCGCGGGGTACGGCGTCGAGATCGGGCTGCTGCTCGATGCCGAGGAGCGTTACGGTGTCAGCTGCCTCGCGCAGGTCAACCTGGGGGTGCGCAAGCACCGTAACCGTTCGCTGTTGCAGCTGGGCGTGATGGCCAGGCAGATCCTCGGTACGGTCGTGGCGCGATGCGTGCCGGGTGATGTCACCGGCTGGCAGCAGGACCGGGAGGCGACGCTGACCCAGTTCGTCCAGGTCGCGGGCGAGTGGTTGCCGAAAGACACCACGGTCACCATCGCGGACCGCCCGCCCATGTGCCGGTACCGCGCGCGAGCTGGCCGCCGGTAGCGCGCCACCGGCGTGGTACGCGGTCGCTGCACCGTGTCACGCTCGGTATGCCAGGATCGTCGCGTGACCACCATGCTCATCTACCTGCTCGTGATGGTGCTCGTCGGGGCGGTGGTGTTCCTGCTGGCCGCTGTCGTGTTCGGCAGGGGCGAGGAGCTGGAACCGCTGCCGCCGGGTACGTCGCCGACCCGCCTGCCAGCCGAGGACGTCACCGGCGCTGACGTCGCGGGGGTGACGTTCCAGGTGGTGCTGCGTGGGTACAAGATGAGCGAGGTGGATTGGGTGATGCAGCGGCTCGGTCACGAGCTCGACGAGCTCCGTGACAGGGTGGCGATGCTGGAGCGGCGGTGCTCGGAGGCGGGCGTGCCGATCGACCAGGAGACGCAGGGCCAGTAGAAGGGCGCGGCGGGTGTCAGGCAAGGAGTCGGGCAGCGATTCGGGCGACCGGCAGGTGGACGGGTCGGGCGCGGTGGCCGTCGAGGCGGCCGCTGGCGAGGACGAGTCGCACGAGGTCGCCGGTGACGACCGTCTGCTGCTCGGACAGGACGGTCTCGCACGGTGCCCGTGGGCGAACAGCGCCACCGACTATGCGGTGTATCACGACACCGAGTGGGGTGTCCCGCTGACCGGTGAGATCGCGATGTTCGAGCGGCTGTGCCTCGAGTCCTTCCAATCCGGCCTGTCGTGGCTGGTGATCCTGCGCAAACGGGAGGCGTTCCGGCGTGCTTTCGCGGGGTTCGATCCGGCGCGGGTCGCCGAGTTCGACGCCGGTGACGTCGAGGAGCTGGTGCAGAACCAGGCGATCGTACGCAACCGCGCGAAGATCGAAGCGGTGATCGCCAACGCTCGGTTGATCCCTGGGCTCGAACTCTCACTCGACGAGCTGTTGTGGTCGTTCGCCCCTGACCCTGCCGAACACACCCGACCCACGAGCCCGGACGCGGTGCCCTCGACCAGCCCGGCCTCCCGCGCCATGGCCGCAGAGCTCAAACGCAGGGGGTTCTCCTTCGTCGGCCCCACGACATGCTACGCGCTCATGCAGGCCACCGGCATGGTCGACGACCATGTCGAGGGCTGCTGGCTGGCGGAGTAGACCCGCTCGGATGGGGGAGCCGAAGGACTCCTTCGGTACCGGATATGTACCCAACGAGTCCTTCGGCTCGTCCTCGATGCGCCACCTACTGGCCGCTGAACGTGGGCTTGCGTTTGTTGACGAATGCGTCGACGGCCTCGCGGTGATCGGCAGTAGCGCCCAGTTCCGCCTGCGCTGCCTCCTCGGCGGCCAGCGCCTCGGTGAAGGTGCTGCCGCTGGCCGCGGCCAGCGTTTCCTTGATTTTGCGGTAGGCCACGCCCGGCCCCGCCGCGAGCTGTGCCGCCACTTGCTGGGCGCGGGAGACGACCTCGCCGTCGTCGACCACCTCGGAAACCAGCCCGATCCGCGCGGCCTCCTCGGCGTGCACCTTGCGGCCGAGCAGCATCAGCTCGAGCGCGCGGCCGTACCCGACCAGCCGCTGCAGTGTCCACGACGCGCCGGAGTCCGAGCCGAGGCCGACGCCTGCGAAGGCCATGACGAAGTTCGCCGAGCTCGACGCGATACGCAGGTCGGCCGCGTAAGCGAAGGCGGCTCCCGCACCCGCCGCCGAACCGTTGACCGCGGCGATGATCGGTTTCGGCATCGTCGCGATCGCCGTAGCGATCGGGTTGTAGTGTTCGGACACGGTACGCAGCGGGGCCGGGTCATCCGCCAGCAGCAGGTTGACGTGCTCCTTGAGGTCCTGGCCCGCGCAGAACGCCGCGCCCGCGCCGGTGAGCACCACGGCACGCACGTCGTCGTCGCGCGCCGCCGCGGTCAACTCGGCCAGCAGCCGCTCCTTCAACGCCACGCTCAGCGCGTTGTAGGAGGCCGGCCGGTTGAGCGTGATGGTGCGTACCCCCTCGGCGTCGGCCGTCGTGACGACGTCGGCATCCGGATTGGTGCTGGCGCCCGCCTCGGCTGTCACGTTGTTCCCTCCTGTCGGGTTAGCTGTGGTCGGTGCGAGGGCAGGTGACCGCCGGTAACACTGCCCGGAGATCCCCCGCGATCGCGCGTCTCGCGCCTGCCAGCTTGCCGCATCGCGGGTCCATGGGGAAACTCCTGTCCCGGGCCAGCCCTCCCCGCGCCGACTGTGAGCCGCATACCTGCACCGATATGGACCGGTTGGGGCCATCCACTTTCGCAGCGAGATCGACGATAGGGGACAATGGTGTAGTGAGGTTTCATTGGCGGGTGCGCGTGGGTGCGGGCGGACCGGCTTGGCCCCGTCCGCTCACCGAGCCTCGTCGACCCGGTTTGCTTTGGCGAGCGCGATCCGGGCGCGCTGGTTGATACGGAGGGAGCACGCTATGGCGGCCATGAAGCCCAGGACCGGAGATGGTCCCCTCGAGGTTGTGAAGGAGGGACGTGGTCTGGTGATGCGGGTACCGCTGGAAGGCGGTGGCCGGCTCGTGGTCGAGATTACGGCCGAGGAGGCCAAGGACCTCTGTGTCGCCCTGCAGGAGGCAACGGGGTAACCGAGCACGCATAGGGTCCCGGGAACACGGCAGGACAACGGCATAGGCAAACGAAGGGCGACGGTGTCGAGTTCGCATACGGTCGTCCCCCCGGTGCCGACCGCGTTACCCACCGTCCGCGTTACCGCGGCGCGTGGTGACGCGGACGCGATGCCATTGGCGGCGTTGGTCGCAGGGGCCGCGATCGCCGAGACGCGCGAGTCGGACGGTGGGGACAGTACGCAGGTGGTTGAGGTACCCGCGCCGTCAGGAGAGCACGGTGGAGCGCGCAGCTACCCGACGATCATGGCTCGTCTCGGTGCCCGTGGCGAGGCGGGCGAGGTGCGCCGGGTCAGTGACCCCTCGGTCGCCCCGCGCTGGCTGGTGAGTACCGGGGACGGCAGGCGGCACGAGTACCGCGAGACGGGCGCGGCATTGATCCGTGCCGTGGTGGCCGACGCCGAAGCGCAGGCCGTACCCGGGGATCGGTGGCGACCGGACATCGCCGTCGAGCTGCCGGACGATCTGGCGGCGGACGCGGTGGCCGATCTCGTCTACGGGGTGATGCTCGGGTCGTACCGCTACCGGGTTAGCGCGGCCGACCCCGCTCCGGTACCCGGGGTGTGGTTGCTCCTGCCCGGTGACGATGATGGTGACCGTGACGGCGTAGCGGATTACCGGGAGGCGGTGCGCCGCGCCGAGCGGCTCGCTACGGCGACGGGAGTGGCACGCGACCTGGCCAACGCCCCGTCGAACATCAAGACCCCGGATTGGCTCGCCCGCACCGCGCGAGAGCTCCTCGCCGAGGTCGCGCTCGACGTCACCGTGCGGGACGAGCGGTGGCTCGCCGAGTACGGTTTCGGGGGTGTCCTCGCCGTCGGCGGGGGATCCGCGAGCGCGCCACGCCTGATCGAAACCACCTACGAACCTCCGCAAGCGGCTACGCACCTCCTCCTGGTCGGCAAGGGCATCACCTTCGACACCGGGGGGATCTCGCTCAAACCAGCCGACGGTATGCACCTCATGCGCACCGATATGGCCGGGGGCGGTGCGGTGATCGCGGCGGTACGCGCGATCGCCGAGCTGCGGTTGCCCGTCCGTGTGACCGCGCTGGTGCCCGCCGCCGAGAACCACCTGTCCGGTTCGGCGTACCGGCCGGGCGATGTCGTTCGCCATTACGGCGGCCGCACCACCGAGATCGGCAACACCGACGCCGAAGGCAGGATCGTGCTCGCCGATGCGCTCGCCTACGGGATCGAACGGTTCGCGCCGGACGCGGTGGTCGATGTGGCAACGCTGACCGGCGCGATGAAGGTGGCTCTCGGTCTGCGGACCGGCGGTGTGTTCGCCACCGACAGTGGGCTGGCGCAGCGGGTGTGCTATGCGGGAGAGCTGGCAGGCGAGTCCTGGTGGAGCATGCCACTGCTCGACGCGCACGCCGATGCCGTCACCGGCGAGGTCGCCGACGTGAAGCAGACTCCGAGCGGGCCGGGCGGGATCACGGCCGCGCTGTTCCTCCGCGAGTTCACCAGCGGCCTCCCGTGGGCGCACCTGGACATCGCCGGACCGGCCAGGGCCGAGGACAGCTACCGCGAGGTGGTGCCGGGTGGCACCGGCTTCGGCGCCCGAACCCTTGTCGAGTTCGCCGCGAGTTACGCGTAACCGCGTACCCGGCTCGCCGGGCGAGCCGAAGGCCTCCTCCGGTGCGTATGCGGTACCCGGGGGTCCCTTCGGCTCACCCCACCGTGTCTGGTCCCCCACAATCACGGCGGCGCCGGCCGGTGCCGCGCTTACCATCGACGTTCGTGGTGTTCCAGGCCAGGCACGGTAGCCGCGCACGCGCGCGAGCGGGGACCGGCGTACGTCCCCGGACCGTGTCGGTGGCGGTGTTCGCCGCTGGGGTGGCCTCGTTCGCGCTGCTGTACGCGCCGCAGCCGGTGCTGCCGCAGATCGCCGCGGAGTTCTCGCTTGATCCCGGAACGGCATCGCTGGCGGTCACCGCCGCGACCGGCGGGTTGACGGTGGCCGTGTTACCTATCGCCATGCTGTCCGAACTCGTCGGCAGGCGTCCCGTGATCGTGGCCTCGCTCATCGGCTCGGTACTTCTCGGGCTGCTCATCCCGGTGGCCCCGACCTATCCCGCCCTGCTGGTCATGCGTGCCCTGCAGGGCGTGGCCATCGCAGGCTTCCCCGGGGTGGCCGCGGCCTACCTCGCCGAGCGGCTCGGTGCCAGGGCGGTGGCGGGAGCGGTGGGAGCCATGGTGGCTGGCAACACCATCGGGGGCATGCTTGGCAGGCTCGCCACCGGGATGAACGCCGACTGGCTCGGCTGGCGGGCCGGGCTGACGATCTCCACGCTGCTCTCGCTCGTCTGTGCGGGTGTAGCGGTGTTGGCGCTGGGGCGGATCGGCGACGGTCCGCAGCGTGCCACCGGCGGCAGTGCGCCGGGCTCGGCTGCCGCGGCGTTGCGGGGACTGGGCGCGGCGCTGGTGCGGCCGGTGCTGCTGGCGCAGTACTCGGTGGCGCTGCTGGGCATGGGCGCCTTCGTGGCGTTGTACAACGCCGCGGCGTTCCGGCTCACCGAGCCGCCGTTCGGTCTGGCGCCCGCGGTCGCCTCGCTGGTGTTCCTCGCCTACGCCATGGGCGCGGTGTCGTCGTCGCTGGCTGGCAGGTTGGTCGGGCGTTTCGGCAGGTACCGCTCGGTGGTTGGCGCGGTCGCGGTCATGGCGGCGGGAACCGTGATGACGGTCAGCGGCTCCATCGGCGTCGTCATCGCCGGGTTCGTGGTGCTGACCGGGGGCTTTTTCGCCGCGCACGCGGTCTCCAGCGGTTGGGCGGCGAGCGAGGCTCGCCCAGGAGGCAGAGGACAGGCCTCCGGGCTGTACACGCTCGCGTACTACCTCGGCAGCACCGTGGGTGGGACGGTGGGCAGCGTCGTGTTCGCCGTCGCGGGCTGGCGCGCGCTCGTCGCCGTGGTCGCCGCGTGGCTGGCCTGTGCCGTGCTGGCCGTCACCGCGGTTCACCGGTCGGGTGCGGCCGTGCCAGCGGACCGCCCGCGTTAGCCGTCGCCCGCGCGGGAGGCCACGAGCAGGCCGTCTGCCACGGGCAGCAGCACGGGTGCCAGCCGTTCGTCCTCGGCGACCGTACGGACGAGTTCGCGTAGTGCCTGCGTGCCGGGGTCACGGACGGTGGGATCGGCGAACCGGCCGTTCGCGTTGATCCCGTGGAAGGCGATGATTCCGCCGGGCCGCAGCAACGTGACACCGTGCTCGAAGTAGTGCGGGTACTCGACCTTAGCGGCGTCGACGTAGACCAGGTCGTAGCCGCCGGAGGCGAGCCGGGGCAATACGTCGACCGCCCGCCCTGCGATCAGCCGTGCCCTGCTCGTCGGGAAGCCCGCCCTGGTGAACGCGGCACGGGCAGCCGCATGGTACTCGGGTTCGATGTCGATCGAGGTGAGAACCCCGTCGCGCGCCATGCCCCGGAGCAGGTACAGCCCGCTCACCCCGACCCCGGTGCCGACCTCGACGGCGGCGCGCGCGCACAGCGCCGTGGCCAAGAACCGCAGTGTGGCACCCGCGTGTGACGGGGTGCACGGGCATCCCAGGTTGTCGGCCGCGGCACGCGCCGAGGCGAGCACGTCGTCCTCGGTCGGGTAGCCCTCGCTGTACTCAGCGAGACCGGCGATACCGGTTGCGGGGGTCCGGGGGTTCACACGTCGAGGTTAGCGGCATCACGGCGCGAAGTGGCGCAGACCCACCCGACCGTCGAACGAGGCAGCCGAGGTCGCCGTTCTCAGGGGTTTATCAGCTTGCTCTACGGGAAACCCCAGATGCCGCGGGCAGACTCGAATCGGATCGCTCGGGAACAACCGGCGGTGTACCCGCGTTACATACGGCAGTAGGGAGTACTCGTGATGAGGCTACCCACGGATCCCACCGGTACTGGTCGGACGACGAACGGAGATACGACGGACACCATGGCAACGGAGTCGACGTCGGGTACGACACCTGGTATGGCGACCGCGGCCGCGGCCGAAGGGGTGGCGGACTTCGACACGCTGGCGGACGGTACATGGACCCCGCCGACGTGGGACGAGGTCGTGCGTACCCACGCCAACCGGGTGTACCGGTTGGCCTACCGGCTCAGCGGCAACCCCTACGATGCCGAGGACCTCACGCAGGAGACGTTCATCCGCGTGTTCCGCTCGCTGGCGTCGTACAAGCCTGGGACGTTCGAGGGCTGGTTGCACCGCATCACTACCAACCTGTTCCTCGACATGGTGCGCAGGCGCTCCCGGGTGCGGATGGAGGGGTTGCCGGAGGACACCGACCGCGTCGTCGGTGACAACCCGAGCCCGGAACAGGTGTACTCCGACACGCACCTGGACCCCGACCTGCAGGCCGCGCTCGACGAGCTGCCGCCGGAGTTCCGGGCGGCCGTCGTGCTCTGTGACGTCGAAGGGCTTTCCTACGAGGAGATCGGCGCGACCCTCGGGGTGAAGCTCGGTACCGTTCGTAGCAGGATTCACCGTGGCAGGCAGGCACTGCGAGCGTCACTGGAACGGCGCAAAGCAGGCAAGGAACATGAGTCGAGGGTGACGGAATGACTGGGCTAGGAAGTGGCGTTGGACGAGGGTGGCATCGCAGGATGCGACTGCCGGCCTCGGCGTCGCGGCTGGGCTCCGGCTGGCAGCTTCCCGAGTCCCATCTGCTGCCCGACGCGGTCGTCGCGTTCGTCGACGGTGAGCTGTCCTTCGGCGCGCATCAGCGGGCGGCCGCGCATGTCGCGCAGTGTGCCAGCTGCGCGGGCGAGGTCGCCGCGCAGCGCCAGGCGCGCAGCGCCGTTCACGACGCGGACACCCCAGCCGCGCCCGCGGATTTGCTGGCCAACCTGCGATCGATTCCCGAACGCGCGGAGCTTCCCGCCGGGCCGGACAACATCGCGGTATCGGAGGATGGCCAGGTCGTGACCGTGCAGCGGCCCGAGCGCGGCACCGCGTTCGGCTCGGCGCCGCTGGGATCGAGCGCTCCGCTCGGCGCCGGCGACGGGCTGGGCGGCCGGCCGATCGGCCAAGGACGCTCCGCCGACGGGAAACGCTGACTTCACCCCAACGGGGAGAGACTAAAGTGTGCGGCGGGATGCGGGGACGCATCCCGCGTGTTGCCGTGTACCGGCGTCCTGGCCACGTAGCGTCTTCCGGGGAGCGATGAGCGACAGTCCGCATCACCAGCAGCCGAGCTCGGACGGGCGGGACCCGCAGGAGCGGGACGGCGAGCCGCGGCTGCCTCCCCGTCCGCTGCACAAGCCGGAGGTCGATCCGCAGGCGGCAGCCGTGTTCGGCAGGCCGGACGGGGTTCAGGGCAGTTTCGACACCGAACGCAAGCCCACGGCATCGCCGGACGGGGCTACGCGGGCGGTCGAGCCGCCCGCCGCGCCGCTGGCCGAAGCCTTCGGCAGGGAGCAGGGCGACGACGAGACGGTGTCGTTGCAGCGCCCCCCGCACGAAACGCGCCACGGTGACGGGAACGGCGCGGTCGGGTCGACACCCGAACCGCTCTGGTCCCACCTCGGCGATCCGTGGCGTGATCCGGGATCCGCGGCCGCGCTCGGCGGACCCGCGTTGCCCGCCGATGAGACGCGCGGCGGCGCGGACGGCGGACGCGCTGCCGGTGGGATGCTGAGCCTGTCCGAGGTGCTGTTCGGGAGGCGGGTGAAACCCGCGGCGTTGGCGGTGCTCAGCGCGCTCGCGTTGGTGCTTGGCTCGGTCGGCGGTGGTGTGGGTTGGTGGCTTGCCTCCACCGGCGATGAGCTCACCGGAGAGGTGACCATCGCCGAGGCGGACGCGGGCAAAGAACGGCCTGCGGGTTCGGTGGCCGATATCGTGCAGCGCGTCGCGCCCGCGGTGGTGTCGATCGAGGTCACCGCCGGGGCCGCAGGCGGGGTCGGCTCCGGCGTTGTCATCGATCCCGATGGGTACGTGATCACGAACCATCACGTCATCGCCGCCGCCGTCGACGACGAGGACCAGGACGTCACGGTGGTGTTCACGGACGGTACGCGCGGACAGGCGCGGGTGGTCGGCAGCGACCCGAAAACCGATCTCGCCGTGATCAGGGTCGACGTGAGCAACCCGACCGTCATCGAGATGGGGCGGTCGGAGGAATTGACGCCGGGCGACAGCGTGATCGCGATGGGCTCGCCGTTCGGCCTGGAGAACACCGTTACGCAGGGGATCGTCAGCGCCGTCAACCGGCCCATCACGGCACCGGGGCAGGGTGGGGATCCACCGGTGACCTACGACGCCATCCAGACCGATGCCGCGATCAACCCGGGAAACTCCGGCGGTGCCCTGGTGGATTCCACCGGGGCGTTGGTCGGGATCAACTCGCTGATCCGTACCAGCGACACCCAGGGTGAGGGCGGCAGTATCGGGCTGGGCTTCGCCATCCCGGTCGACGACGCTGTCGCGATCGCCGAGTCGCTGATCAGCGACGGGGCGGTGACGCACGCCCAGCTCGGCGTGCGTGCCGGCTCGGTGTCCTCGGGCAGCTCGCAGGGTGCGCAGGTGCGCGAGGTCGATGGTGACAGCGCCGCCGCCGAGTCGGGGATCGCCGAAGGGGATGTGATCGTCGAGGTCGGTGACCGCACCGTGCGGGACGCGGCCGAGCTGGTGGTTGCGGTGCGGCGGTACGAGCCGGGCGAGGTGGTGCCGGTGACGCTGGTGCGGGACGGCCGTCAGCTCACGGTCGATGTCACACTCGATAGTGATTGATCCGTCAGCGACACCTGCCAGTGCGCTGACCGCTGGAAACGTTCGCACCCGTCGCGGTAGGCTGTGCTCGACGCACGGCAGGAGGAGTTCGGGTGTTCAGCAGCATCGGCTGGGGCGAGATCCTGGTGATCCTCGTGGTGGGCCTGTTCGTGCTCGGCCCGGAGCGGTTGCCGGAAGCCATGGCATGGCTCGGTCGCGGTGTCCGCAAGGTGCGGGAGTTTGCCAATGGCGCGCGGGAGCAGCTGCGCCGCGATCTCGGGCCGGATTTCGAGGAGTTCCGCAAGCCCTTGGCGGAGCTGAACGAACTGCGCAACTTCCACCCCAAGCGAGCGGTGCGGCAGCACCTGTTCGACGGGGACTCGGACCCGCTCGGTCTGCGTGAGCTGGATCGCGCCGATGGCAGGTCGACGCGTTCACCGGCGGTGAGCGGGAGCAACGGCGGTAGCCGCGGCGTCGCGCAATCGCTGGAGCAGGGGGAACGTCCCCCGGTCGATCCGGACGCGACGTAGACACCTCACCGGCGGCTGGTGCGTGCCGTAGCGCGCACTCCCGCGCACCACGCCCGTGTTCAGGCCCTGGACACGGTGTCAGTTGCCCGCGGGGGAGAGGTTCAGCATCTTCCCAGCGAGGCCGCGAGCACGGGTGGACAGCGCCTTGGCGGACTCCCGCAGCACCACCGAGGCGGTGGCTTCCGGTTCGGCGAGCACCAGGGGGGTGCCGGAGTCGCCCTGCTCACGCAGCCTCGGGTCCAGCGGCACTTGGCCGAGAAGCGGGACCTCGGCGCCGACGGCCTTGGTGAGCGAGTCGGCGACCGACTGCCCACCACCGGAGCCGAACAGCTCCATACGGCTACCGTCCGGGGCCTCGAACCAGGACATGTTCTCGATCACACCGGCGATCCGCTGGCGCGTTTGCAGCGCGATCGCGCCAGCGCGCTCGGCGACCTCCGCCGCGGCCTGCTGTGGCGTGGTGACCACCAGGATCTCGGCGTTGGGGATGAGCTGCGCCACCGAGATGGCGATGTCGCCGGTACCGGGTGGCAGATCGAGCAGCAGGACGTCGAGGTCACCCCAGAAGGCTTCCGCGAGGAACTGCTGCAGCGCACGGTGCAGCATCGGCCCGCGCCACACCACCGGCGTGTTGCCTGGGGTGAACATGCCGATCGAGATGACCTTTACCCCGTGGGCCTGCGGGGGCATGATCATGTCCTCGACCTTGGTGGGCTTCTCCCCTGCACCGAGCATACGCGGGATGGAGTGACCGTAGATGTCGGCGTCGACGACGCCGACCGACAGGCCACGCTGGGCCATGGAGACCGCCAGGTTCACCGTGACGCTGGACTTGCCGACCCCGCCCTTGCCGGAGGCCACGCAATACACCCGCGTCATCGAGCCCGGCTGGGCGAACGGGATCTCCGGTTCGGCCGCGTCGCCCTTGAGCGAGCGGCGCAGCTCCGCACGCTGCTCGTCGGTCATCACGTCCAGCTCGACCTGCACGTCACGGACCCCGTCGAGCCCGCCGACGGCCTCCTTGGTGTCGTTGGTGATCTTCTCCTTGAGCGGACAGCCCGCCACCGTCAGGTAGATGCCCACCGTCACCGTGCCGTCGGCGGCCACGTCGATGTCCTTGACCATGCCGAGCTCGGTGAGCGGCTTGTTGATCTCGGGGTCCTGCACGGTCGCGAGCGCGCCGCGCACGTCCTCGTCGGTGGGTAGCTGTTGCGTGGTGGTCACGGGAAGGACCTTCTTCGCTCGGGTGTCTGCCTGGTTACGTCCTCGCTCCCATGCTACGGGTTCACGGCCCGGCATCGCCGCAGGCGTGCGCCACGTGCACCACGTCACGCCGCACGTCGCGGGGTAGGTGCCGGCCGGGCACGGGATGCCCGATCGATCGTGCTCCGTTCGGCGGCCGATGGCGGAAAAAGTAGCCGGTACCCGTCCGAAGCGGCGTAGCATCGGGGGCGACGGAACGTTCTCGTCGGAGAGCGGGTGACCGCGATGGAGACAGTGTTTCTGACGGTGATCCTGGTCGTGCTCGGGCTCGCGCTGGTGGGGAGCTCGGGACTGCGGATCGTGCGGCAGTACGAGCGTGGACTGGTGTTCCGGTTCGGCCGGGTGAACGGGACGCCGCGGCAGCCGGGACTGCACGCGATCATCCCCGGCGTGGATCACATGCGGAAAGTCAACATGCAGATCGTCACGCTGCCGATTCCCGGCCAGGACGGCATCACCCGGGACAACGTGACCGTCCGCGTCGACGCCGTGGTGTACTTCAAAGTCATCGACCCTGTCCAGGCGGTCGTGAGTGTGGAGAACTACCGCTACGCGGTCGGTCAGGTGGCGCAGACCAGCCTGCGCAGCATTATCGGCAAGAGCGACCTTGATGACCTGCTGTCCAGGCGGGAGGAGCTCAATCAGGGGCTGGAACTGATGATCGACAGCCCGGCCGTGGGATGGGGTATCCACATCGATCGGGTCGAGATCAAGGAAGTGTCGCTGCCCGAGACGATGAAGCGGGCCATGTCCCGGCAGGCCGAGGCCGAGCGGGAGCGCAGGGGCCGGGTCATTTCGGCTGAAGGCGAGCTGCAGGCTTCCGAGAAGCTGTCCCAGGCCGCCGCGCAGATGGCCGACACACCTGGAGCGTTGCAGCTGCGTCTGCTGGAGACGGTGGTCGAGGTGGCTGCCGAGAAGAACTCGACGTTGGTGTTGCCGTTCCCCGTCGAGCTGCTGCGCTTCCTGGAGTCCAACACCAGAAGTGACTCGAAGGCGGGCACGGCGCTGCGCGAGGCCGTCGAGAGTGCGCAGCAGGCAGCCGAGCAGCTGGAGCGCGGTGAGTCCCAGGCAGCGGGCAAGGGGCGGTCCCTGACGTCGTCGGCGACCTCCGGTGACGCGGAGGGCTCGTCACCCGCATCCGGCGACGGCCCAGAGGGCCGGGCGGAGTCGGCGAGCCAGGCAAGCACCGGGGGCGAGCACGGCGAGCAGGTGGAACAGCGGGCGTGACGGGCGGCACGCCCGCTGACCAACCCCCACGACGTCGCCTGCATCGGCGGGCGCGGGATACTGCACGGTAGCCGAGCCGACGTCGACGAGGAGTGCAGATGGCCCGCCTTGCCCAGACCCCAGGACTGACCGAGGTGCAGTCCGAGATCCTCGCCACGGTGCGGGACTTCGTCAACGCCGAGATCATTCCGCATGCCCAGGAGCTCGAGCACGCGGACAGCTATCCAGGAGAGATCGTCGAGGGGATGAAGGAGATGGGCCTGTTCGGGCTCACCATCCCCACCGAGTACGGGGGGCTGGGGGAATCGCTGCTGACGTACGCGCTCGCGGTCGAGGAGATCGCGCGTGGCTGGATGAGCGTGTCCGGCGTGATCAACACTCACTTCATCGTCGCGCACATGATCGCCCGGTACGGCACGGAGGAGCAGAAGCAGCGGTTCCTGCCGCGGATGGCCACCGGCGAGGTTCGGGGCGCGTTCTCCATGTCCGAACCCGACCTGGGCTCCGACGTCGCGGCGATCAAGACCAAGGCCAGACGCGACGGCGATGAGTACGTCATCGACGGCAGCAAGATGTGGCTGACCAACGGGGCCACGGCGAACCTCGTTGCGGTGCTGGCGCGGACCGAGGAGGGCGCGGACAAGCCCCACAAGAACCTCACGACGTTCCTGGTGGAAAAGCCAGAGGGCTATGGCGAGGTCGCCCCTGGCCTGACGATTCCCGGCAAGATCGACAAGATGGGCTATAAGGGAGTCGACACCACCGAGGCGTACTTCGACGGCTACCGGATCGGTGCTGATGCCGTGCTGGGGCAGGCTCCCGGGCGGGGGTTCGCCTACATGATGGACGGCATCGAGGTCGGCCGGGTCAACGTGGCCGCGCGGGCCTGCGGCATCGCCATCCGGGCGTTCGAGCTGGCGATCGAGTACGCGCAGCAGCGGCGGAGTTTCGGCAAGCCGATCGCCGAGCACCAGGCGATCGCCTTCAAGCTCGCCGAGATGGCCACCAAGGTGGAAGCCGCGCACCAGATGATGGTCAACGCCGCCCGGATGAAAGACGCCGGGCAGCGCAACGACGTCGAGGCTGGCATGGCCAAGCTCATCGCGAGCGAGTACTGCGCGGAGGTCACCCAGGAGGCGTTCCGTATCCACGGTGGCTACGGCTACTCCAAGGAGTACGAGATCGAGCGGCTGATGCGGGAGGCGCCGTTCCTGCTCATCGGGGAGGGCACCAGCGAGATCCAGAAGACCATCATCAGCAGGGGGTTGCTCCGGGAGTATGGTGCGCACACGTCGCACAGCTGAGGCTGAGACGGCCACTGCGCGTGGCGCGCTCGCAGGCGTGTTCACCGTGTCGGTCGCGCTGCTCGTCACCGCGTGCGGTACGGCGACGGGCGGCTGCCCGGATCCGGGTGATGCCGAGCTCACCGCCCACGCGACCGCACCTGCCGATCGGGAGGACATCGATGACAGCCAAGGGGGTGAGGCAGGCGAGCCCGGTGCGGTGGACGAGGATGTGCTCGCGCAGCGGCAGCGCGAGCTCGACGAGCTGATCGCCGGCGCGCCCGAGCTGTTCGCCGACGAGGAACCGGAGCCCACCGAGCAGGCCGTTGCGGTCGCCGAGGAGCTGGCCGGGACGGTTGTCGCGGGCGGTGACGGCGAGCCCGAGGTGACGGTGGTTGCGGTCGCGGTGGACGCCGATGAACGGCTCGCCGACCTGCGCGCGTCCTCGCTGGCCGGGTTGCTGGCCGAACACGGGGTCGCGGAGTCGCGGCTGAACACCGAGGTCGTCGCCGAGGGTGACGGCGCGACGGACGAAGCCGGGCAGCCGGTACGGGTGCTGCTCGCGGTGAGGTGACGACGTGTGAGCATGCGAACGTGCGGGGCATGCCCCGCGGGAGTGATGGTGTCGACATCGTGACCGCCTGTCGAGTCGAGTTACGCTCGGTAGGAGGGGTAGATAACCAGGTGGAGGTCGGTGTGTTGGCTGCCAGGCCTCAACCGCCGCAAGAGGTGATGCAGTGACGAACCCGTTCTCGCCCGCAGGGCGCACGCCCGCGGGACACCCACGATTGCCGACGCCGCCGACGGGGTGGCCGATCGGCAGTTACGACACGTACGAGGAAGCGCAGGGCGCGGTCGACTACCTCGCGCGCAACGACTTCCCCGTCGCGGATGTGACCATCGTCGGTGTGGATCTCATGTTGGTCGAGCGCATCGTCGGCAAGCTCTCCCTGGTCAAGGTGCTGGGAACGGGCGCGATGACCGGTGCGTGGTTCGGTTTGTTCATCGGGTTGCTGCTGAGCCTGTTCGGCGCCGCCGAAGGGGTGGACTACACCCCGCTGGCGGTCGGCGTGACCGCGGGCGTGCTGTTCGGGCTCACCTTTGCGGCCATCAGTTACGTCTCCACCAAGGGACGGCGCAACTTCTCCTCATCGAGCCAGCTCGTGGCCGCTCGCTACGACGTGCTGTGCCAGCCGAGGCATGCCGAGCAGGGGCGCGACCTGCTCGCCAGGCAAGCGCTCGGGCCGTCGGCCCCACCGCGGGCGTGACCGAGCGTGGCGCGTTGCGCCATCCGGTTACTTGTCGCCACGGCCCGGTTGCGCGGGGTGCGCGGCGGAACTAGATTTCACTCTCCTGAGCGCCGGTGACATGCCGGTGCGACGTCGGTGAGGCACGGCGTGGCGCGGCCGGTGGCCGCCCGCGCCATGGGCGTGGGGTGCGCGAGCCGGACCGGGAGGTTGCGTGGGGATGTACCGGCAGGGCAGCTTCCCCGGTCGAGCGCGGCCCCGGACCCGGTGGTGCGCCGTGCTCGGTGTCACCGTGACGGCAGCGGCGATCGTGGCGGCGTGTGCGACGCGCGCGGAACACCGCATCACCGTGTACTACGCCCCCGAGGAGAACTTCCCGACCGTCATCGAGCGGTGCGCGGACGCGTTGGGCGAGGGGTACGAGCTCGCGTACCGGCAGCTGCCGCGCGACGCCGACGGGCAACGTGAGCAGCTGGTGCGCAGGCTCGCGGCGGGCGACTCCGATCTCGACATCCTCGGGCTGGACGTCACCTGGGTCCCGGAGTTCGCCGAGGCCGAGTGGATCGAGGAGTGGACCGGCGATCATGCCGAGCGTGCCACCGAGGGCGTGCTGGATGCCCCGCTGGAGACCGCGCGATGGGACGGCGCGCTGTACGCGGCCACCAAGAACACCAATGTGCAGCTGCTCTGGTACGACGAGGCCCTCACCCCGGAGCCGCCGGAAACCTGGGACGAGATGCTCAAGATGTCGGCGAAGCTCGCCGAACGGGGTGAGCCGCATCAGATCCTGTTCACCGGGGCCCAGTACGAAGGGCTGGTGGTGCAGTTCAACACGATCGTGGCGTCCCTAGGGGGACGGATCATCTCCGAGGACGGCAGGCGCGTGGTGATGGATGAGCAGGTGGTGGCGGGCCTCGAACTGCTCGCCAGGGTGGCCTCGTCCGGCCTCACCCATCCCGCGCTGATCACCGCCCAGGAGGAGGACGTGCGGCACGCTTTCGAAGCCACCGACAGCAGGGCGGCGTTCCAGATGAACTGGCCGTACGTCTACGCGGCGATGCGGGAGGGCAATCCGGAGCGCTTCGAGACCATGAGGTGGACCACCTATCCCGCGGTCCGCGAGGGTGAACCCGCACGGACCACTATCGGCGGGTACCACATCGCGGTCAGTTCCTTCTCGCAGCACACCGACGAGGCGTTCGAGGCAGCACTGTGCCTGCGTAACGTGGAGAACCAGAAGTTCTCCGCGATCCATGACGGCGTGCCGCCCACCATCGAGGCGCTCTACACCGACGACACGCCGCTGGATCCGAGCCGCCCGGTCGACCAGGCGGACAACCCCAGCATGGCCACCGCGTACCCGATGCGCGAGACGATTCTCGAGGCGCTCAGGGACGCGGCGGTGCGCCCGTTGACGCCCGCGTACCAGAACGTTTCCACCGTCACGTCGCGCATCCTCTCCCCTGTGGACAGGTTGGACCCGGAGGCCGCTGCGCAGCGCCTCAACGACGAGCTGTCCGACGCGCTGGAGCTGCGGGGGGTCCTGCCGTGACTGTCCATGGCACCCGCCGGTTCGCCAGCGAGCAGCCACGGCAGGGCGGGGATCGTACCGGGTCGGCCGTGCATCCAACCCCGGAACTCGGCGCGGGAAAGCGGGCGGAACGCAGGCTCGCGTTCTGGCTGTGCGCCCCGGCGGTGCTCGTCATGCTGGCGGTGGCGGCCTGGCCGATCATCTACTCGGTCTGGCTCTCACTGCAACAGTACGACCTGCGGTTCCCCGAGGAGCGGGAGTTCGTCGGCCTGACCAACTATGTCGCGGTACTGGGCAACCGGTACTGGTGGACGGCCTTCGGGGTCACCATGCTGATCACGGTCGCGCAGGTCGCCATCGGCTTCGTGCTGGGCATGGTGCTGGCGCTGATCATGCACAAGGCAGTGATCGGGCGCGCGGTGGTGCGTACCGCGGCGTTGGTGCCGTACGGGATCGTCACCGTTGTGGCCGCGTTCTCCTGGTACTTCGCCTGGCACACGGACACCGGTTACCTGACACGGCTGCTGGGGCCGGACGCGGCTCCGCTGACCGACTTCTGGTCCGCGTTGGTGATCATTATCGGTGCCGAGGTGTGGAAGACGACCCCGTTCATGGCGTTGCTGCTGCTGGCCGGTCTGGCCCTGGTGCCGGACGACCTGCTCAAGGCTGCCTCGGTAGACGGGGCGAACGCGTGGCAGCGGTTCACCAAGGTGATGCTGCCGGTGATGAAGCCAGCGATCTTGGTGGCGCTGCTGTTCCGCACGCTCGACGCGTTCCGCGTCTTCGACAGCATCTTCGTGCTGACCGGTGGCCAGCACGACACCGCGTCGGTGTCGATGCTGACGTACACGAACCTGCTCGCCGGATTGAACCTGGGTATCGGCTCTGCCATGTCGGTGCTGGTGTTTCTCACCGTGGCGATCATCGCGTTCGCCTTCATCAAGCTGTTCGGTACCGCGGCGCCGGGCAGCGGTCGGGGAGCCGGGCGATGACGGCGCCGTGGCTCTCGGGCGCTGCCGGGAGGAAGGTGCGCTGGACGCTGATCGATATCGCCGTGGTGGCCTACGCGCTGGTTCCCGTGCTGTGGATCGCGTCGCTGTCGTTGAAGACCCCGGCGACGTTCGGGGACGGGAACTTCGTCCCGCGTGAGGTGACGCTGGACAACTACGTGGAGATCTTCAGTACCACGCTGTTCACCCGTGCGTTGATCAACTCGATCGGTATCGCTGGGATCGCGACGGCCATCGCGGTGGTGATCGGCGCGATGGCCGCCTACGCGGTCGCACGGCTCGACTTCCCCGGCAAGCGGGCGCTGATCGGGGTCTCGTTGTTGATCGCGATGTTCCCGCAGGTCTCGTTGATCTCGCCGCTGTTCGAGATCGAGCGCCGGCTCGGCCTGTTCGATACTTGGCCGGGGTTGATCCTGCCGTACGTGACTTTCGCGTTGCCGCTGGCGATATATACGCTGTCGGCGTTCTTCCGTGAGATCCCTCGCGAGTTGGAACGAGCGGCGATGATCGACGGCGCCACACCCGCGCAGGCGTTTCGCAAGGTCGTGGTTCCCTTGGCGGCGCCGGGGATGGTGACCACGGCGATCCTGGTGTTCATCTTCGCGTGGAACGACTTCCTGTTCGCGATCTCGCTGACCTCGACGGAGGCGGCCAGGACGGTTCCGGCTGCGTTGGCCTTCTTCACGGGAGCGGCGCAGTTCGAGGAGCCGACCGGCACCATCTCGGCCGCCGCCGTCGTGATCACGATCCCGATCGTGGTGTTCGTGCTGACTTTCCAGCGCCGCATCGTCGCGGGGCTGACCTCCGGAGCGGTGAAGGGGTAGGACAACGATGGCGACGATCGAGCTGGACCGGGTGACCAAGCGGTTCGACGACGGCGCGGTGGCCGTGTCCGGGATCGATCTCGAGGTGACCGACGGCGAGTTCGTGATCCTCGTCGGGCCGTCGGGGTGTGGCAAGTCCACGACGCTGAACATGGTCGCGGGGCTAGAGGACATCTCCGCAGGGGAGCTGCGGATCGACGGTGTCCGGATGAACGAGCGCGCGCCGCGCGACCGGGACGTCGCGATGGTGTTCCAGTCGTACGCGCTGTACCCCCACATGAGCGTGCGGGAGAACATGGCCTTCCCGCTGCGGCTGGCCAAGCGCGACGACGCGACGGTGCGGCGCGCGGTGTCCGAGGCCGCCGAGCTCCTCGACCTGTCCGAACACCTGGACCGCAAGCCCGCAGCCCTCTCGGGCGGGCAGCGCCAGCGGGTGGCCATGGGAAGGGCCATCGTCCGGGATCCGAAAGCCTTCCTCATGGACGAACCGCTGTCCAACCTGGATGCCAAGTTGCGGGTGCAGATGCGGACTTCGGTGTCCCGTCTGCAGCGGAAGCTGGGGACGACGACGCTGTACGTCACTCACGACCAGACCGAGGCGCTGACGCTCGGGGACCGGGTGGTGGTGATGCGGGATGGTCACGTACAACAGATCGGCTCCCCACAGCAGCTCTACGATCACCCAGCCAACCTGTTCGTGGCAGGGTTCATCGGCTCGCCCGCGATGAACCTGATGCCTGCCGAGCTCGCGGACGGCGCGCTGCACGGTCCGTTCGGCAGTGTCACCCTGACCGGCAGGCTACGCGCCGCGACCGAGCGGCGCGATCCCGCGCGGGGTGCAGCGGGGGTCGTTGTGGGGCTGCGGCCGGAGCACCTGGCCGATCACGCGCCCTCGGATCCGGAGGTGCTGCGGCGTGCGGTGACGCTCACGGCCCCGGTCGATGTCGTGGAGACGGTGGGCTCGGACAAGTACGCGCACGTCGAGCTTCCCGAGCAGCCGGGTCCGGCGGCCCCGGTCGCCGCCGAGACCGGCACGGCGAGAATCGATCGGCAGGGCACGCAGCTCGTCGCCCGGCTGCCCGGCTCGTCGGGGGTGAGGGCGGGGGAGGTCGCCGAACTGTGGTTCGATGCCGATGCGGTTCAGCTTTTCGATCCGACCACAGGGGCCAACCTGAGCGCGCCGTCGCGTGCGGCTCCCGGCGTGGCGTGACCTCGCTCGCAGCTCGGGGCGGGCCGGGCGCTGTGGTGATCGGATCGGGCAGCATGATGGGGCGATCGGCCACCGACGAGCAAGGAGGCAATGGCGTGCAGTTCGGTCGTTACTACGAGGAGTTCGAGGTCGGCGCGGTATACAAGCACTGGCCGGGTAAGACGGTGACCGAGTACGACGATCACCTGTTCTGCTTGATCACCATGAACCACCATCCGCTACACCTCGACGCCAACTACGCAGAAGAGACCACCGACTTCGGCAAGAACGTCGTCGTCGGCAACTACATCTACTCGCTGCTGCTCGGTATGTCGGTGGCCGACGTCTCGGGCAAAGCGATTGCCAACCTCGAGGTCGCCTCGCTGAAGCACCTGAAACCGACCTTCCACGGCGATACGATCTACGGCGAGACCGAGGTACTGGACAAGACGCCCTCCAGCTCCAAGGACGACAGGGGTGTGATCTCCGTGGAGACACGCGGGTACAAGCAGGACGGCACCGTGGTGTGTACCTTCCAGCGCAAGGTGATGGTGCCGAAGCGCTCCTACGGCGAGGCCCGTGGTGGGGAGCAGCCAGGACGGCCGGTGCCCCATGAGTAGCGAGCGGCTCGCCGAGCTCGCCGAGCGGCTGCGACGGTTCGCCGAGAACGAAGCGGCAGGCTGGTCCCCGCTGTACGAGCACCTCGCCGCGCAGGCCGCCGACGACGAGGACATCGCCGGGCTGCTCACCGCCGCGCCCGCGGAGCAGGCCCGACCCACCTTGCTGTTCGCGGCCGCCCACCGGCTGGTGCAGGCCGAGCCGTTGCACCCGCTGTCGCGCTACTACCCCACACTGGGGGGATTCGACGGGGTGGATCGGGAGACGTGGCCGCTGTTCCGGGAGTTCCTGCTGGAGCGCGCCGAGCGGGCAAGGGAGCTGATAGCGCACCGGCGCACGCAGACCAACGAGGTGGGCAGGGCCGCCCTGCTCTACCCCGCGGTGGCGCTCGCGGCGAAGGAGGCAGGCGGTCCCGTGGCGCTGCTCGAGGTGGGCTGCAGCGCGGGGCTGCTGCTGGGGATGGACCGGTTCTCCTACCGATACCTGTGCGACGGCGGGGAGCAGCTCACCGCGGGACCCGCGAAGGCGAGCGTCGGCTTGCACTGTTCGCTGGAGTTCGGTAGCGCCGGGATGCCGCACCTGCCCAAGAAGTTGCGCATCGGGGCGCGCATCGGGCTGGACAGCCATCCTGTCGACGCCACAGACGAGGAGGAGTTGGCCTGGCTGGAGGCCTGCGTCTGGGCAGACCAGCCGGAACGCGCCAGGCTGCTCCGCACTGCGGCCCACGAGCAACGCAAGCACCCCGTCGAGCTCGTCGCCGGGGACGCGGTGGCCGATCTGGGCGCCACGGCGGCACGCCTGCCCGCCGAGCTGCCGCTGGTGGTGATGACCAGTCACACACTGCCCTACCTCCCGGAACAGCGGCGCGAGGAGTTCCTTGCCGAGCTGACACGGCTGGCAGGTGAGCGCCCGCTGTGGTGGGTCAGCGAGGAGAACTACGAGGTTGGCCTCGAACACGTCAGTGGGCAGCGCGAAGACCTGGCCTATGACCGTACCGCGCAGTGCACCCTGGGCGTGGTGCGCTGGTCCGGCGGCTCCCCGCGGGCGAGCATCCTGGCCACGACGGCGCCGCACGGGCAGCGGATGACCTGGCTGCTGGAGCCTGTGTAAGCCTGGGACGGTTGCCCTCCTCACGGGTACGGTCAACGCGCGGACTGCGGTTCGCGGCTGCCGGTCGATCACCCCCGCGGGAGCGCATCCCAGGAACGTAGGGCGTCGGTCAGGCCGTCGACGAGCAGGCCGTCCCGGTCCATTCGTCGGTACTCGGCTGCGGAGATCCAGCGTGCGTCGGCGGCGTCGTCGCCCGCACGGAGCAGCCCGCCCGTGCGGCGGCAGACGTAGTCGACGATTTCGAACTGACCCCTGGTCACGGTGCCGAGTAGCGCGCCGGGGCAGACGTCGAGCCCCGTCTCCTCGCGCAGCTCCCGCACCAGCGCCTTGGCGTCGGATTCACCGGGGTGTACGCGTCCGCCGGGGACCGACCACAGCCCTTCGCCCGGGTCGGTCGCCCGCTTGATCAGCAGGATCCTGCCCGTGTCGTCGTAGACAACGCCGCCGACACAGCGGATGATGGCATCATGCATCATAGTAAAAACAGAGAGTAGTCAGCAGGGATTGATCGTGGGAGATGTTGCCCCAAGCGCGGGACTTTCCTCCCGTGCAGCCGCTGAGTGCGGTACAACGATACTGTTTGCTCCGTTAGCCACGTGTGACGAGAGAGACGAGGTTCGATCGCCGTGAAAGCGAAGAAGGTCGCAATCATCGTTGGTGGTCTACTCGTGCTGTTCTTCGTGATGTCGCAGCCAGGCAGCGCCGCCATGATGGTCCACAGCATCCTCGGCATGCTCCAGAGCGCCGCCGAATCGCTGATCACGTTCGTCAGCACGGTGTTCAGTCCGTGATCTGAGACACTACATATCTATGTTCTCGCCTCGCGACCCGGATGAGTACCTGCTCGACACCGAGCGACGCGTCGTGCGCGTTCGACGGCACTGGGCATCGCTGATCTGGGACAGCTTCGAGGCGGCGGCGCTGCTCGCCGTCGCCGTGATGATCTCGTACGTGTTGCCGCCCACCGAATGGGCCGTCTACGTGCACAACGTCCTCTGGTACGCGGCGCTGTTCGTGGTGTTGCGCTTCGTGTACCAGATCATGCTCTGGTGGGCGGAGAACATCATCGTTACCGACAAGCGGTTCATCATGACCAGGGGCATCATCACCACGAAGGTGCTGATGATGCCGATCGGCAAGGTGACCGACCTGACCTACAAGCGTTCACCCGCGGGACGGATGTTCGGGTACGGCACGATGATCCTGGAGTCCGCGGGGCAGATCCAGGCACTCAACCACATCGACTACCTCCCCAACCCGGAGGAGTTCTACGACGCCATTTCCGAGCTGGTGTTCGGCGACAAGAAGAAGCAGGCGGAGTCGTTCTCGATGACGAAAGCCAAACGGCTGGCGGCCGGTAAGAAGCTGGTCGGCTGAGGCGGCCTCCCCACGATCGGGGACACTACTTGCGTGACCCACTCCGACCTCCGTATCGATCTGCACGCGCACTCCACCTGCTCCGACGGCACCGACACCCCGAGCGAGCTGCTGCACGCCGCTGCGGCAGCTGGTCTTGATGTCGTCGCGCTGACCGATCACGACACCACGGCAGGCTGGGAAGCAGCGCGGGCCAGCGTGCCCGCTGGCCTGACGTTGGTACCGGGCATGGAGTGGTCATGCGCGTGGCACCACCGCACCGGTCGTGCCGTGAGCGTGCACCTGCTGGCCTACCTGTTCGATCCCTCGGCGGATGCCATGCTCGCCGAGCAGCGGCGGTTGCGCACCGAACGTAGGCGCAGGCTGCACACGATGGCCGCGCGGATGACCGACGACGGGCTGCCGGTGGATCCGGAGCGGCTGCTCACCCAGCTTGACGCCGACCTCCCGGTTGGACGACCCCACCTCGCGCGGGTCCTGGTCGACGCCGGGGTGGCGACCTCGATCGACGACGCGTTCGCTCGCTATTTGACCAGCAGCCGCCGGTACTACGTGCCTCGCGAGGACACCCCGGTGGAGCAGGCGATCGAGATGGTGGCCGCGGCAGGGGGTGTGAGCGTGCTGGCGCACCCTTTCGCGTACCGGCGTGGGCCGACCATCGACGCGGACGCGATCACCGGGCTCGCCGCGCTCGGCCTCACCGGCATCGAGGTCGATCACCCGGATCACGACGGCGAAGCCAGGCAGGAGTTGCGTGCGCTTGCCGCCAAGCACGACCTGCTGGTGACCGGTTCCAGCGATTACCACGGCGCGAACAAGCCGATCCCGATCGGTGCCGAGACCACCGACCCAGCGGTGCTGGCGGAGCTGTGTAGCCTGGCGCGTGGCAGCACGGTCAGCATGGGGGAGGGTAGGCGGTGAACCTCGAGGTCATCGACCTGACGATATACGCGACCGCCACCATCACGTTGTTCGTGATCATCGATCCGCCGGGCACGATCCCGCTGTTCCTCAGCCTCACGGGACGGAAGTCGCAGTCGGCCAGGGCCCGTGCGGCATGGCAGGCCACGCTGGTCTCGCTGGTGGTCATCACGGTGTTCGCGGTGGCGGGGCAAGCGATCCTCAGCTATCTCGGTATCGGTATCCCCGCGCTGCAGGGAGCGGGTGGCCTGCTGCTGTTGCTGGTGGCGCTCGACTTGTTGACCGGTAGGGAGAGTGCCCAACCACAGGCCTCGGAGGACGTCAACGTCGCGCTCGTTCCGCTGGGCACGCCGTTGCTGGCAGGCCCTGGCGCGATCGCGGCGACCATCGTGTTCGTGCGGCAGGCCGAGGGAGCTCTCGCGGCCTACACCGCGCTGGCGCTGGCGATCGTCACCGTGCACATCATCCTGCTGCTGTGCCTGCGCTACTCCGGGGTGATCATCCGGTTGATCAAGGAAAGCGGGATCACACTGGTGGCCAAGATCGCGGGGTTGCTGGTCGCGGCGATCGCCGTGCAACTGATCGCCGATGCGGTACGTGGCTTCGTGACCGGCGCGTGAGCGCGGATCCGACGGTGATGCGGCCGCGTCCGGCTGTAACCCCGTCCGTCGAGCCGGGGGCGGTGTGCGGCTAGGGTGAGCTCGACAGGCGAGACGTCCCGGATGCGAGCGCTGGGGGGTGGAAACCGTTGCGCGCGGTGGCAGGCACGCTGGCGTCCGGGTTGTTGCTGCTGGGGATCGCGCTCGTGCTGGTCGACGCCGCCGATCTCGCCCCGGGGGTGTCCCAGCTACGCCCGTCGATGCTGGCGGCGCACCTGGTGGGCGGGTTGGTCGCGCTGGGGACGGCGGTGTTCGCCGAGTACACCTACGGCCCGCGTTCCCAGCTGGCCGCCGCGGGATCGATCGTGATCGTGGCGCTGATCGTGGGTGTGGCCTGGTTCGGCTAGCGTGCTCGCCGCCCGCGTGCGTGGCAGCCCGCACAGGCGTCACGACGCCTAGCGCAGCGCGACCAGCTCGTCCCCGCGTTGCTCGAGCAACACCGGTCCGGTCGCGGCCAACCGGACGGGGCCGGCGTAGGCGCCCCTGTCGACGTTGATCGTGCGGGTGGCCTCGCCGGTCTCCTCGTCGATCACCGCGAGTCCCCCCTCGATGGGTACCAGCAGCTCACCGGCGAACGTGGTGCCCGTGCCGAGCGTGCCCGGCAGTGTCCAGCGTGGCTCGAGCTCGTGCTCGGTCAGCGCGATGGTGCCCGAGCCGGTGAACCAGTACACGCCTGCCTCCGTGCGAGCCGTCGCCGCCGCCATACCGTGCGGATCGCCCGCCAGATCGCCTTCCGGCAGTTCCAGCTCGTACTCGGCGTGCCGCTCGCCGTCTGGGGTGTACACCACCAACCGCTGGTGCTCGCCGACGGCGACGGCCGTCCAGCCTGCCTCGGCAGCCGACAGCGCGACCACCTGGGCCGACTCGCCGTCGAGGAGCTCGCTGAACAGCACGTCCGGTTCCTCGCTGCGCAGTTCGTCGTCCACCTGATGAGTGGTGGCGACCAGCGTGAGGCGCTCCGCATCGTCCTCGGGACACCGCTCCACGACGCCCACTTGGCCTGCAGCGACGGCGACCGAGCCGTAGCGGCAGTCCGGGCGCGGCTGCCTTCCGGGATGGGCAGGGGCGGGAACGTCGCCGTACTCCATGGTGCGCACCAGATCCTGCGACCACGCGTTCAACAGCGTGGGTCCCGCGGCGACCAGATGGGAACCGTCGCTGAGCAGCCGGATCTCACTGTCGGCTTCGCCGGTGCGCTGCGCGGTCCTGTTCCCCGTCCGCCCGTCGAGCTGCGTGACCTCGCTGCAGTGCTCACCCTTGCGGTAGGCGGCGGTGACCTCGCCGTCGACCGCGATCACCGAACACAGCGCCAGGTCGCGCCGGTAGCTCCAGCGGTGTTCCCCTGTCCGCGCGTCGCGGCCGACCACGACACCGTCACCTGCGGTGATGGCGGTGCCACCCACGGCCACCGGTTCGACTGTGGCTCCGCTCGATGCGTTCCATAGCTCGGTGAACGAATCCGGAACGGCTTCCGGCTCCTCCAGCGACGGGGCTGGTTCGGTGGCGGTGCGTTGCTCCGTCGCGGCGCTGTCGCTGGTGATCCACACCACGCCCGCCGCGGCAGCGGCCAGCACGGCAACGGCCACGGCGGCCACCCTGTCCCGCGGCCGGGTCCAAGGGGAGCGGCGCGAGCGCGGTCGTGCCACCGCTACTCCGTGGTGGACCCGGTCGATCGTGTCGACGGTGCCGCGTTGTCTTGCCCGCTCCGCGTGCGGCGACGCCTCCGCCTGCTCCCCGCCGCCGAGGAGTGACCTTCGGCGCGGTCCCGTGACGTGGACTGGGCGCTCGCCGCACCGCCACCGTTCCGGGATCCGCTCCGTGTGCGGCGCCGCCGCCGCGACGAACCGTCATCCGCCGAGCCGGTGGCCTGGTCACGTTGCTCCGTCGTGGCCGAGCCCGCCGAGCGTCCACCGCCCCTGCCGCGCCGACGCCCGCGCCCGCCGTCGGCACGCTTGCCTGCGCCGGGGGAGCGCCCGTCGTCGTCGGAGTACTCGGCTCCCAGACCCGCACGGTGACGGGCCGACAGCGGCAACCTCCCCGTGGCATCGGAAGGGATCCCGAGCTCGGCGTACAGGTGAGGGGAGGTGGAGTAGGTCTCCTGCGCCTGTGGGATACCGAGACCGAGCGTGTCGGAGATCAGCTTCCAGCGGGTTTCCTCGTCCCAGTCGACCAGCGTGATGGCCACGCCCGTCTTGCCTGCCCGGCCGGTGCGCCCGATCCGGTGGACGTAGGTCTTGTCGTCGTCCGGGGTCTGGTAGTTGATTACGTGGGTCACGTCGTCCACGTCGATGCCGCGTGCCGCGACATCGGTGGCGACCAGCACATCCACCTTGCCGGAACGGAACGCGCGCAGCGCCTGCTCCCTGGCGCCCTGTCCGAGGTCACCGTGCACGGCCGCCGCGGCGAAGCCACGTTCCGACAGGTCGTCGGCCACCTTCTGCGCGGTACGCTTCGTCCTGGTGAACAGCATGGTCAGGCCGCGGCCCTCCGCCTGCAGCACGCGGGCGACGAGCTCCGGCTTGTCCAGCGCGTGGGCGCGGTAGACGAACTGCTTGGTCCGCTCGTGCACCGCAGCCGTCTCACCCTGCTCGGCGTGAATGTGGGTGGGCTTGTCAAGGAACGTGCGGGCCAGCGTGATGATCGGATCCGGCATCGTCGCCGAGAACAGCATCGTCTGCCGCTTCTCGGGCACCATGGTCAGGATGCGTTCGATGTCGGGGAGGAACCCGAGATCGAGCATCTCGTCGGCTTCGTCGAGTACTAGACAGGACAGCTTGCCCAGCACCAGGTGGCGCTGCTCGGCGAGGTCGAGCAGCCTGCCGGGGGTGCCGACCACGATGTCCACGCCCTCGCGGAGCGCCTCGATTTGTGGTTCGTACGGCCTACCGCCGTAGATCGCCAGCGTGCGGACGTCGTGATACTTGCCCGCCTCGGTGAGATCGTGGGTGACCTGCAGGCACAGCTCGCGGGTTGGGACGACGACCAGGGCCCGCGGGGTCCCGTCGCCGGGCAGCTCCAGCTGCTCGAGAACCGGCACGCCGTAGGCGAGGGTCTTGCCCATGCCGGTGCGCGCTTGCCCGATCACATCCTCGCCGCGAAGCGCCAGCGGCAGCGCCAGCTGCTGGATCGCGAAGGTGCGCTCGATGCCGGTTTCGGACAGTGCCTTGACGAGCTCGGGGGAGACACCGAGCTCGGCGAACGTCGGTGCTTCGACAGCGTCCTCGGTGCTCTCGGTGCTCGCCTCGAGCGACGGTGCCGGGTCGGGTTCGGCAGCGCCGGATGTGCTGTGTTCCGGGGTATGAGGGTCAGGTGTATTGTTCATTGTCGCGGTCAGTGCGATCGCCTCTCTCGTTCCAGCGCGCACAATCGCAACCCTGGCCGGTTGCACCCGCGGAATACCGTGGAGTACCACTGCCACATCTCGCCCGTGACCCATCCCACCGTCGCGGAATGTCGGGCGGTGCTGCTCGCCGGGCGGGGAAATCCCCTGGATGTGCACGCACCATACGTTGTGCATCGCCGTACGGTTCCACCGCAGCGCACCCGCGCCCGCGGCGACACGGCGCCATCCCCCAGCATAGGCGCAGGGCCGCGGTTCCGTGTTAGGGCGATGCTCGTTCTCACAATCGCTATGGAGTGTACCCCGTCGCCGTCGAGTTCACAGGCAGCGGTGCGTAGACGGTGTGTTCCCTGCTCTGGTCCGCCCGCCGGATGGTGTTCCGGCAGCCGCGACCTCCCTATCGGGAGGCCCCGTCCGCCCGAGGGCGGGCGGACCAACCGCTAGGGTGTTCGGTGTGTCCGAGGAGCGAGAAGAGGTCGCGGGCGCGCCGGTAGCGACGCGCCTCAGCGAGGGCGTCGTGGATCTGCTCGGCGTGCTGGCCTACGGCGAGCTGTCCGCCTTCGACCGGATGGCCGAGGACGCCCGGCAGGCTCCTGACCTGCGCGGGCGCGCCGCCCTTGCCGAGATGGCGGCGGCCGAGATCGGCCACTACCGGATACTCGCCGACTACCTCGCCGAACACGATGTCGCGGTCGAGGAGGCGATGCGGCCGTTCGTGACCCACTTCGAGGCCTTCCACGTCTCCACCGCCCCCAAGTCGTGGCTGGAGTCGCTGGTCAAAGCATACGTCGGGGATGGGTTGGCTGCCGACCTCTACCGCGAGATCGCGCACTGGCTCGATGCGGACACGTGCGACCTGGTGCTTCGCGTGCTCGACGACACCGGCCACTCCGCGTTCGCCAAACGTGAGGTGGGAACCGCCGTCGAGAACGACGCGGTGCTCCGGGACAAGCTCACGTTGTGGGGGCGGCGGCTGCTCGGGGAGGCGACCACCCAGGCGCAGTACGTGGTAGCCGAGCGGGACGGACTGGCCAAACTCATCGTGGCAGGCTCCGGTGACCTGTCCGGTATCGCCGGGCTGTTCCGGCGGTTGCAGCAGAGCCACGGGAAGCGGATGCGGTCGCTCGGCCTCGGCTGACGGCGTCCCCGGGGGTGGGGGTACTCACCGTCGGTGCTCGCGCCGGTGCAGGCTGGGATAGCCTGAGACGACAGCAAGCGCACCGTCATACTCGCAGTGCAGGAGGGCATGCGTGGAGATCAAGATCGGCATTCAGGAAGCATCCCGTGAACTGGTGCTGTCGAGTAACAAGTCGCAGGACGAGGTGGACAAGCTGATCTCCGAGGCTCTCCGCTCGGACGACGGCCTGTTGCGACTCACCGACGACAAGGGACGCACCGTGGTGGTCCCGGTGACCAAACTCGCGTACGTCGAGCTCACCCCGGCCGAAGCGCGCCGGGTCGGCTTCGTGGGAGACACCTAGCCGCTGAACCGGGCCGGAGACCCCGCTGCTTGACCGCTTAGGGGCACGGGGTTCTCCGGCTCGCGGGTGCGTCAGTGCTGCGCGCCTTCGATCTCGGCGAGCGAGGTCACCACCGAGAACGGGGGCGTGCTCGTGCCGGTGATCCGGTAACGGTTCCACGGATCCGGGTCGGAGATCTCACCGGAGGCTTCACCCTGGCTGGTGGTGATGGTGACCTTCTTCTTCTTACCGCCCGCGGCGGCGTCCAGCTCGTCGTTGGCCGCGATGCGCCCGTACCACCGGTAGTAGCCGTCGATCGGCTGGAAGTGACCGCGTAGCCGGACATCCACGGAGACCGTGGTCTCCTCCTCCCCGTGTAGGCGCAGGCTCGCCCGCCCGACGTAGGCGTCCTCGTCGTGGTCGTGCTCGCTCATATGGCTGCTGCTCCTTTCCACCGTTACCGATCTCTGCCTGCGCCGCCGGGCGTTCGGTCCCGGTGACGGGCCTTCGGATGCGCCGGTTACTCGGCCGCCTCGTCCTGGTGCTGCGATTGCCGGGTGAACTGGATCACCTTGTTGACTTCGAGGGGGCGATTCGGGTCGATGATCACGCCCTGCTGGCGCAGGATTCCGTCGATCGCCGCCCAGATGATCTGCGTGGTGTACTCGACGACGCTGTCCTTGCCCATGGAGCGCCGCTCCAGCCACCACTCGCCGGTGTTCTGCACAAGGCCGACGACACCGTACGCCCAGGGTTCGGCCGCGCCGGAATCGAGCCCGAAGGTGCGCATGTAGTCGCCGAGCAATGCCGTGACGGCGGTGGCGATGACTTCCTTGTCTTCCCCGACGATGTCGGAATCGGGGGCGCGCTCGACGGTGTGGGCCGGCCGAGCCAGCAAGCGGTACAGGTTCGGGTACTCCTCGATCGTGGTGAAGAAAGCGTCGATCACCGAGCGGATGCGCGGGAGAGGAGCCAGCTCCTCGTTGAGCGCGGGCATCAGCCGGTTGAACAGGATCTTGGTGCCGTGCTGGCCGAGTGCGACATACAGATCGGCTTTGTCGGTGAAGTGCCGGTAGAGCACCGGCTTGGTCACCCCGGCCTCGGTGGCGACGTCCTCCATGCCGAACTCCGGGCCGTGCTTGTCCAGCGCGCGTAACGCGGCCTCGACGAACTCGGCCCGTCGCTCGATTCGGTGCTTCTTCCACCGATCTCGCCGTGCGTCTCCCTCTGACCTGGCCTGCTTGCTGGGCTGCTTGCGGTTGCGCTTGACATCGTCCGGCATGGTGGTCATGCTACCAAGAGGTAACCGTTACTGCAGGTTACATGCTAGCGGGTGAATCTGTTTGTGGGGAAGAAAGGCGGTCTGGCAATGACGCGGGCGCTGAAGGCGGATGACCGGGAAAAGACGCCGGAACGGTTGCTGAGATCCTCGGCCAGCAAGTTCTACGACCCGGACGTGGACATCGACTGGGACGCACCGCTGGACGAGGGCAAGCCGTATATCCCCGAGCACCGGGTATCGCTCTACGGGACCTACCTGTGGGACCGCCTGTCTCAGCAGCAGCGTATCGAGCTGACCAAGCACGAGGGCGTCAGCGTGGCCACCAACGGCATCTGGTTCGAAGTGCTGCTGATGCAGATGCTGCTCAAGGAGGTCAACGACGCGGACCCCACCACGAGCCGCGCGCAGTACATGCTCACCGAGATCGCCGATGAGTGCAGGCACTCGACCATGTTCGCGCGGCTCGCCGGCCGCGTCGGTGTGCCCGCGTACGGGCCGGTGCGCTGGCGTCACGAGCTTGGCAAGGTGCTGCCGGTCGTGGGTTACGGTCCCGCGCTGTACGGCGCGATCCTGGTCGCCGAGGAGATCCTCGACCGGCTGCAGCGCGAGCAGATGAACGACCCGAACATCCAGCCGCTGATGCGCATGGTCAACCGCATCCACGTGCTGGAGGAAGCCAGGCACGTCACGTTCGCCCGGGAAGAGGTCACTCGCGGCATGCCGAAGCTCCGCAAGGCCGAACTTGCCTATCAGCGCTTCCTCATCGCGTTCGTGTCCTTCCACATCACGCGGAGCCTGATCAATCCCCGGGTGTACTCCGCGGTGGGTATCGATCCCGCCGAGGGGCACAAGGTTGCGCTGCGGAACCCGCACTTCCAGGAAACCATCCGGTATTCCGGTGAGAAGATCATGCCGTTCCTGCAGGAGAACGGGCTGGTCGGTGCCCCGGGGATGTACTGGTGGCGCAAGTCCTTCCTGCTCAGCGACAGCGGGAGCAAGGCGTGAGCGTGCTGGAACAGCCGCCCGAGCGGGCGCTCGCGGGGCGCGCCCCCTCGCCCTGGGATCCCAGTGCCCGCCACCGCTTCGTCACCAGCGACGGCACCGCGCTGCACGTACGCGACTCCGGCCCGGTTGATGCCGAGGTCACGCTCGTGCAGGTCCACGGTTGGACCCAGGACAACACCTGCTGGGACCCGGTGGTGGAGCGGCTCACCCGGGGTGTGCGGGTGTTGCGGTACGACCACAGGGGGCACGGTGCCTCGGCGCCCGCGGCTGTCGGCACGGCGACGATCGCGCAGCTCGCCGACGACCTCGCGGAGCTGATCGCCGACCGCGCGTCGCGGGGCAGGCTCGTCCTGGCCGGACACTCGATGGGCGGCATGACGATCATGGCGCTCGCCGAGCGGTATCCCGAGCTGGTCGCCGAGCGGGTGTCCGGGGCCGCGTTCGTGGCTACCTCCTCCGGCGAGATGGACCGCCTGACGTTGGGGTTGCCCGGCATGGCGGCACGCGGCGTCACCCGGGGCGAGAGGGTGTTGCAGACCCTGCTTGAGAAGCGTCGCAAGGACGTGCTCCCCGGCGACCCGAAACTGCTCAGCCCGATTACCCGCTGGCTGGTGTTCGGCAAGCGAGCCAGGCAGCGTGACGTTGTCGACGTGACCCGACAAGCGCTGCGCGCGCACCCGGCGAGCATCGCCGGTTTCCGGGAGTCGATCCGGTCGCACGACCGCAGGGTCGCGCTGTGCGCGCTGCGCGACATCCGCACCGTGGTGCTGGCAGGGGAACGGGACCGGCTGTGTCCGGTGACACACGCCCAAGCTATCGCCGACCAGCTGCCGGGAACCGACTACATCCTCTACCCGGGTGCGGGACACATGCTCACCTACGAGCGCCCGCGCGAAGTCGCCGACCACCTCAACGACCTCATCCCGTAGGTGGGGGTGGTGAGCCGAAGGGCCCCTTCGGTACATGATGTGCACCCGAGGACCCCTTCGGCTCACCCATCCGGCGTGATCATCACCCGCAGGTTCTGACAAGTTGCAGCACTAGGAACACAAAAATTGAGTCTATCGTTGCAAATAACGGTAGGTGATGTGTCCGGTGGCAGGCAGCGGAAAGGGGGTGATGGTTCATGACTGAGGTGAGGACCCAGCGCGTGCGAGGTGAGCTGGCCGAGGCGCGGCAGCGGATCGCGAACGCCGGGGACGCGCTCCGTGCACACCCACCGGAGGTCGCCGAGCTGTATGCCACGGTCGACGGTGTGATGGAGGTGTCCACAGCACTGGTGGACCTGATCGACGCCGCCCGCGAACAGGCGCCCGCCACGCTCAACGGCGAGGTCCTCGATGAGCTGGACGCCGACCTCCAAGCGATGCGTGGTTGCGTCAGTACCGGACCGCTATTGCTCGCACCCACCCGCGATGATCTGTATGCGCTACTGTCGCCCGTCGAGCAGATCCGGCCTTGCCGGGGTGACGGCCTGGTTCCCGACGTCTGAGCGCCGAGTGAGCCGAAGGACTCCTCCGGTGCCAAATATGTACCGAAGGACCCCTTCGGCTCGTACCCGCCCCGTGCCGTCAGCGTGTCACGCGGGGTGATCCGGGTCGCCATCGCCGAACAGCGCGCGCTTGTGCTCCTGCCACTCAGTGATGATCTCGGGGAACTTGGCGCGCATGAACGCGTAGAACTCCTGGGTCTCGCGAAGCCGCCTGCCTCCCGGGGTGTCGGCACCGAGCAGCTCCACGCCCTCGGCCGCGATCCGCTCGAAGGGCTCGACCATGTCGATACGTTGCGCGACGATCGTGGCCCACAGGTCGTCGTCATCGATGCGGTAGGTGTCGACACGGGCGCCCGGTTCCCGCTCCTTGCCGAGCAGCCCAGCGTCCACCAGCGTGCGCACCGCGCCCGAGATCGCTGCCGGGCTCACCCGTAGCGCCCGTGCGAGCTCGGCAGCGGAGTAACGGTCGGCGTCGTCGGCGAGTACGTAGGCGAACACCCGCGCAGGCATGCGAGCCAGACCGAAGCCGGACAGGACCATCGCGAACCGCTCGACGAACCGCAGCAACGTCTCGTCGGCACCGTCGCCGTCCCGTTGTGTCTCGCTCGGTGTGGCCACTACCCGCACCTCGCTTCGTGCGCGCCGTTCTCGCTTTCAGGATATTTCATCATTTCACGAAATAATGAAACTGGCAGTTGCGAGGGGCGGCCAGTGTGCCCACCGGCCGGTGGGCTCAGGGGTGCTGCTGTAGTGGGAAACCGGCGCCGATGCCGCGCCATGCCAGGGTGGCGATGAGGCCAACGGCCTCGTCGCGGTCGATCGCGCTGTGGTTCTCCATCCAGAATCGTGCACTGACCTGGCTCAGTCCGACCAGACCCGCCGCGAGCAGCCGTGCCTGTGCGGCGCCGAGCCCGGCGTCGGCGGTGATGGTGTCGGTGAGCGCGTCCACGATGTCGGTGGTCGCCCGCTCCACGGCTCGCTGCACCTGCTCCTCGCCCCGCAGATCGGATTCGAAGACCATGCGGTACGCGCCGGTCCGTCCGTTGACGAAGTCGAAGTAGGCACCGACCGCGGCATTGACCCGGTGCTTGTTGTCGGGTGTCGAGGCCAGCGCGGCCCGCACGTTCGAGATCAACTCGTCGACATGGACCTCGAGCAGCGCGATGTAGAGCTCGAGCTTGCCGGGGAAGTGCTGGTAAAGCACCGGCTTCGAGACGCCTGCGTGCTCGGCGATCTCGTCCATCGCCGTGGCGTGGTAGCCGTTGGCGGAAAAGATCTCCTGGGCAGCGGTCAACAGCTGCGCGCGGCGCTTGTCACGTGGCAGCCGGGTGCCCCGGCCGAGCTCGAACTCGTCGCCCCCTTGCTCGGCGCCAGTCGAGCGGTCGGCGTCGTGGCCGGCGCGTGGCGCCAGATGCGTGGCACCAACCCGCCTCGCCATCTCGGTCATGCTTCCTCCATCGCGTGCTGCCGCCGGTGCCACCGGTAACCCCGGCACCTGCCTGCCGTCGGTCGGGACCACTCATGGATCTGGACCACTCATGGCACTACCGGGACACTACCGGTGAGTAGCCCCTTATCGGCAAGCGTTTCCGTGCTTTTCTACGTTAACCGTACGAGGACGCTGGTGGTTACGGACGATCAGGTCAAGCCAGGCATGCTGGAGGTTATGTCGCACTCACGGTTACCGGAAAGCGGCGGACGGCCGGCGACCACGGTGGCGTCGTTGCCGCCGCTGGATCTCTCGCTGCCGCCGTGGCCCGGTTCGTACGAGCGGGGCAACGGCTGGTCACTGTACGTACGCAGGACGGATCATGCCCGCTCGTGGCCTGCGTCGCAGCAGCGGGATACCCGGGATGTCGCGGTGTACCTGCACGGGCTCGGCGGCTCCTCGACCAACTGGACCGACCTCGGCTACCAGCTGGCGTCGTGGGCGCACGGCATCGCCGTCGACCTGCCAGGGTTCGGCTTCTCCGAGCCGGACGAGGGGTTCGACCTCAGCATGACGTCCCAGGCGGACAGGATCGCCCGGTATGTGGCCGACCTCGGAGCCGGGCCGGTGTATCTGGTGGGCAACTCCATGGGCGGCACGGTCGCGATCCTGCTCGCCGCGCGTAGACCGGAGCTGGTCCGTACGTTGACGCTGATCTCCCCGGCCGTGCCCGATTTTCGGCCCGATCCCTGGCGCATCTCCGATCCACGCGTATTACTTACCCCGCTCCCGCTGATCGGTAAGCGGATGCGCCGCGAGCTCGCCGCCCTCGGGCCACGCGAGCGCGCTCGGCAGATCATCGAGCTGTGCTGCGCCGATCCGGACGGGTTCCCGCCGAACCGGTTCGCCGAGATTGTCGAGGAACACACGGCGCGGATGGACCTGCCGTGGGCGATGCCGTCGCTGACGCGCAGTGGTGTCGAGCTGCTGCGTGGCTGGCTGCGGATCGGTCGGGGATCGCTGCGCGCCGCGCTGCGACGGGTGACCGCTCCCACGTTGGTGGTGTGGGGAACCGACGACCGGGTGGTGTCACCGCGCCGCGCCGCGCCGACGGTGCATGCGCTCCAGCGAGGCAGGCTGCTGATGCTCCGCGAATCCGGGCATGTGGCCCAGATGGAGCATCCGACCACGGTGGCTTCGGCGACGCTGGCACTGTGGCAAGCGGAACGAACGGGTCGGTGGTGACCGGCCACACCCCGGTGCGTACCGCCGTTGGTCGTTGACCGGTACCGGATACCGCCCGTGATCGGTTCCGGCGACGATCCGATGTGGCACGCTGGGGTTGTGCATCAACCACCACGGCGACCTGGCGAGGAGCGGGACCCGCGTGTTCCCGGCCGTGGCGAGCAGCAGCGGCGCGCGGCGGCACGTGCGGAACCGCTGCGCGCATCCTGGGATCCGGTCGCCCCCGACGCGCAGTCCCACCGGCGGTCTCGTCGGCGCCCGGTGGCGAGCAGGATCCGGCGCCTCGGCTGGCGCATGTACGCACTGCCCGCCCTGGTGGTGGTGACCATGGCGGTCGTGCTCGATGTTGGTGGGGGCGCCGAGGATGTCGGGGGAGAGCGCGGTGGCGCTTCGGCGTATCAGTCCGACTCCGAGGCCGGTGGCGCGGCGGGCGAAGAGGGCGCCGAGGAGCGGGAACCCCCGGTGGCCGAGATTCCCGCGGAGGTGGGCGACGTCGACGTGCCGAGCGCCGAGCTCCCCGACGGGGGTGACTTCACCAGCGAGGGTGAACACGACTGGACCGTGGTGGACGGATCCGGGGAGCCGGTCGGTGATGGCGCCGAGCACTACACCTACACCGTGGAAATCGAAGACGGGATCGATCCGGCGGAGTACGGCGGCAATGATGCTTTCGCCCGCACGGTGGATGCCGTCCTTGCCGACCCGCGTAGCTGGATCGGCAGTGGTGACGTGACGTTCCAGCGTGTGGACGGTTCGGAGGTGGAGCCCGACTTCCGGGTGAGCCTGACCACGCCCGCCACCGCACGTCACCCGGACGTGTGCGGTTATACGATTGAGTACGAGGCCTCCTGCTATCGCCGCGACATCGATCGGGTCGTGATCAATCTGGCGCGCTGGGTTCGCGGCGCGAAGGCGTTCGATGCCGATATCGGCATGTACCGGCAGTACTTGATCAACCATGAGGTCGGTCACGTGCTCGGCCTCGGTCACGTGGGATGCGCGGACGACGGGGAGCTCGCGCCGGTGATGATGCAGCAGAGCTTCGGCGTCGACAACGATTACGTCGCCAAGCTGAACGAAGGTGTTCCCGGTGAGCAGGACACGGTGGCCGCCGACGGCAACACCTGCCGGCCCAACGCGTGGCCCAACCCCCAAGCCAACACCGACGGCTGAGCCGCGCGGTAGACGGGCGCGACGGCGTAACCGGATCGCAGGAGGCGGGTCCAGCATGTGGGAGGCCCGCCCGGAGGAACAAGCAGCCGCTTACGGTTGTTGGAGACACCAGAGAGCGCGTTAAGCCCCTAAACGAGTGAGTGCCCGCGCGGTGCGGGCCGTGTGGAGGAACCGAATGTCACTGCCGCCGCTTGTCGAGCCCGCCGTAGAGCTCACCAAGGACGAGGTGGCCCGCTACAGCCGTCACCTGATCATCCCGGATGTGGGGGTCGAGGGTCAGAAACGGTTGAAGAACGCCAAGGTGCTGGTAATCGGTGCGGGCGGGTTGGGCAGCCCGGCGTTGCTGTACCTCGCCGCGGCGGGCGTCGGCACGCTCGGCGTGATCGACTTCGACGTGGTCGACGAGTCCAACCTGCAACGCCAGATCATTCACGGCCAGTCGGATATCGGCAGGTCCAAGGCGGAGTCGGCGAAGTCCTCGGTGGCCGAGGTCAACCCGTTCGTCGACGTCGTGCTGCACACCGAGCAGCTCACCTCGGACAACGCGCTGGACATCTTGCGTGACTACGACCTGATCCTGGACGGCACCGACAACTTCGCCACCCGATACCTGGTCAACGACGCCGCCGTGATCCTCGGCAAGCCCTATGTGTGGGGCTCGATCTTCCGGTTCGAGGGTCAGGTCAGCGTGTTCTGGGAGGACGCACCCAACGGGCAGGGCCTGAACTACCGCGACCTCTACCCGGAGCCGCCGCCACCCGGCATGGTGCCCTCCTGCGCGGAGGGTGGCGTGCTCGGTGTGCTGTGCGCCTCGATCGGCTCGATCATGGTGAACGAGGCGATCAAGCTGATCACCGGTATCGGCGAGCCGCTGCTCGGCAGGCTGATCAGCTACGACGCGCTGGAAATGCGGTACCGCGAGGTCAAGATCCGCAAGGACCCGGATACCCCGAAGATCACCGAGTTGATCGACTACGAGGCGTTCTGCGGTGCGGTCAGCCAGGAGGCCTCCGACGCCGCGGCCGACCACACCATCACCCCGGCCGAGCTGAAGGCGAAGTTCGACGCTGCGGAGGACTTCGAGCTGATCGACGTCCGCGAGCCGCACGAGTACGAGATCGTGAACATCAAGGGCGCCAAGCTGATCCCGAAGGACCGGATCCTTTCCGGCGAGGCGCTGGCCGAGCTCCCGCAAGACAAGCCGATCGTGCTGCACTGCAAGTCGGGAGGGCGGTCGGCTGAGGCGCTGGCCGCGCTGCACAAGGCAGGCTTCGGCGACGCCACCCACCTCGGTGGTGGAGTGCTGGCCTGGGCCAACCAGGTCGACCCGAGCCTGCCGACCTACTGACGCTCCCACTGGAGTCGCTGCCCAACCGCTAGAGTGCTGGGGGTGCGCGACACACCCTCGCAGCAAGTGCCTTCCGCACCCCGGCCGCCGGATCATGTCTGTGCGGCTTTCGGTGTCGACGCCGAAGCGTTGCGCCCCGCGGCCGGCGGTGCGGAATGGCAGGCGGGATCGATCGTGCTGCGGCCGGTGAGCGACAAGGCGGAGACGGCGTGGCTCGCGCGTACCGTACGCACTCTCGACGTGCCCGGCGTTTCGCTGGCTCGTCCGGTGCGGGCCACGGACGGCAGGCAGATCATCGGCGGGTGGATCGCCTACCGAGGACTCGACGACGATCCCGCCGCGCAGCCGTCCCCACCGAGGTTCCACGACCTGGTGCTCGCGTCGGTCAAGCTGCACCAAGCGCTGGCAGGCATCCCCTGCCCGGAATTCCTGCAACGCCGCTACGGAACGCTCGCCACAGCCGACCGCCTCGCGTGGGGCGAGGCGGAGATCGAGCTGGACGAGACCGCGGGCGGGCGGTGGTTCGAGATCCTCGCCGCATCCCTACGGCCGGTTACCCTTCCCGACCAGGTGGTGCACGGTGATCTGTATCGGAGCGTGCGCTGGGTGGCGGGCAAGGGCCCGCTCGTGGTGGATTTCGTGCCGTTCTACCGACCTGCCGAGTGGGCGACGGCCCTGGTGGTGGTCGACGCCGTGGCACGCGGCGGCGCCGGAACCGGCCTCATCCACAGCTGGTCACACTTGCCCGAATGGTCGCAGATGCTGCTGCGCGCGGTGCTGTACCGGCTGGCGAGCCACGCCATCGAACCTGCGGCCGACCCCGCACCCCTCGACGGGCTCCGGCGCGCGGGCGCACTGGTCAGCGAGCTCGTCTAGCCGGCGGCGGGTCGGCCGGAGCTCCAGGAACGCGCAGCCGCCTCACGACGGGCCCGCGCGAGACGCGAGCGAGATGTCAACCGCTCGAAACCTGGTCGCACTTTCTTGTAACAACCGGCGGCTACCGTCGACTACCGGATCAGGAGGTGCGAATGGTCGACGCCGCACAGCCCGGAACCGGTGACGTCCCGTCAACGGCGACGCCGAGCCATTGCTCGTACTGCGCGTTGCAATGCGCCATGCACATCACCGCGGACGCGGACGGCGCGGGCGTCACCGTGGCGCCCCGGTCGTTCCCGACGAACGGCGGCGGGATGTGCCAGAAGGGCTGGACGGCGGCCGAGGTGCTGGACGCGCCCGCCAGGCTGACCACCCCGCTGGTGCGGCGTCACGGGCGGCTGCACGAGGCGAGCTGGGACGAGGCGCTGACCGTGGTGGCCGGTGCGCTGCGCGACATCCAGGCCGAGCACGGCCCGGACGCGGTGGGGGTGTTCGGCGGTGGCGGGTTGACGAACGAGAAGTGCTACCTGCTCGGCAAGTTCGCTCGGGTGGCGCTGCGCACGTCCGTCATCGACTACAACGGCCGGTTCTGCATGTCCTCGGCGGCGGCTGCAGGCAACCGGGCGTTCGGTATGGACAGGGGGATGCCGTTCCCGGTGACCGACCTCGCGAACGCGGACGCGATCCTGCTGGTCGGCGCGAACCCTGCCGATACCATGCCGCCGTTCGTGCAGCACCTGAGTCCCGCAGCGGGCGGTGGCGGGCTGATCGTGGTGGATCCACGCCGCACGGCAACGGCCGCCCGCGCGAGCCTGCACCTGCAACCGGCCCCCGGCACCGACCTCGCGCTGGCGCTCGGCATCCTGCACGCCGCCGTCACCGGCGACTATGTCGACGAAGCGTACCTCGCCGACCGCACCGCAGGCTTCGACGAAGCCTGGCGCCAGGCCGCCGCCTGGTGGCCGGAGCGCGTCGAGCAGGTGACCGGCGTGGCTGCCGCCGACCAACGACGGGTCGCGGCGCTGCTCGGCCGGGCGCGCAACGCATACGTGCTCACCGCGCGCGGTAGCGAGCAGCACGCTACCGGTACCGACACCGTGAGCGCATGGATCAACCTCGCTCTCGCGCTGGGGCTACCCGGTCGTCACGGATCCGGGTACGGTTGCCTGACCGGGCAGGGTAACGGCCAGGGTGGGCGCGAGCACGGCCAGAAAGCGGATCAGCTCCCCGGCTACCGGCCCATCACCGATCCCGCCGCGCGCGAGCACGTCGCGGGTGTCTGGGGAATCGACAGCGACAGCCTGCCGGGTCCGGGGCCCTCGGCCTACGAGCTGCTTGACGCGCTGGGAAGCGAGACCGGCCCGCGGGCGCTGCTGGTGTTCGGCAGCAACATCGCGGTGTCCGCACCGCGGGCCGAGCACGTCACCCGGCGGCTCGCCGGGTTGGATTTCCTCGCCGTGGCCGATGTCGTGCCTTCGGAGACGGCCGCGCTGGCCGATGTGGTGCTGCCGGTCACCCAGTGGGCCGAGGAGGACGGCACGATGACCAACCTGGAGGGCAGGGTGCTGCTGCGGCGCAAGGCCGTCGACCCGCCCGCGGGGGTGCGTAGCGATCTCGACGTGCTTGCCGGGCTCGCGAGCAGGCTCGGGCAACCGGCCGAACGGTTCCCCGCCGATCCGGAGGTCGTGTTCGACGAGCTCCGGCGCGCCTCGGCAGGTGGGTTCGCCGACTACTCCGGGATCAGCTACGACCGGCTCCGCGGCGGTGAGCAGCTGCACTGGCCGGTGCCGCATGCCGAGCACCCCGGCACCCCCCGGCCGTTCCTGGACGGGTTCGCCCACCCCGACGGCAGGGCGCGCTTCGTTCCGGTGACCCACACGGGCCCCGCCGAAGTGCCCGACGAGGAGTACCCGCTGGTGGCCACCACCGGGCGGCTGCTCGCGCAGTACCAGTCCGGCGCGCAGACCCGGCAGGTGGCGGAGCTGATGGCCGCGCAAGGCGAGATGTTCGTGGAGGTCCACCCGGACACCGCCCGGCGGTTCGGCCTCGCCGACGGGGATGTCGCCGAGGTCACCTCCCGGCGCGGCACCACCGTGGCAGTGGTGCGATGCGCGCCGTCCATCCGGCCGGACACCGTGTTCCTGCCGTTTCATTTCCCGGAACAGCAGCGGGCCAACCTGCTCACCAACCCGGCCCTCGACCCGACGAGCCGGATGCCGGAGTTCAAGGTGTGCGCCGTCCAGCTGAACAAGCAGCCGAGCGAGCCTCCGGCAGGAACCGAGCGAGCAGAACAAGCACCGAGCACACCGGACGGATCGCACGATCCCGAGCTCGCGGCGCGGGAGGTCGGATGAGTGGGAAGCGGAAAGTGGTCATCGCCGGGTATGGCATGGCCGGTGCGCGCCTCGCCGAGGAGATCACCGCTCGTGACCCCGGTGGCGACCGGGTCGGCGTGACGGTGGTGGGCGCCGAGCCCGATCATGCCTACAACCGGGTGCTGCTGTCCTCGGTGGTGGCAGGCACCCTCGGCGACGACGCGGTGCGGCTGCACTCCGAGAGCTGGGCCTGCCTGCGGGGGGTGGACGTGCGCGTAGCCACCACGGTCACCGGGGTCGACACCGCCACACGGACGGTGTCCCTGCACGGTCCGCGAGGGCAGGAGGAACTCGGCTACGACACGTTGGTGCTCGCGCAGGGCAGCGCGCCCTGGATCCCGCCTGCCGACGGGTTGGTGACCGAGGACGGCTCGCCTGCCGAGGGTGTGCTGCCGTTCCGGACGCTCGCCGACTGCCAGGCGATCGTGGCCCGCGCCCGCGCGGGAACCCCGGTCGCCGTGCTGGGTGGTGGCCTGCTCGGGCTCGAGGCGGCGCGGGGGCTGGCCGGTCGCGGCTGCCGAGTCTCGGTGATCCATCCATGTGAGTACATTATGGAGCGACAACTCGACCGTGGTGCGGCAGAAGTGCTGGCGGGAACGCTCGCCGGGTACGGCATCGAGTTCCGGCTCGGCACCACCGCGGCAGGCTACGTGCCTGGCGACGGGGTGAAGCTCAACGACGGTAGCTGGGTGCCTGCCGACATGGTGGTGGTCGCCGCCGGGGTGCGGCCGGAGACCGCGCTGGCCGAGCGGGCGGGACTGCGTGTCGATCAGGGTGTCGTCGTCGACGACTGGCTGCGCACGAGCGATCCGCGGATACACGCGATCGGCGACTGCGCGCAACACCCCGGCACCGTTGCCGGGTTGGTGCAGCCCGCGTGGGAGCAGGCCACGGTGCTCGCCGAGCTGCTCACCGGCGCCGACAGCGGCGCGCGCTACCGAGGGACCGCCGCGGTGACGCGGCTGAAGGCTAGCGGGGTGGACCTGGCGGCCTTCGGGGACGTCACCGCCGAACCCGGCTCTGCCGACGCCGAGGTGCTGTGCCTGACAGACCCGGCGCGGGGGCGCTACGCCAAGCTCGTGCTGCGTGACGACCGAGTGGCAGGCGCGGTCCTGCTCGGGGTGCCGGACGCCGCCGCGACGATCGCGCACCACTACATCCACCGCACGCCCGCGCCTTCGGACCGGCTCGCCTTCCTGCTCGGCCGGGCACTGCCGGAGGAACAGGTGCCCGCGTCGAGCCCGGCGACGATGCCCGGCTCGACGACCGTCTGCTCGTGCAACAACGTCCCCAAGTCCCGCATCGTCGACGCCTGGCGCGGCGGGGCCCGGACGGTCGGCGAGCTGGCCGAGACCACCCGCGCGACCACCGGCTGCGGCAGCTGCACCAGCGCCGTCCGCGGCATCGCCTCGTGGCTGGAATCCACCGCCTGATATCACTGCAAGTGTGTATATTTATCGAACACTTCGAACTTGCGTGTTACTGTGTAGCATAATTATACGCATTCGGGTTTGATAAGGATGGAGATGTGCATTCCGAGGTCAACGACCTGGTGAGGCGTGTTCGCCAGTGGCTTGCTGCTGGTGAGAGCTACGAAGTGGAGTTCAAGAGCGAGCGGCGAGGTCCGTTGAACGATCGCGACCTGGTCGAGGTCGTGACCTGCCTGACCAACGGCTCTGGTGGGGCCTTGGTAGTGGGTGTGGAAGATGACGGGACCCCGACGGGCGCGCGTCCGCGGCATGAGCATGGCACAACGAACCCACTGCGGGTGCAGGCGACTATCGCGAACAATACGCAGCCACCCGTCACCACCAGGGTCGACGTGGTGGAGGTGGACGGTGTCTCAGTTCTTGTCGTAGAGGTGCCCAACAGTACGCGCGTTGTCGGTACCGGCAGGGGGACGTATCTGCGTCGAGCCATCAGTGGCGACGGGCGGCCGATGTGCGTCCCGTATCACGCGCACGAGATGCTATCCAGCGAAATCGATCGGGGTTCTGTCGATTATGCGGCCTTGCCGGTACGGGAAGCATCATGGCATGATCTTGATCCGCTCGAGTTCGAACGGGTGCGACGCATGGTTACGGAATCGGGTGACCGGGCCGATCGTGTGCTCGCTGACTTGTCGGACCATGAGATCGCGCGGGCTATGGGGCTGGTTCCAGCCGATACGGAAGTCAGTATCGGTTCGCTCTTGTTGTTCGGTCGAGTGGCTGCGCTGCGCAGATTCGTTCCCACGCACGAGGCGGCGTTTCAGGTCCTGCGCGGGCTCGAGGTCGAGGTCAACGATTTCTTCCACTTTCCGTTGTTCCGGCTGGCGGAAGAGATGTATTCGCGCTTCACGGCACGTAATCGCGAGGAGGAGATACAGACCGGGCTATTCCGTGTGGCAGTACCCGCATACTCGGCAACAGCGTTTCGTGAGGTGCTCGCCAATGCCTTGACCCATCGTGATTACACGCGCCGAGGGGCGGTGCATGTTCAATGGTCCGAAGATCAGCTCGAGGTATCGAGTCCAGGGGGGTTCCCGGAAGGGATTCGCTTGGACAACCTCCTGGTTGCTCCGCCGCACCCGAGGAGTCCGTTGCTTGCGGACGCCTTCAAGCGAGCGGGCCTTGTGGAGCGCACGGGGCGCGGAATCAACCGGATGTTTGCCGAGCAGCTCCGTGTGGGGCGAGCCGCTCCCGACTTCGGACGTACCACTGATCAACAGGTCGTGGCGATTCTTCCGGGAGGGCCCGCCAATATGGCGGTTACTCGCTGGGTGCTGGAGCAGGAGCAGGTCAGCGAGCGCCCGTTGAGCCTGCCGGAGCTCCAGATCTTGTCGGAACTGTTGCGTGAACGACGTTCGAGCACCCACGAGCTCGCGGAGCTGACACAGCGCACAGAACCCGAAACTCGAAGTCTGCTGTCCCGTATGGTCGAACACGGTTGGGTGCAGGCGCGTGGCGAAAAGAAAGGACGAACGTGGCATCTTTCTGCCGCTGTGTATCGTGCGCTTGAATCCTCGTCCGGTTATGTCCGTGTACGCGGGTTCGAACCGCTGCAGCAGGAGCAGATGGTGTTGAGTTACGTTCGGGCGCACGGTTGGATCAGTCGAGCTCGCGCTGCGGATCTGTGCGCGATCGCCCCTGAGCAATCGAGCAGGTTGCTCCGGCGCTTGGCGGGGCAGGGCAAGCTGGTGAAACGAGGCGAGCGTAAGGGAACGTATTACGAGCTGCCTGACGGATGAGGTTGGGGACGTCTGCTGGTGACCGACCCCGCCGGGGGTGCGAGCCGAAGGACTCGTTCGGTACATATCGTGTACCCAAGGAGCCCTTCGGCTCGCGCCCTCACTGGTGGCCGCGGACGGGTTGCGGGCGGTAGCCCGCCTCCAGCTCGGCGATCTCCTCGCCGGTGAGGTCGAGCTCCAGTGCGGCGACCGCGTCGTCGACGTATCGCGGCTTGGTGGCTCCGATGACCGGAGCGACCACCCCGGGTTTGCTGAGTAACCATGCCAGCGCCACCTGGGCGGCTGGCACCCCGCGGTTCGCCGCGATCCGGTTCACGGCATCCACGATCTCCAGGTTCGCCTCGCCATAGAGGCGGTGCGCGTAGTCATCGGAACCGGCGCGCACGCTCGCCTGCCTGCTCTCCTCGGTACTCCTGCCGCCGGTGAGCCACCCCCGTGCCAGCGGGCTCCACGGCAGCAGGCCCACGCCCTGGTCGAGGCAGAACGGGTTCATCTCCCGCTCCTCCTCGCGGTAGAGCAGGTTGTAGTGGTTCTGCATGGACACGAAGCGGGGCCAGCCGTGCAGCCGCGCGGTGAACTGCGCCTTCGCGAACTGCCACGCGTACATGCTGCTCGCGCCGATGTAGCGGGCCTTGCCTGCGCGGACGACATCGGCCATGGCCTCCATGGTCTCCTCGATCGGTGTCTCGGGATCCCAGCGGTGTATCTGGTACAGGTCGACGTGATCGGTGCCCAGCCTGCGCAGCGAGGCGTCGATGCTGTCCATGATGTGCTTGCGGGACAGCCCGCGGTCGTTGGGTCCGTCACTCATCGGGAAGCTCACCTTGGTGGTCAGCACGTAGTCCTCCCGTGCGGGGAAGAACGAACGCAGCAGCCGCCCGGTGACCTCCTCGCTCACCCCTCGGGAGTACATGTCGGCGGTGTCGAAGAAAATCACGCCCTGCTCGACAGCCTGCCGCACGATCGGTTTCGCCGATGCTTCGTCGAGTGTCCAGTCCCGCCACTCAGGGCTGCCGTAGGTCATCATGCCGAGGCAGATGCGGGAGACCTTCAGACCGCTGCTGCCGAGGGATACGTACTCCACGGGCCCTGTCCTTTCTCGCCGGTGAGGTGACGGTCGTGATCACCGTGTCCGGTGCCCCACGGTACTCACCTGCGACGTCCCTAGTGCCGTGACGGCCGAACCTCACGCTCGTCGAGCAGGGTGGACACCTAGGGTAATCACTACGCGCATCGACCGTGTTCGACACGGCACCCGCAGTCGTGTGCGGGATCGGGAGGCAGGTTGCTCGCTCAGTACCCATTCGGCGTCCGGCCGTGACCGGTGCCTGGCTCTACGTGCTGCCCATACTGGGCGCACCGTTGCTGTGGGCGCTCGGGCTCGCCGCCGGTTACCTGGTGCGGCGGGGACGGCGCAGGCGCGGGAGACGTGGCGGCCCGAGCGTGGCCGCCATCGCAGCGCGGGTCCGCAGCAGCCAAGAGGAACTGCAGCCGGTGGAGTGGCCCAGGCACGACCCTGACGGTGGGGTCGTCAGGGACGAGCGACCGACGCGCATCATCCCGCGCGTCGACGGCGACCACCGGCGGCCACCCCATCCTCCGCGGTGAGCCGCAGGTCAGCGTGACCGCCGGGGCAGCGGGCGCAGCACCCACGCCCGGGTGAGGAGCCCGGTGACCACGGCGAGGGCACAGACAGCGGCGAGTTCCACGCCGCCGACCTCGGAATGCCCCGCGGGTGATACTGCCGCGACCTCGCCTGGTCGTTCGGTGGGGCTCTGCTCTTCCTCCCGGTTCTCGTGGCCGAGGATGCCGAACTGCGGGACGTGGGTGATCTCGGGCGTCCCTTCGGGAAGGTCGATACCGTCCGGTCCGTCGCGGCTCGCGTCAGATCCCTCGGATTCCGGCGGCTCGGCGGGGTTGGCCGGTGCCGACGGTTCGGGTTCCAGCGCCGGGGCGCTGTCGCCGCCGCTACCGCCTCCCCCGCCAGCGCCGTTGGCGTTCGCGTCATCCCCGGATGCGCTCCCGGACGGTTCCGTAGCCGAGGGCTCGGGGTTCTGGCGCTCGGGCGGCTCGGTTGGCGACCCGGACTCGGTTTCGGATTCGGTCGCCGTCGGGCTGGGCTCAGTCTCGGTTGGCTCCGGTTCGGACGTCGCGGTCGGAGTGGGTGTGGGTGCTGGCTCGGTGGTACCGGTCTCGGTCGGTTCCGGTTCGGTGGTGCCGGTCTCGGTGGGCTCCGGTTCGGTGGTGCCGGTCTCGGTCGGTTCCGGCTGCGAGGTGCCGGTAGGTGTGGGTTCCGGCTCCGAGGTCTCGGTGTCCGAGGGTTGCGGGCTGTCCGGTTCGCTCGTGCCGGTCGGTTCCGGTTCCGCCTCGCCGTCCGCGCGCTCGACCGCGGTCCGCTCACCGGCATCGGCCGCGCCGACCGAGAGAGCGGTTCCGCCGAACGCGACCCCCAGTGCCAGTCCGATGGCACTGCCGTAGACGACGATCGATCGCAGGCGCATGCCTGCCCCCCTTTCGCATCGCGGGCGACCGGGGCAGGTCGTGTCTCCCCCATAGCCGCAGGTGGTCCGTTGTGTCGGACTACCGGGCGGGAGACTACCGGCTCGCGCGCGGTGCCCGCCACAGTGTTCACCGGACCACGAGATAGTGTTCACCGCCCCACAAGAAATCGCGCCGCGCGTTGTTTCCCGGTAGGAACCGATCCGCGCGCGGCTCCCTCGCACAACCGGTTCGCCCCGCTGTGCGGATGAAGTAACAGGGACGCCATCGCTGCTACGGCCGGACGAAACCGTCGCTTCCTAGCGTGTGCAGGCAGCGGGGCGCCAGCGGCCCGCACGTACCACGTGAACACCGGCCCGCCCGCCGCGGTGGCCCGCGCAGCGGGACGGGGCCGACAGGCGGGGAGGTTCAGGGTGACTGCTGTGCTCGAGGCGCCGGAACGCGGCCGGGAGCCCGCACGACGGAAGGGGCGGTGGCTCGATCACTGGGATCCGGAAGATCCGCGGTTCTGGGAGAGCACCGGAAAGCGGATCGCGCGCAGGAACCTGGTGTGCTCGATCTTCGCGGAGAATCTCGGGTTCAGCGTCTGGGTGTTGATGAGCATCGTGGTGGTCCACCTCGGTTCGGTGGGGTTCGACTTCGGTGTCGGGCAGATCTTCTGGTTGTTGATCGTGCCCAACCTGGTGGGTGCCGCGTTGCGGATCCCGTACACGTTCGCGATCCCGGTCTTCGGTGGTCGGGGATTCACCACCTTCAGCGCGAGCATGCTGCTGATCCCATGCGTGATGCTGGCCTACGCGGTGTCCAACCCCGATACCCCGTACTGGTTCTTCCTGCTCACCGCGGCGGCCATGGGTCTTGGTGGCGGCAACTTCTCCTCCTCGATGGCCAACATCTCGTTCTTCTTCCCCGAACGGGAGAAGGGCTTGGCACTGGGTCTGAACGCCGCAGGAGGCAACCTCGGGGTCGCGGTGACGCAGCTGACGGTTCCGGTGGCGATCTCCCTCGGCACCGGCATCAACCTCGCATACGCGGCGCTGATGTGGCTCCCGCTGATCGTGCTCGCCGCGACGTGCGCTTGGTTCTTCATGGACAGCATCAGCTCGGCACGCCCCGACGGCGTCTCGTACCGGCTCGCCATGGCCAACCGGCAGACGTGGGTGATGTCGTTGCTGTACATCGGGACGTTCGGGTCGTTCATCGGGTTCTCGTTCGCCTTCCCCTCGCTGATCGGTATCGCGTTCGACGGCGCGGGCGGATTCGTCGGCGTGGCGTTCCTCGGAGCGCTCATCGGCACGCTGGCGCGGCCCGTCGGTGGCTGGCTCGGTGACCGGCTCGGCGGGGGCCGGGTGACACTGGCGGTGTTCGCAGGAATGGCACTGGGCACGGTGACGGTCGTGCTGAGCGTGGCCACCGACAGCTTCCCGCTGTTCTTCGCGACCTTCGTGGTGCTGTTCGTCCTCGCCGGGATCGGTAACGGCTCGACCTACCGAATGATCCCGCGCATCTTCGTCGCACAGGTGGGAGACACCGCGCGAGGCGGCGACCGCGATGCCGCGCTCGCGGCGGCGAAGCGGCAAGCGGGTGCCGTCGTCGGGGTGGCAGGCGCCGTGGGCGCCTTCGGCGGGGTGCTGGTCAACCTCGCCTTCAGCGCCTCGCTCGACCGTGCGGGCACGTTGACCCCCGCGCTGCTGTCACTGCTGGCCCTCTACGCCGTGTGTATCGCGCTGACCTGGTGGTACTACCTGCGGCGCCGGTTCGCCGTCGACCGCGCCCCGAACCTGGCCCACGCTGACATCTAGCGAAACCCCTGGTGGTGGCAGGCCGCCATGCGGTGCACACCGTCGCGCCGCGCGGGCGAGCGAACGGTAACCACGGTGAAACATCGCGGAAGCAGCTCGGACACGGCAGGCGGACAGCATGGGTGGCAACGGCTGGACATGCGCCGACGATTGAGCACCGAGGTGATGGATGAGTCGCACACTAGTGGTGATCGGTAACGGCATGGTGGGACACCGCCTCGTCGAGGCCGTGCGGGCGAGCGAGGGCGGTGCGGGCTGGCGGGTCGTGGTGCTCGCCGAGGAAGATCGACCCGCTTACGACAGGGTCGCGCTGTCGTCGTATGTGGACTCCTGGGATCCCGACGCGCTGCTCCTGCCCGGTTCCGACTACGCGGGTGATGGCGGTGTCGAGCTGCGGCTGGCCGACCCCGCTGCCACGATCGACACGGCCAACCGGCTGGTGACCACGGCAAGCGGCGTAGTCCAGCCTTACGACGCGCTGGTGTTCGCGACCGGATCACGTCCGTTCGTCCCGCCGGTCACCGGGAGCGACCTGCCTGGATGTTTCGTGTACCGGACGATCGACGACCTCGACGAGATCCGGCGGGCCGCCGGGGCCGCCCGCAGTGGTGCGGGGCGTGCCTCCGGCGTGGTGGTCGGTGGCGGGTTGCTCGGGCTAGAGGCGGCGAAGGCGCTGCGCGAGCTGGGGCTGTCGCCGCACGTGGTGGAGCTTGCGCCACGGCTGATGCCGCTCCAGGTCGACCAGGGCGGTGGTGCCCTGCTGGCCCGGCTGGTCGGTCGGCTCGGCGTGTCGGTGCACACGGGAACGTCGGTCGCGTCGATCGACCGGAACGGGAGCAGGTTGCTGGCGAGCTTGGCCGACGGCACCGAGCTGGATACCGATCTGGTGGTGTTCGCCGCGGGGATCCGGCCGCGCGACGAGCTGGCGCGCGAGGCCGGGCTGGCCACCGGCGAGCGAGGCGGCATTCTGGTCGACGACCACTGCCGTACCGGTGTGCCTGGCGTGTACGCCGTCGGGGAGTGCGCGGCAGTCGACGGCACTTGCTACGGGTTGGTCGCACCAGGCTACGCGATGGCCGAGGCGGTGGCCGCGCAGCTCACCGCTGGCGGGGACGAGCACGCCGGGGAGGTCGCGGCGTTCGCCGGTGCCGACACCGCCACCAAGCTCAAGCTGCTCGGCGTGGATGTGGCCAGTTTCGGCGATGCGCACGGCGAGGGCGCGGACGCGCTCGAGGTGGTGGTCAACGACCCCGTGGCCGGGACCTACAAGAAGCTCGTCGTCTCCGACACCGGCGGCACGGGCGCCACAGGAGACGGGGGCGCGACGTTGCTCGGCGGGGTCCTCGTCGGGGACACCGCGGAGTTCACCTCGCTGCGCACCCTGGTCGGCCGGGCGCTGCCTGGCGATCCGGTCGGCATCCTCGCGCCGGAGACCGGATCCGGCGGGGGCGTGGGTGTCGACGCCCTGCCTGCCGATGCGCAAGTCTGCTCCTGCAACGCGGTCACCAAGGGGCAGATCACCGACGCGATCACCGAAGGTGGCTGCTGCACGGTGCCGGAGCTCAAGGCGTGCACCGGCGCGGGAACCGGGTGCGGCTCCTGCGTGCCGGTGCTCGGCAAGCTGCTCGACTCCTGCGGCGTGGAGCAGTCCACGGCGCTGTGCGAGCACTTCGAGCAGTCGCGCGCGGAGCTGTTCGAGATCGTGGCGACCACCGGTATCGCCTCGTTCGGCGAGCTGATCTCCCGATACGGTACCGGACGGGGCTGCGCTGTCTGCAAACCCGCGGTCGCCTCCATCCTGGCCTCGCAAGGTAACGGGCACATCCTGGAGGGCGAGCAGGCCACGTTGCAGGACACCAACGACCGGTTCCTGGCGAACATGCAACGCAACGGTACGTACTCGGTGGTGCCCCGGGTTCCCGGTGGGGAGATCACCCCGGAGAAGCTGATCGTGATCGGGGAGGTCGCGCGGGAGTTCGGGCTGTACACCAAGATCACCGGTGGCCAGCGTGTCGACCTGTTCGGCGCGACCGTCGACCAGCTCCCCGCGATCTGGCGTCGCCTCGTCGACGCCGGGTTCGAGTCGGGCCACGCGTACGGCAAGGCACTGCGCACCGTCAAGTCCTGTGTCGGTTCCACCTGGTGCCGGTACGGGGTGCAGGACTCGGTCGGCCTTGCGGTCGAGCTGGAGCTGCGGTATCGGGGCCTGCGGGCACCGCACAAGATCAAGGCCGCGGTGTCCGGCTGCGCGAGGGAGTGCGCCGAGGCGCAGAGCAAGGACTTCGGCGTGATCGCCACCGAGAAGGGATGGAACCTCTACGTGGCGGGCAACGGCGGCATGATGCCGAGGCACGCCGACCTCCTGGTATCCGATGTGGACTACGAGACGCTTGTTCGACTGATCGACCGCTTCCTGATGTTCTACATCCGCACCGCGGACCGGCTGCAGCGAACGGCTCGCTGGCTGGAGGAGATGGACGGGGGGCTCGACCACCTGCGCGAGGTAATCGTCGACGACAGCCTCGGTATCTGCGACGAACTCGACGCCGCGATGGCCGCCCACATCGACAACTACGTCGACGAGTGGCAGGCCGTGCTGTCCGATCCGGACAAGCTCGCCAGGTTCACGTCGTTCGTGAACGCGCCCGAGGCGCCGGACCCGACCATCTCCTTTCGCACCGAGCGGGAGCAGCCGGTTCCCGTGTTGCTTCCCAGCCCGGAGGTGAGGTAGGCATGAACACCACGAGAGCGGGCAGCGCCACCGGGGAGACCGGTACAGACGAGCGGGACTGGACGCCCGTCTGCCTGCTGGAACAGATCGAGGAGCACGGCGGCGTGGCCGCGTTGCTTCCCGGCGGTGAGCAGGTAGCGGTGTTCCGGTTGCCGGGCGACGAGGTGTACGCGCTGTCCCATATCGACCCGTTCAGCGGGGCGGCAGTGCTCGCGCGCGGCATCGTCGGCGACACCTTGGGCATCCCCACTGTGGCCTCCCCGCTGCACAAGCAGCAGTTCGACCTGCGGACCGGGCGGTGCCTCGACGACGAGTCGGTACGGGTGGCCAGCTACCAGGTGCATATCGACGGTGGGATCGTCGCCGTGGGCGGGCGGCGCCGGTGATCGGCGAGGCACCCGCCGCCGCGGCCGGGATCACCCCGCTGACGGGCTACCGCATCGGGATCACCGCCTCGCGGCGGGCGGCCGAGCTCGGCGCGCTGCTGGTGCGGCAGGGCGCCGAGGTCCGCTACGCCCCCGCACTGCGGACGGCTCCTGTCACCTCGGGAGAACAGCTACGCGCGGGCATCGACGGGCTCATCGAACGGCCTGCCGAGGTCCTGGTCGCGTTCACCGCGACCGGGGTAAGGGGCTGGGTGGACGCCGCGGCCAGCTGGGGGATGGCCGGGGCGTTACTCGGCGCGCTGCGAGGTGCCGAGGTGCACTGCCGGGGGCCGGCCACCGCCGCCGCAGCGGCCGCCGAAGGGTTGGAAGTGGTTCCCGGGCCCGCCCCGCTGTCGATGGCCGAGTTGCTCGACCGGCTGTCGAGCGCGGGCGTGGCAGGCAGGCGCGTGGCGGTGCTGCCGCCGGGTAGGCCGGTGCCGTCGTTCCTCGCGGCGCTGCGGGCGGCAGGTGCGGAGGCCGTCGAGATCCCGGTGTACCGGCTGCTGCCGCTGGCCGACAGGGAGCCGGTGGACCGGCTCGTCGAGGACACCGTGCACGGTGCGATCGATGCGCTGGCGTTCACCAGCGCCGCGGCCGCCGAGGGCACGCTCGGTATCGCGCGGCGGGGCGGTCGCGAGCGGGAGCTGACCGCGGCGATGCGTTCCAGGGTGCTGGTCGCCGCCGTCGGTCCCGCCGCGGCGGGACCGCTGGAAGAGGTGGGGGTTTCCGTGGTGCGGCCGGACCGGTGGCGGCTGGGGGCGATGGTGCACCGCCTCGCGGCCGACCTTGCCGGTCGCTCGCCCACTTACCGGGTGGCCGGGCACTCCGTGCAGGTGCGGGGCCAGGCCGTGGTGGTGGACGGCTCGCTGCGCCAGCTCGCACCCGCCCCCATGGCGGTGCTGCGGTCGCTGGCTGCGCGGCCGGGCGCCGTCGTCCCGCGGCGGGAGCTGCTCGACTGCCTGCCGCAGGGCGGGGAGGAGCACGCCGTGGAGACCGCCGTCGGCAGGCTTCGGTCCGCGCTCGGCGACAGCCGGATGATCGAGACGGTGGTCAAGCGGGGATACCGGCTGCGGGTGACGCGGCCCTCCAGTGACGCGTCACCCGGCTCGGCCTGTTCGGCGACGGCGCCGGTCGAGGAACCCGGGGGGTGACAGGGCGTGCTGGTGTTGGTGGCGCACGGCAGCCGGGACCCGGCGGGCGCGCGAGCGATCACCGCGCTGGCTCGCGAGGTGCGGCGGCGGATCGACCCGGTCGGGGTGCGGGTGGCCTACGCGGACGTTCGCGCGCCGAGCGTGACCGACGTGCTCGCCGAGGCTGCCTGGGACGGCGAGGGCGCCGTGGTGGTGCCTGCGTTTCTCGGCAGCGGCTACCACGTGCGGGCCGACATCCCGGCGCAGATCGCGGCGAGTGGCCACGATCGGGCGCTGCTGGCCGCGCCGGTGGGGCCCGCACCCGAGTTGGTTGGGGTGCTGCTCGACCGGCTCGCTGCCGTCGGTTACCGGGCAGGGGACCGGGTCGTGCTCGCTGCCGCGGGGTCCAGCGACCCGCGCGCGCTGGCGAGTACCCATGATATGGCTTACCTGCTCGCCACCCGGCTCGGTACACCGGTGCGGATCGGCTACGCCGCCACGGCACGGCCACCGATCGCCGAGCTCGTGCGGCAGGAGCGGGGCAGGGGCCGGGTGGCGGTGGCGTCGTGGCTGCTCGCGCCCGGCCTGTTCCAGCGCGCGCTGGCGGCTTGCGAGGCGGATGCCGTCGCCGATCCGCTGTGCGCGCTGCCGCCCGGTGGTGCCGTGGATATCCCCTCCCGGTTGGTGGAGGTGATCGAGCGCAGGTACCGGGCGGCGTGCCACGGTGCGGGTGACCACCAGGCACCGGTGGTCGCTCCGGCCGCCTCGCGGCGGCTTGGGAGGATGGTCGTATGAGTTCCACCGAGGGCAGCGAGCTGCGCGGCCGTGTCGTGGGGATCACCGCCGAGCGCCGGTCCGACGAGTTCCGTGCCGCGCTCGAACGCAAGGGCGCGACGGTGTGGCACGCGCCCACGATCCACATCGTCCCGCTGCCCGATGACGAGCAGCTGCGTACGGCGACTGAGGAGGTGCTGCGGCTGTCGATCGACCTCGCGGTGATCACCACGGGGCAGGGCTTCCGCGGCTGGTTCTCGGCCGCCGGGCAGTGGGGGCTCGACGACCGGCTGCGTGCCGCGCTCGGGCGGGCGCGGCTGGTGGTGCGCGGCCCGAAAGCCAAGGGGGCGGTGCGCGGGGAAGGGCTCACCGAGGAGTGGTCCTCGCCGGAGGAGACCAACGCCGACGTGCTGGACTACCTCCTTCGCCATGGCGTGTCCGGGCTCCGCACCGCGGTGCAACTGCACGGAGCGCCGCTGCCGGAGTTCGTCGGCGCGCTGACCAGTGCGGGCGCCGAGGTGATCGAGTTGCAGCCGTATCGCTGGCAACGCCCCCGCGACGTGACGGCGGTGGCAGGCATGATCGATGCGGCCGTGGCGGGCGGCCTCGATGCCATCGCGTTCACCAGCGCGCCCGCCGCGGCCAACCTGCTCACCCTCGCGGCCGAGCACGGTCGCTACGAGGAGCTGCGTACCGCGCTGCGGGAACGGGTGCTGTGCGCCTGTGTCGGGCCGGTGACTGCGGCCCCGCTGGTTGCCGAGGGGATCCCGGTGAGCCAGCCCGAGCGGCAGCGGCTCGGTGCGCTGGTCAAGCTCATCGCCGCCGAACTCCCCGTCGTGCGGTCGGGTTGATCCCGCGCACCCCTAGCGTTACGAATCCTTTTCATGTCCAATGAGAGGTCGGAGATCCGCGAGAACCGACCGGGGGTGGGAACCATGCGGGAAGCGATGAACCGGCGCAGGTTCCTGCGCGCGGCCACGGTGGCAGGCGGGTCGATCGTGCTGTCGGCGCCTGCGGGTACGGCCTTCGCTGCGCGACGGTCACCGGGTGGTCACCGACGCCGGGTCTACGTCATCGTGGTGGACGGGCTGCGCAACGACGAGATCACCGGCGGGCTGATGCCCAACTTGACGGAGCTCATCGACCAGGGAACCCGGTTCGCCAACGCGCGTGCGCTGCCCGTCGCCGAGACGCTGCCCAACCACGTGATGATGGCGGCGGGGCGGTACCCGAACCGCACCGGAGTGCCGGGCAACTCGGCATACGACGCCGCCGAGGGAGAGGTGCGCACTCTGGGGCGCGCCAGCGACCTGCGCGGTCCCACGATGCTGGATCGCGCCAAGGAAGCCGGGCTGACCAGCGGAAGCGTATTGTCCAAGGACTACCTGTACGGGATCTTCGGGACAAGGGCCACCTACCGCTGGGAACCGGAACCGATCATCCCCGTCAGTGACCACGCCCCCGACGTCTTCACCAGGCACGCGCTGCTTGCCATGATCGACGAGGCCGATCCGGACCTGGTGTTCTGCAGTCTGGGTGACTGTGACCGGGCGGGGCACGTCGACCTCACCGGCACCACGGTTCAGGCGGTGCGCTCCGCCGCCGTGTGGCAGGCCGATCAGGCGCTCGGCGCGCTGGCTTCCCGGCTGCGATCCACCGACCGCTGGCAGGAGTCCGTAGTCATGGTGCTCGCCGATCACTCGATGGACTGGTCCTCGCCGTGGGCGCTCATCTCGCTGCAACCCGTCATGGATCGGGACCCGATGCTGGCAGGCAACGTGGTCATCAGCCAGAACGGTGGGGCCGACCTGCTGTACTGGACCGGGCCGGAGCGCGAGCGCGCCGAGGCGAGGCGGCGGATGGCCGAGCTCGCAGGCGGGGTCGACGGTGTGCTGTCGGTGCACGAGCCCGCCGAGCTGGCGCTGGGACCCGAGGCGGGCGAGGTGGTGGCGTTCTGCCGGGCGGGGTGGCGGTTCAGCGACCCCCGGCCGTGGTCGAACCCGATCCCCGGTAACCACGGCCATCCGGCCACCGAGCCGATCCCGTTCGTGATCTCCGGCGGGGATCCCATCGTGCGGTCCGGCGTCGCCGCGCCGGGGCGGGCGGTGACCCCGGATGTGGCCCCCACCGTGGGCGCTCTGCTCGGCATCGCCGAACCGGATGGCGGTTACGACGGCCGGGTGCTCGGCGAGGCGTTCACGGCCCTTCCCAGCGATAGCGCCGCAGATCGACGCGGCCGTCACGGGCTATGACGCCCTCGGCGGCCAGTAGGGTGAGCTGTTCCGTGGCGAGGTGCTCGGCGGGCTTACCGGTCGCTCGCAGCACGCGGTGCCACGGCAGGTCCACCCCGTCCTCCCGGAGGATGCGGCCAACCAACCGCGCCGAAGGCAGCCCTACCCGGCCCGCGATGTCGCCGTAGGTGGCCACCCGTCCCGCCGGGATCGCGGCCACGGCTTCGCGCACCCGCTCGTGCTCCTCTTCGTTCACGCGGTCAGCGTAAGGGACACCCGTGCCCCTGCCTCGCGCCGTCGGTGGTGGATGGTTCGATCACGGGTATGGCCACGCAGCGACCCACGCTGGTCCGCACCCCACGGGCCGTCCCGGAGTACCGGTGGGAGGGCGAGGCCGCCGACGTGCTGCGCGGCAGGGAGGGCTTCACCCGGGTGCTTGGCGGGCCAGGCACCGGCAAGACCTCGCTGCTCGCGGACGTGGCGGCGCGCCGGATCCTGCACGGCCGTGATCCGGAACGGCTGCTGGTGCTGACCGCGTCCCGGCACGCCGCGGACGCGTTGCGCGAGACGATCACGCGGCTAGTGACCGCGGGCGAGGAGGCGGACGGCGTACCGCGCACCGTCCGGGAGCCGCTGGTCCGCACGGTGCACTCCTACGCGTTCGGGGTGCTGCGCGCGCAGGCGAACCAGGCGGGGATGGCGCCGCCACGGCTGCTGTCCGGCCCGGAACAGGATGCCGTGATCCGCGACCTGCTCGCTGGTGACGTCGAGGAAGGTGCCGGGTACTGGCCGGAGAAGCTGCGGCCCGCGCTGCGGCTACCCGCTTTCGCCGAGCAGCTGCGCGACCTGCTGCTGCGTGCCGCCGAGCGGGGCCTCGGCCCGGACGATCTCACCGCGCTCGGCAGGGATCAGGGGCGCGAGGAATGGGTGGCCGCCGGGCGCTTCTGGCAGCAGTACGAGCAAGTCACGCTGCTGTCCGATGCCGGAGGGAGCGCGCTGGCAGCCCCGGCATCGCCCGCGCTCGATGCCGCGGAGCTCGTCTCCGCCGCGGTCTCCGCGCTGCTGTCCGACGCGGAGCTGCTCGGCGGTATGCGGGAGAACGTGCGGTACCTGCTGGTCGACGACGCGCAGCACCTCGATCCACTGCAGTGGCGGTTGATCGGCATGCTCGGTGACACCGCGCGGGAGTTCGTGCTGGCCGGTGACCCCGACCAGGCGGTGTTCTCGTTCCGGGGCGCCGACCCGCGACTGCTGGCCGACGCCGATCCCGGTGGCGAACGCACCGTGGTGCTGCGCGGCTGGCACCGGATGCCCGCGCCGGTACACGAGCAGGTGGTGCGGATCGCCGAGTCGCTGCCCGGCACCGGGGCGCACCGGCCGGGTGCGGCTGGCAGGCAGGTGAGCGGGCAGGCGGGCGCGGGCGACGAACCTCGTGGGGCTGGGGAGCGCGACGGCGTGGTGGTGAGGTGGTTCGCCACCCCGGCCGCCGAGGCGAGCTGGATCGCGGACCAGCTGCGCAGGGCGCATCTCACCGATGGCACGCCGTGGTCCGAGATGGCGGTACTGACCCGCTCGGTCGGCAGGATGTTGCCCGCGCTGCTGCGCGCGTTCCGCTCTGCGGGCGTGCCGGTGGTCACGCCGGGGCGCGACGCGCCACTGGCGCGGCACGATGCCGTCCGCCCGCTGCTGACCGCCCTGCGGGTCGTCGCCGAGCCCGCTGTGATCGACAACGACGTCGCCGAGGAGTTGCTCGCCTCGCCGCTCGGTGGCGCGGACCCGCTGGCACTGCGCAGGCTACGCCGGGGGTTGCGGCGGTTGGAGACGGCTTCCGGCGGCGAGCGGGGCAGCGACGAGCTGCTCGTCGGGGCGTTGCGCTCGGGCGATCCGCTGGCGGCGCTCGCCGAGTCGGAGGCAGGGGCGCTGCGCCGGATCAACGCCGTGCTCGCCGCTGGCAGCGAGGCGCTGCGCGGTGGCGGGAGCGTGGAGTGGGTGCTGTGGCGGTTGTGGGAAGCCAGCGGCCTGCAGCAACGGTGGGTGGCGCAGGCCGAGCGGAGCGGCACGCTGGGCAGACAGGCCGACAACGATCTCGACGCGGTCGTGGCGCTGTTCCACGCTGCCGGTCACTATGTCGACAGGCTGCCCCACGCCGGGGTGACGGGCTTCGCTGACTACCTGCTCTCGCAGCACATTGCCGGGGACAGCCTCGCGCCGACCGCGGAACGCAGCGAGGGAGTGGAGGTGCTGACCGCGCACGCCGCCGCGGGCAGGCAGTGGCAGGTCGTGGCCGTTCCCGGCCTGCAGGAAGGAAGCTGGCCGGACCTGCGGCTGCGGGGTTCGCTGCTCGGTGTCGAGCGGATGGTGGACGTGCTGTCCGGAGTGGACACCGATGCTACGTCGGCCGTAGCGCCGATCCTCGCAGAGGAACGCAGGCTGCTCTACGTCGCGGCGAGCCGGACCCGGTGCAAGCTCGTCGCGAGCGCGGTCAGCGGGGAGGATGAGCAGCCGTCCCGGTTCCTCGACCTGCTGGCGCCAGCGGCGGACGCGGCGGTGCCCGCGCAACCGCAAGGTGGGCAGGTCGCGCGGCCGCTCGTGCTGTCCCGGCTCGTTGGGGATCTGCGTGTTGCCGCCTGCGACCCCGACGCCGACCCCGGTCGGCGCCGGCGTGCGGCCCGGCAGCTGGCACGGCTCGCGCAGGCCGGCGTGCCGGGAGCGCACCCCGATTCCTGGTACGGCCTCGCCGGGGTGTCCACGGTCGAGCCGCTGCACCCCGCGGGCGAAGTCGTCACTGTCTCGCCGTCTACAGTGGATGTTCTGGTTCGGTGTCCGTTGCGATGGCTGGTGGAGCGGCACGGCGGCACCGACCCCGCCGAACTGCCTGCTACGGCGGGGATTATCGTGCACGGTCTCGCGCACGCAGCGGCGGGCGGTGCGACCGAGGAGGAGCTAAGCGCCGCACTCGACGAGGCGTGGGCGCGAGTCGACGCGGGAGCGCCGTGGTTCTGGCGGCGCGAGCGCTCGCGGGTGGCGGCGATGGTGGACACCTTCACCGCCTGGCTGGAGCGCAGCCGCGACGAGCTGACCCAGGACGCGGTCGAGTCGGACCTGACGCTCGAACTGCCAGACGAGGAAGGCACGCCGAAGGTCCGGCTGCGCGGCAGGGTGGACAGGCTGGAACGGGATCGCGACGGCAGGCCGGTGATCGTGGACATCAAGTCAGCCAAGACACCGGTGAGCGTGGCCGACACCCAGGAACACCCGCAGCTGGCCAGCTACCAGCTGGCTGTCTCGCTGTCCGAACGCGCACCGGCGGGCGGTGCGCGGCTGGTGTACCCGGCGAAGCCGCACACCAAGACCGGCGCCACCCAGCGTGCGCAGGAACCGCTCGACGAGGACGCGATCGCGTACTGGCTGGAGGTGGTCCGCACTGCGGCGGTGGCCAGCGTGGGACCGGAGTACGTCGCCAGGGAGAACCCGGATTGCCCGCGCTGCCCCGTACGGCCGTGCTGCCCGCTGCAACCGGAAGGAAGGCAGGTGACGGTGTGATGGCCTCGCAGGCGGTATGGACCGGGCAGCCCGGGCAGGCAGCGCAGCAGGCAGCGGCACACCGTGCGGTGGAGGTGAGCCCGACCGAGGTGGCGAGCGCGCTGGGACTTCCCGCGCCCACCGAGGAGCAGGCCGCGGTCATCGCGGCCCCACCGGAGCCGGGGCTGGTCACCGCCGGTGCCGGGGCAGGCAAGACCGAGACGATGGCCGCGCGGGTGGTGTGGCTGGTGGCCAGCGGCTACGTGACCCCGGAACGGGTGCTCGGCCTGACGTTCACCCGCAAGGCCGCGCGGCAGCTGGCCGAGCGGGTCCGCGCGCGGCTACGCAGGCTCGCCGGTTCCGGGCTGCTGGACCGGCTCGACCCGAGCGGCGAGCGCACCGCCGTGGCGCAGGCGGGTGAACCCACGGTACTGACCTACCACGCCTACGCGGGCAGGTTGATCTCCGAGCACGGGCTGCGCATCCCCATCCAGCCGGGGGCGCGGCTGTTGCCGGAGACGGCGTCCTGGCAGTTGGCGCACCGGGTGGTGGCTGGTTGGGAGGACGACCTGGACACCGACGCGGTCCCGGCGACGGTCACCGCGCGGGTGCTCGGCCTGGCAGGGGAGCTGGCCGAGCACCTCGTCGACCGGAAGGAGCTCGTCGCCTGCACCGAACGCGTGCTCGGCGCGATCGAGAACGCCCCCAAGGGGAAGGGGCAACGCGAGCCACTGCCGAACGACCTGGTCACCATCTGCGAGCGGCAGCGTTTCCGGCTCCAGCTGCTGCCGCTGGTCGCCGAGTACGAGCGGCGCAAACGTGCCGAAGGGGCGCTGGACTTCGCCGACCAGATGGCGCTGGCCGCCCGGCTGGCGCGGGATCACCCCGAGGTCGCCGCGACCGAACGGGAACGCTACGGCGCGGTGCTGCTCGACGAGTACCAGGACACCGGTCACGCGCAGCGGGTGCTGCTGCGGGAGCTGTTCGGTGGGGCACCACCGCTGCCGGTCACGGCCGTGGGCGACCCGCTGCAGGCGATCTACGGCTGGCGCGGCGCGAGCGCGGCGAACCTGCCACGGTTCGTCACCGACTTCCCCCGCAGCCAGGCGGGCGAGCTGGTGCCCGCGAGCGAGTACGGGCTGCTGACCAGCTTCCGCAATCCCGAGGGGGTGCTGCGGGTGGCCAACACCCTCTCGGGGCCGCTGCGCGGCGCCTGCCGAGCAGGTGGCGGCGACTCGGTCGCGCCGCTGCGGCCGCGAGAGGGCGCGCCGGAGGCCGATATCGCCTGTGCCCTGGTTGCCGACGTGCGCGCCGAGCGCGAGTGGGTCGCCGATGAGTTGGCCAGGCGTTGGTTCGAGGGTCAGCAGGACGGCACGCCACCCACGACGGCGGTGTTGATGCGCAGGCGGGCGGGGATGGCCGAGATGGCGGCGGCGCTGCGGGAGCGGGGCCTGCCCGTTGAGGTGGTCGGTCTCGGTGGGCTGCTCGATGAACCCGAGGTGGCCGACCTGGTGGCGACGCTGCGGGTGCTTGCCGAGCCGCTGGCAGGCAGCGCGGCGGCGAGGCTACTGACCGGGGCGCGCCTGCGGCTGGGGGCGGCCGACCTGGCCGCGCTGTCCAGCAGAGCGTCGGAACTGTCGGCGGACAACAGGGGGCAGGACCCAGGCGAGCCCGGCACGCTGGTGGCCGAACGTGCCGAGTCGGCCGGGCTGATCGACGCGGTGGACGACCCTGGCGATCCGGCGCGTTACTCCGCCGAGGGTTACCGCAGGATCCGGGCACTGGCCGCCGATCTCGCCGCGCTGCGCAGCAGGCTCGACCAGCCGCTCGCTGAGCTGGTAGCCGATGTGGAGCGGACGATGCGGCTGGATGTGGAGGCCAGCAGCAGGCTAGGCGGTGCGGGCCACGCCCACCTGGACGCCTTCGCCGAGGTCGCGAGCGAGTTCGCAGAGCACGCGAACACCCCGACGCTGCTGTCGTTTGTGGACTACCTTGACACCGCGGAACGGGCCGAGGACGGCTTCGAGCCGGGCGAGGTGGAGGTCAGCGAGGACCGGGTGCAGGTGCTCACCGTGCACGCGGCGAAAGGGCTGGAATGGCAGGTGGTCGCGGTGCCACATCTGGTGCAGGGCGTGTTCCCCGGCAAGCGAATGGCGAGCTCCTGGCTGCGCACGCCGACCGAACTCCCCGCTGAGATCCGGGGCGACGCCGCCGATCTGCCCCGGTTGTCGCTGTCCGGATGCGCCGATCGCAAGGAAGTCCAGGAGGCGCTCGCCTGCCACGAGGAGGAGTTCGCCGAGCGGCATGCCGAGGAGGAACGCAGGCTGTGCTACGTCGCACTGACCCGCGCCGAGCACGCGCTGCTGGCCTCCGGGTACTGGTGGGCTGAGACCGGTACGACACCGCGCGGCCCCTCGGCGTTCCTCACCGAGATCGCCGAGTTCCTCGCCAGTGCACGGGACCGGGGCGAGCCCGCGGGCAGTATCGTGCGGTGGGCCGAGGCCCCTGCCGAGGACGAGGGCAACCCGTTCGTGGAGTCGGCGCGGGAGGCGCGGTGGCCGGTCGACCCCCTCGGCGAGCGCCGTGCGGCGGTCACCGAGGGCGCCGCGCTGGTGCGGGCGGAACTGGCGGACCTCGGCCGGGAACCCGAACCGGAAGGAGGCGAGGACGACGACCCGGAGGGGTGGATCGCCGACACCGACGCGCTGCTGGCCGAGCGCGAGCGCGCGCGTTCGGCGACGACGGAGGTGGCGCTGCCCGGCCAGCTGTCGGTGAGCAGGCTGGTGGAGCTGGCCGAGGATCAGGGCGCGCTCGCTCGCAAGCTCCGCAGGCCGCTACCCGCCCCACCGAACACGGTCGCCCGCAGGGGAACCACGTTCCATGCGTGGCTGGAGCGGCGGTTCGCGGGGGGCACGCTGTTCGACTTCGACGACCTGCCGGGAGCGGCGGACACCGGTGCCGACGAGGACGCCGACGTGGCCCGGCTGCAACGGGAGTTCGAGGCCAGCGAGTGGGCGGTCAGGACACCGCACGATGTCGAGGTGCCGTTCGTCTGTGACGTTGACGGCGTGACGCTGCGGGGCAGGATGGACGCCGTCTTCGCCGATCAGGACGGTGGATGGACCGTGGTGGACTGGAAGACCGGGGCGGTTCCCGGCACCGAGGCACTGCGCAGCGCGGCGGTGCAGCTGGCCGCCTACCGTCTGGCCTGGGCGGGCCTGGCGGGGGCCCCGCTGGAGAAGGTGCGCGCCGCGTTCCACTACGTGCGCCACAACCGCACTGTGCGGCCGGTGGACCTGCACGACGCCGAGGGCCTGCGGGACCTGCTGCGATCGGTGCCGCAGCGGTAGCGATACCGGAGACCATCGCGTGTGGTCAGAACCAGATCAGCCGGAGCGGCTCGGGCTCTCCCGAACTGAACAACCTGCGTGCTTCCTCGGCGGATTCGCAGATCCCCTGCTCGCGGAAGCCGGTGTCGGGGTCGCGGCGGTAGGCCATGGCGTGGTCGCCGAACGCGATCCCCCAGAAGACGGCGTCGCCGGCCTCCAGCTCGGAGCCGGCGGGCGCGAGCGCGAACAGGCGTGGGGCGCCCGTGGCTGCGGTGTCCTCTGTGGCTGGCGCCGTGGCGGCCGTGTCGTGGTTCATCGGTTCCCTCCCGTGGTCGTGATGGATGGCAGCGGTGTGCGTTACAGCACCTGACGACGTGTGCTGACTCTGACACGAGCCCTCTCCGATTGCGAGCCACAAATTTGTGTAGCACCCGATAGTGTGACGACATTTGGTTGAGGAGGCGGGGTTGGGGAAGATACCGGCATGCCCTCGAAGTCAGGTCCCACCCTTCGCGCGCAGTGGCTCGGCCAGCACCTGCACCAGCTCCGGGTCGAAGCGGGTCTCAAGCTCCGGGACGTCGGCGAGTACCTGCAGCGCGACGGCTCGACGATCGGCCGGTTCGAATCCGGCGAGTACCCCATCCGCCGCCCCGACCTGCTGGCGCTGATCGACCTGTACCGGGTGTCCGGCAAGCGTAAACGCGAAGCGCTGCTCGAGCTGCACCGCGAATCCTGGCAGCGCGGCTGGTGGGACGACTACGCGGGCGATGTCGACGAGAAGTTCGTGGACTTCATGTGGCTGGAACAACGCGCCACCGGCATGCAGGCCTTCGAGCAGAGCCTGGTCACGGGGTTGTTGCAGACCGAGGATTACGCCCGCGCGGTGATCTCCGGAGCGGAGCCGCACGCCACCGCCGAGCAGGTCGAACGTTGGGTCGGGTTGCGGATGACCCGCCAGCAGCTGCTCGACCGTGACCAACCGCCGGGCATCCGGGCGGTGCTGGACGAGGCCGTACTCACCCGCCGCATCGGCGATGCGGCCGTGCGCGCGGGCCAGCTGCGCCACCTGCTGGCGCTGGCGGAGCGGCCGGGCATCGAGGTACGCGTGCTGCCGTTCACCGCAGGGGCTCACCCCGGCGTGCCGGGATCGTTCAAGATCTTCGAGATGGCCGAACCGTATCCCGAGGTGGGCTACGTGGAGACCATCGCGGGCGCGCTCTACGTCGAACCGCCCAACACCGAGCGGTTCCGCGCCGCCTATGATGGCCTGGTGCAGGCCGCGCTCAGCCCGCAGCAGTCGGCGGAGCGGATCGCGGCGGAGGTCGACGACGTGGAGTGAGCACATGCCCACCCGGCAGGAGCTGACCGCGCGGGAACTCGCCGGGATCACCTGGCATATCAGCAGCCACAGTGACAATGCCGGGGGGAGCTGTGTCGAGGCGGGCGCGCTGCGCGACGGCAGCGGACGCGTCGCGGTGCGGCACAGCCACTTCCCCCGGGGATCGGTGATCGTCTACCCCCGCGCGGAATGGCGGGCCTTCCTAGCGAGCGTCAAGGGCGGCGCGTGCGACGCCTGAGCGCCGCATCGCGCGGAATCCGCGCTCACCGGTGCTCTCCTGCCGGGGCGGTGTAGTTCTCCGGGGTCGCGGCGAAGCGGGTGGCGCACTCGGCGGAGCAGAAGTGGTACACGGTCCCGCCGTGGCTGATGTGCTGGGCGGACAGCGCCGGGTGCAGCTCCATCCGGCACACCGGGTCGGTGCGCCAGGCGATGGGGCTGGCGACGTGCCGGTAGGCGGCGTAGACGGTGACCGGCTCGGTGACGTTCTTCAGCCGCTGCTGGCCCCGGTGCTCGAACACCACCTCCTCGCTGTGCCGGGCTCGGGCGCGTACCGCTTCGCTGAGCAGCACCTCACCACCGGATGCCAGCGCGGCGATACGCGCGGCCAGGTTGACCGTGCCCCCGAACCAGTCGTCGCCGGAGCGTACGGCGGGGCCGTGATGCATCCCGATCCGCACCGCAGGGTAGCCGTGCCTGGCCAGCAGGTCGCTGACGATCAGCAGCCCGAGATCCACCGCCGCGCTCGGATCACCGGTGCGCAACATCAGCGCGTCGCCGATGGTCTTGACCTGCTCGGCCCCGTATCGAGGCAGCGCGGGTGCGACGATCGCGCTGAACTCAGCGGCGAGTTCGGCGGCCTGCCGGTCGCCGTGTACCTCGGTGAGCGCGGTGAAGCCCGCGAGATCGGCGAACACGAAGGTGTGCTGGGCGGGCTCGGGATCCGGGTGCGCGGCCATGTTGCCATTGCACGCCACAACCGGACCGCCACGCCAGTCCAGCCGGTCTCGAACGTAACGATGGTCGAATATATGTTCTATCATGGCGACGATGATCACGGGGGTCGCAGCAACGCTTCCGGACCCCGGCACCGAGTGGTGGCGGGCAGACCGGTTGGCGCTGATCGAGCAGCTACAAACGCTGGAGGTGTTGCAGCGTCAGGCCGCTGCCGTCCAAGGTGAGATCCTCGCCGAGATCTCCTCGCGGGAGGCGTTGGCGGAGTACGGCTACGGCAGCCCGCAGGCTCTGCTTCGGGACACGCTTCGGCTGGACCGGCGGGAGGCCACCCGGCGGATCAGCCGGGCAACCGCCTGCAACCCGGTACGCGGGGCGCTGGGGGACAAGCCCGCCCTCGCCCCCGCGGCAGGGCAGGCCTTCCGGCTGGGAGGGATCGGACACGGCCAGCTCGACGCCATCGGCGAGACCATGGCCGAGCTACCGGGCTGGGTAACAGACTCCGACCGGCGCGACAGCGAGGCGAAGCTGCTGGCACTGGCGGAATCGCGGACGGCTCCCGCGCTGCGGCAGGCCGGGCGGCACATCGTGAACTCCTTCGACCAGGACGGCACACCGCCACCCGAGGGCGATCGGGAACTGACTCGCCCGGAACGGGAGTTGCGGCTGTCCTGGCGCCGTGACGGGCGGCTTGGGCTGACGGGCACGCTGGACGCCGAGGCAGGCAAGGCACTGGAATCGGTGCTGAGCCCGCTGGCCCAACCGCAGCCTGCCGAGGGCGATACGCGCGATGAGCGCGACCCGGCCCAGCGGCGGGCACTGGCTGCTGCGCGACGGGGGCTGTGCCTTCCCCGGCTGCACCCGATCCAAGCGGTGGTGCCAGGCGCATCACCTCGAACACTGGGCCCGCGGAGGGCGGAGCGACACACGGAATCTCGCTCTACTGTGTACGGAACACCATCGGCTGATCCACCACTCCGAGTGGGAGATCCGCATGGGAACGGACGGTCGTCCGCACTGGATCCCGCCGTCCTGGTTGGTGCCCGCGTGGCAACGCGAGGTACCGAGGCAGCGGGCACAGCCGCCGCCAACGGCGCAGGGGGTTACCTGCGGGGGTGCACCCCGGCGAACCGGAGCAGATCGGTCATCGTGTACTCGCCGGGATTCCGGCTGGGCAGTTCCGGGCGCCAGCTGGGGTCCTGCGAGAGATAGGAGTCCGGATCGGTCTCCAGCAGGCCGATGATCACCTCCGCGACGATGCGCCCACCGACCGGGCCGAGGTGCAGCCCGTCGGCGAAGAACTCCGCCTCCCGCAGGATGTAGAAGAACAGCGGCGTGTGGCGTTCGAACCCCACGCGGAACTGCGTGAGATCCTGAAGCTGCGAGGGTGGCAGCTCGGGTGCGTCCATGGTCTCGGCGATCGCCTGTCCCGACGGCACCTCCCATGTGAGGTGCCGTAGCAGGTTGCGTTCCATCAGCGAGATCGGTGGCTCCTGCGGCGGGATCGTGAGCAGCGGTAACCGGAACAACGGGGTGGAGATCTTGGTGTCGATCCGCTTGTTCGGCCGTACCCCGCCGTCGTCGAAGTCGAAAAACGTCTGCCAACCGATGAACCGGCGCGGCGCGCGTGCCGAACCACGCAGGTCCTCCGGGTCCTGTCCCGGACTGTTGGTGGGCTCGAAGATGAACCCGAAGAACGGGTTGTCCGGGTCGTGGTCGTCGTTGGCGAGGTAGGAGGGACGCACCATGCTGTGCCCGAACCGGTAGGCGGCCGCCTGGAACTCCACCGGGATCACCGGCCGATCAGGGCGGAAGAACTGCCTGCCGTTGCTCAACACGTCGTCCACCATGGGCTGACCGACGAACAGCGGGAGGAACTCGTGCAGGATGAGCCACTGGTAGTGCCACGTCACCTGCTTGCGGGCCTCGGCGAACACCTCCTCGTCCCCCGCGCCGGGCCTGCGTAGCCGGATCCACTCCACCACCCGGTTGTGGAACAGGCACATGGCCACGTGCAGCCCGGAGATCATGATGTTCTCGTCGTTGCGGCCGTCCGGGATGATCGCGACCATGCGGTCGTCGCGCGGCAGGTCTTCGAACCGGCCACCCGATTCGATGCGGAAGGTGATCGGATCCAGCGGGTTGTAGTACTGCGGGTCGCCGCTGGGGCCCCGCCCGTACATCGAATCCAGATCGAATGACGGGGTGCGGGTGTTCGGCGACGTTTCCGGATCGGTCGGCTTGCCGAGCTCCGAGGTCTCGTCGAATGTCATGTCGTGATCCATGAACTGCCCGAAGAACGTCGTGCCCGCGGTGTGGCTCGGATTGTCCGGGTTGTTCTCGCTGTGCTCCGGTTCGGTGATCAGATCCTCTGGCGGCAGGTGCAGCGGGTCCGCGGCGTCCATCAGGCCACCGTGCGCACCCAGCTGTCGTAAGGCGTTGGTCACCTCGTCGGTGGGTTCGGCGAATGACGGCAGGTCGAAGAGCCTGCTGAAGAACCTGCTGTCGGTCGTGCGTGCCTTGCGATGCGGGGTGATCGCGGTACCGGCACGGGCGTTGCCGTACAGCAGCGCGCTGCTGCCCACCACCCCCGCAGTTCCGTAAAGGAACCCACGCCTGCTCACATGTGCTTTGTGCGGAATATCACGATGTGCTGGGTTCATGCCCGGCAGTGTTCCATCAGGCGAAGTACGCACACACCCATTCGGGTGAAAACTGGGTAAAGATACCCACGGCAACGAGTAACGGGCTCGCCTGAACGTGTGGTTATCCGGTGGTCGCAGCGAGTGATGGCGTCAGCGCGCGGGTCCGCCACCACCCGGCCACGGTCAGCGCCACGATCGCCGCGGCGAGTACCAGCGCAAGGGTCACCGGTGGACCAGACAGCAGCGCGACCGCCAGGGCTGCCAGCACCAACTTCAGCATGCGGTTCGTCGTGGCGCGCTCGCCGAACGAGCCGTGCACGCTGGCGATCAGGCCGATCGTGGCGACCGCGACCAGCAGCGCGGGAAGCAGCTGCGCACTGCCCGGTTCCACGATCACCTCCGGCCAGGTGAACAGGGCGACCATCAGCACGAACAGGGGCAGGCACAGTTCGAGCGCGCGGCCCATGGTGCGCAGGAACGAGGTCTCGGCGATACGGGAGGTGACCGCGGCGGTCAGCGAGGTGGGAGGGGAGAGCTCACCGAAGACCGCGATCAGGAACGCGAAGAAGTGCGCCACCCAGGGATCCAGACCGGCCTCGGCCATGACCGGGGTGATGACCACCGCCACGACGATGTACGTCGGTGCGGGCGGCAGCCCCATGCCGACCACGTAACCGAACGCGAACGCCAGCAGCGCGATCAGCGCCACGTGCCCGCCTGCCGCATCCAGCATCAGCACGCCCACCTTGGTGGGGACCCCCGTGATAGTGAACGACGCGGTCACCAGCCCGAGAACCGCGAGCAACACGGTGAGCTCGGAGGTCATCCGCGCGAACGTGGCCACGAAGCCGGTGTAGGGCTGCCGCAGCGCTCGCCAGCCCGGCCGGGTGCGTAGCGCGCGCGCCACCAGGAGCACGGTCAACCCGGCGAGCAGCATCACGAACACCTGCTGTGCGGCCTGCATGGCTGGCCGGTGCGCCACGCCCATGAGGTAGATCAGACCGCCGATCGCCACGACGTAGGCGACGAGGTTGATCCGGTCGGTCACGTCCAGCCGAGCCGGTGGCGAGTGCCCAGCCGGGCCGCTGGTCGTGTGGTGCGCGACCAGCCTGCGCGAGACCAGGTAGACCGCGAAGCTGACGCCCGCGAAGTAGATCAGCGCGGGGGCGAAGCCGCGGGCGACCACGTCGAAGTAGCTCACCCCCATGTAGTTGGCCATGAGGAACGCCGCGATGCCCATCAGCGGCGGCATCAGCTGGCCGCCGAGCGAGGTCGCGGTCTCGGTGGCCGCGGCGCGCACTTTCGGGAATCCGGCCCGGATGAGCGCCGGGATGGTGACCGAACCGGTCGTGGTGGCATTCGCGGCCCCGCTGCCGCTCACGGCTGCGACACCGAAGGAGCCGACCACCGAGGCCTGCGGGAGCAGATGCGGCGAGCGCGCACCCAGCCGCGAGGCGCCAGCCAGGATGGAATCGATCGCCCCGAAGGCACGCAGCACCGCCAGCACCAGGATGAACGAGCCGATGAGCGTGAGCGCGAGCTGGGACAGCCGCTCGAAGATACCGGTGGTGGTCTCCAGGCTCATCGAGCTGACCACACGTTCCCACGGGAGTCCCGCGTGCCCGAACAGGCCAGGCACCTGGTCGCCGTAAACCACGTAGGCGACCAGCAGCAGGTTGAGCACGAACAGCGGCAGGTACTTGCGCCGGCTGTGCTCCAACAACAGCAGGATCAGCGCGGCACCGGCGACGAGGTCCGCTGTGTTCCAGAAGCCGACCCTGACCTCGCGGATCGCGTCGAACTCGCGGTGCAGGTACAGGCACGCCGCGGCGGCCACGCCGGTCAGCACCACGGCGAGTGCGGCCTGCGCCGCTGGTGGCAGCCGCGGGTAGAGCGCGCCGTGCCGCAGGTCGTCGAGGGTGACGATGATGTAGGCCACCGGGACAAGTGCCACTGCGAGCCTGACCGGCCCGCCTGCCGCGGTGGCGTAGTACTGCAGCAGGTAGAGGGTGAAGCCGGTGGCGACCACGAAGAACCCGACGGACGCCGCCCGCTCCAGCCACCGCGGCGGCGCAGTGGCCGATGCCTGCTCCGGCATGGATCAGCCCGTCGCGGTCACGGCTGCGCGATCCGGTCGTCCCACGCCTCGTCCCAGACACCCGCGTCGGCCATCCACCTGGCCAGTCCCGGGTGGACCTCCACGTCGTCGATCGCCGCCTCGACCCCTCGCCGCTGCATCTCGGCCATGTCCTCGGCGAGAATGTCGAAGGAGCCGTCCGCTTGCGCGAGCTGTTCGACGTTGTCGGAGATGACGGTCAGCTTCTCGTACATCGCGTCCTCGTCGAGCTCGTCGACCCCTACGTGGAAGCCGTAGAAGAACGGCACGAGCATCGCGGTGTCGCCGCCGACGTCGGAGCCGAACACGCTCGCGTCCACCTCGACGAGCTCGAAGCCCTGCCGTTCGAGCTCGTCGACCTCACCCTCGTCGGGGTTGAGGACGTGCAGATCGGTCTGCAACTCGGCCTCGGTCAGCCACGGTGGCGGGTCGGACTCGCCTGCGGTGTAGGCGATGATGGCCCGCACATCGCCACCTTCCAGGGCGCTGCCTGCCACATCGTTGTCTACCTCCACATAGGAGTGACCGACGTCGACGGCGTCCATGGCGCGTTCCAGGTTGGCGCGAACATCCCAGGGTCGTGGGCCGGTGAACACCTCCTCACCCGCGAGGTCGCCCCAGCCGCTCAGTTCGTCGGCGTCGCGGGCGTGCACCGCGAGACCGGTCTCCATCGGGTACGCCCAGAAGGACTGCACCGGCTCGCGTTCGGCCCGGTCCGAGAAGTCCTCGAAGCGGCCCGTATCGCCTGCCATCTCCTCGAACGCCACATCCGCCCCGTAGTACCCGGCGAATTCACCCATGGCGTAGCCGTTCACGCTCTGCACCGCGCCCGCGGTGGGCAGTACGTCGATCTCGGGGCCGTCCCACTGGTCGTTGAGCATCGACGCCAACGCCACCAGTGCCGAGTGCCCCGCCGATCCGGTGTCGGAGGTCGCCCAGGCCAGACCGCTTGGCTCGCCTGTGCCCTCCGCATCGTCGTCGCCGTTGCAGGCGGCCAACACCAGGGCCGCGGCGGCCCCCATGGCCAGCAACGTCTTGCCGCTCCGAGTGGGCATGTGCCATCGCCCCCAAGCCGAGATCGTGCCGGTGTGTGTTCCGGGACATCCAACCACGCCCGCGTGGGCGTGTCGATGATGTGACACCGCCGCCGTCTGCGGCACCTACTACGGTTTGCGGAGGACCCCGCGAGACGTGGACGTAATGGAGGACGGATGAGCACCATCGCGATCGTCGGCGACGGACCGGCTGGATTGAGCGCGGCATTGCTGCTGGCCAAGAACGACCACAGCGCGATCGTCTACGGCCAGGACAAGACCGCGATGCACAGCGCGCAGCTGCACAACTACCTCGGGCTGCGCGACATCAGCGGTTCGGATTTCCAGCTCGTGGCACGGGAGCAGGCAGCGGCGTTCGGCGCCGAACTGCGGGACGAGGAGGTCACCGGCATCGAGCGGCGTGGTGACGGGTTCGTGGTGACCACCGCGGCAGGCACCACCGAAGTCGACTACCTGCTGCTGGCGGCGGGTAAGCGGGCGAGCGGGCTCGCCAAGGCGCTTGGAGCGGAGTGCGACGGCGATCGCGTGGTGGTCGACACCGAGTACCGCACCACCACCGACCGGCTCTACGCCGCGGGTCGGTTGACCCGGCCCACCCGGAGCCAGGCGATCATCTCCGCGGGGGCGGGTGCGACGGCGGCGCTGGACATCCTCGCTCGGGAGGCGGGCAAGGACGTGCAGGACTGGGACACACCCCCACGCGAGTGAGCAGGCAGGACGAGGTGGGCCGCTGAGTGGGCGCCGCGTCCGGTTTTCTGCCAGGATCGTGGATGTGCATCGGCAGCAGCGTGACGAGGGGGCGGTACGCGAGGAGAGCGGGGTGCGGGGCGGGGTGTTCCTCGCCGCGGGCTTCCTCGCGTTCGCCGTGGTGTTCGCGGTGTGGTGGGTCGGCCCCGGGCTCTTCGCTGGCCAGCCCACGGCAAGTGGCGATCGTGTCGTGGAAGCCACGGTGGTGAAGCCCGCGCCATGCACCGAGCCGGAAGCCACGGCCACGGTCCGGTTCAGCGACGGCGCCGAGCAGCGTGAGGCGCCGCTCAACGCCTGTGGGCACGGCGAGGACGAACGTATCGAGGTGGCGGTTCCCGAGTCGGGCGAGATGGTGCACAGCGCCGACGCGGTGGCTGGCTACCCCGGCTGGTACCTGCCGCTCGGCCTCGGTCTCGTGGCGCTGAGCTGCCTCGGCGGTGCGGTGTACGCGTTGCTGATCACGCGGCGCTCGGTCAGCTGACCGCCTCGCTGCTCGCGGTGAACGTATTGCATCCTGCGATGCTGTTGTGCTGGGCGCCGTCCCGCCACCAGGTGGCGTAGTTCTCGTTGCTGCCGTGATCGCGACCGCCGGAGGTGTCGTCGCCCCGAGTTTCCTGGTCGGCCCAAGCTTGCTCGTACATGTCGCGGCTGACCGACCCGAGCTCGACGTGCGAGCCGAGGAACATACCGGAGAAGCACTGCGCTTGCAGCTCCTTGCGGCGGGACATCTCCTGCCCTGCCTCGCTGTGCACGCCGACGGTGTAGATCTCGTCCCAGACCGCGTCCATGATCCCCGCTAGCTCCTGCACGTGATGCCCGTACTCGTGACCGAGCAGCGCGAGATACACACCGGCCTGGTCGCCGTACTGCTGGGTCTGTAGCCCCTCGAACGGCAGGAAGATCTCGCCCTTGCAGTAGTAGGCCGCGGTCTCCACGTTGACCGTGACCTGGCCGCACTCGCTGGTGAACCGCGAGCTGTCGGGAAAGACCAGTGAGGGCGACTCGAACGGCAGGTCGTGCGCCCGCAACACCGGCTCCCACGCCGCGTTCAGGCACTCGGTCGCGGCGCGGAAGAACTCCTCTGCCGCCTCCGGCGTGCTCTGCCAGCCGGGCAGCTCGCATTTCCTGTTGGGTAGGCCGATGTCGGGATCGGCGAGCAACGGGTGGTCGTCGAGTTTCTCGACCGGTTCCGCGTCGTCGGGTGGTGACCCCGCGGCGCCGGATCCGGAGTCGCCGGGCGCGCGGTGTGCCTCGACGGGACCGTCCTCGGGTACCGCCCGCTCCGCCGCGGGTCGGTCCTCGCCGCCGAGCACACCGACGACCACGCCGGAAGCCAGTAGTGCGAGGCAGGCGCCGAGCGCGAGCCCGTAACGCGGCTGCCGCGACAGCAGGTCGCGCCACCGGTTGCCGGTCGTGGTGCGGCGGCTGTGCCTGCCGTGGCGCGATCTCGGCGATCTCGGCATCGACTCGTTCCTCGGCGTGGTCGCGGTCAGCGTCGGACGGATTCCAGGGTATCGCCCTGTGGTGCCGAGGTGCCGCGCCAGTCGCCGGGCGGGTGGCACGGCACGTCGTGCCGAGTGTGCGGCGAAGTAGGGTGGGTGCCATGGGAGCAGGAGAGTTGCATCGATTCCGACTCGACAACGGCCTGCGCGTCGTGCTCGCCCCCGATGCCGCGACCACCGGCGTGGTCGGCGTGAGCGTGCACTACGACGTGGGATTCCGGTCCGAGCCCGAGGGGCGCACGGGCTTCGCACACCTCTTCGAACACCTGATGTTCCAGGGCAGTGAGAGCCTGGCGAAGCTGGCGCACTTCCGGCATATCCAGGGCAGCGGCGGGGTGTTCAACGGTTCCACCCACCCCGACTACACCGACTACTTCGAGGTGCTGCCCGCTGCGGCGCTGGAGCGGGCGCTGTTCTTGGAAGCCGACCGGATGCGCGCGCCGAAGCTGACCGAGGAGAACCTCGCGAACCAGATCGACGTCGTCAAGGAAGAGATCCGGCTGAACGTGCTGAACCGCCCGTACGGTGGTTTCCCGTGGATCCTGCTCCCGCCGGTGCTGTACGAGACCTTCCCCAACGCGCACAACGGGTACGGCGACTTCACCGATCTCGAGCGGGCAACGCTCGACGACTGTGCGGCCTTCTTCGACGCCTACTACGCTCCGGCCAACGCCGTGCTCACCGTGACCGGTGACTTCCAGCCGGACACCGCGCGCGAGCTGATCGCCAAGCACTTCGGTGACGTCCCGGCGCGCGAGGTGCCGCGGCGCCCCTCGTTCGCCGAGCCCCGCCCTGCGGGGGAGAAGCGGGACACCCAGCCCGATCCGCACGCGCCGCTGCCCGCGATCGCGGTGGGCTACCGGATGACCGATCCGGTGGCCGAGCTGGACAGCTACCTGGCCAATCTCGTGCTGGCCAGCGTGCTCACCGAAGGTGACGGAGCGCGACTGCAGCAGCGGCTGGTGCACTCCGACGCGCTGGTCTCCGACATCAACGCCGAAGCGGGCCTGTTCGGGCCGTTCGAGGCGCGCGATCCGGACACCTTCGTGGTGACCGCTTTCCACCCCACCGACGTGCCCGCGCAGCGGGTGCTCGACACGCTGGACGAGGAACTGGACACGCTGGCTACCCACCCGCCGGAGCAGGCTGAGCTGGCCAAGGCCACCGCCCGGTGGACGGCGGCGCTGCACGGCGAGCACGATCGCATCGTCTCCCGCACCCTCGCACTCGGCGCGTTCGAGCTGCTCTACGGCGATGCCGCGATCATCTACGACCTCCCGGCCAGGCTCGGCGCGGTCACCCCGGAGGACGTCGCGGCTGCGGCCAAGGCACTCCGGCCGGATTCGCGTGCCGTGCTGCTGGTCGAACCGAGCGCACAGGGCGGTGCTCACCCCGAGGAAGGAGCGCAGTGACAGCGACCCCGACAGGCACCCGTACAGGCAGCAACGGATCAGGCACGCACCGCAGCGCCGAGCAGATCGGCACAACCGACCTGGGCCCGCGGTCGCTGCCGCCGCTCGGTGAGCAGGTGGCCAGCGCCGGGTTGGACGTCACCGACACGACGCTCGGCAACGGCCTGCGCGTGCTGGCGGTGCGCAAGGCGACCGTGCCGATGGTGGAGCTGCGACTGCACATCCCGTTCGGCGGTGCGGGCCCGGCGCACAGCGCGCGCGCCGAGGTGCTCGCGGAGAGCATGCTCACCGGCACGGCACGGCGCGACAGGGTGGGCATCGACACCGAGTTGGCGCTGATCGGCGGCGAGCTCGACACCAGGGTCGATCCGGAGCACCTCGCGCTGCGCGGTGACGCGCTGGCCAGCGGGCTGCCCACGCTGCTTGACGTGCTCGCCGATGTGCTCACCGGCGCCAGCTACCCCGATATCGAGGTGACGAGGGAACGTGACCGTCTCACCGAGCGGTTGGCGGTGGCAAGGACCCAGCCCCGGGTGATCGCGCGGGAGGCGTTGCAACGCAGGCGGTACGGGGATCACCCGGTCAGCCGCGAGGTGCCGCTCGCCGAGGAGGTCGCTGAGGTGACGGCCGCCGACGTGCGCGCGCTGCACGACGCCGCGGTACTGCCTGCTGGTTCGGTGCTCGTGCTGGTTGGCGACCTCGACCCGGATGCCGTGATCGGCGAGGTCGAGCGGTCGTTGCGCGGGTGGCACGCGGAGTCCGCGGCGACGCCGGTTCCGCCGGTGCCCGAGGTCTCCGGCGGCGATATCCAACTGGTGGCGCGGCACGGGGCGGTGCAGTCGCAGATCAGGTTGTCGGCGCAGGCGGTGCCGCGTACCGACGAACGCTACGCGGCGCTGCAGCTGGCCAACCTCGCCTACGGCGGGTACTTCTCGTCGCGGTTGGTGGAGAACATCCGCGAGGACAAGGGGTACACCTACAGCGCGCATTCCGGTTTCGACTTCGTCGGCGGCACGGGAACGCTCGTGGTCGACGCCGACACCGCCAGCGAGGTGACGGCGGCCGCGCTGCTGGAGACGCGTTACGAGCTGGGCCGTCTCGGGCTGGTCCCGCCGTCGAGCTCGGAGATCGAGTCGGTGCGGCAGTACGCGATCGGGTCGCTGCTCATCGGCACCTCCTCGCAGGCTGGCCTGGCCAATCAGCTGGTGGCGCTGGCCGACGTCGGGCTGGGCGCCGACTGGCTCACCGCGCACCCGCGACGGTTGGCCGACGTCACCGCCGAGCAAGTCGCCGAGGCGGCCCTGGAGTTCTTCGCGCCGTCGCGGTTCACCGGGGTCGTCGTGGGCGATCCCGACACGCTGCGGCCGGGGCTGCTCGCTCTCGGTGGGGTCAGCACCGACGGGGTCACCGCCGACGAGGGCGGTTGATGGCGGTCCCGTTCCGGCTGTCCCGCCTGCCCGCGCTGTCGCGCGCGGCGGTGGACAGGGAGGAAGGGCTGCGTGGCGACACCGAGCGGCTCCGGTCCCGCTGGTCGCGGGCACGGGTGCTGCCGCTGGACAGCAGGGGCAGGGCGCCTGTGCCGTACGACGGCAGCAGCGCGGCAGGCACGCTGGCGTTGCGGCCCGCGACGAGCTTCGGCAGCGCCCCGCCGGACGATGCGATCTTCCTCGGCACCGAGCCCGGCTCGGGCACCTCCCGCGGCATCGACTACTGGGCGCTCACCGGTAGGGACGCCGCCGATGGCCGGACGGTGACGATGCCAGGTCGGTTCGGTGTCCCTGTGGAGAACGTCCTCGCCGACGGGGAGTTGTGGGTCGGGCTGCGGGAGCACGGGGCGCTGCTCGACGACGCGGGGGCCGGGCTGTTCACCACCGCTCTCGCGTTGCGGAACTGGCACCGGCGGACGCGGTTCTGTGCGGTTTGTGGCGGCGCCAACGAGCTCGCCAAGTTCGGTTGGGTGGCCAGGTGCACCGCGTGCGACAGGGAGGAATACCCGCGCACCGACCCGGCGGTGATCTGCCTGGTACACGATGACGAGGGCGTCAACGGCGAACGGGTGTTGCTGGCCAGGCAGCCGTACTGGCCGGAAGGCGGGTACTCGGTGCTGGCCGGTTTCGTCGAGGCCGGCGAGTCGCTGGAGGGGTGTGTCGTCAGGGAGGTAGCCGAGGAGGTGGGGGTGGATGTCCGGGACGTGCGCTACCTCGGCAGCCAGCCATGGCCGTTTCCGCGCTCGATCATGCTCGGCTTCGCGGCGCGCGCCGATGCCGCGCAGGCCGTGGTTCCCGCTGCGGGCGAGATCGCCGACGCTCGCTGGTTCACCAGGCGGCAGGTGCTTGCCGCGCTCGACGGCGAGGGCGAGCTGCGGCTGCCGGGGAACTCGTCGATCGCGCGGGTCATGCTGTTCGACTGGGCCGTTGCCTGACTGACGGGCCGCACAGGGCTCACGGACCGTGATACCGGTGTCGTGGCACCGTCACCGTACCGTTATTCTCGTTGTGCCCGTCGCACCGCTGGGCGGCGGACGCGGGTGCCGGGCGGGGTGAGGGAGCAGCTGGGGTAACTATGGGGAATGGCGAATGAGCGCCAGCAGGGCGACGGGGCTCGTGTTGGGCACGGTGGCGGACGCCGCGTGGGGCGTGCGCCCGCGGGCGCACGCCTGCACCGGGGAGGTGGCCACCGTGGTGGGCACGGCGGTCGAGCTGCTCGGGCGGCGCGTCGAGGGCGCGCCGGGGTTCCTGGTGCGTGCCGCGGGGATGGCGCTGGCGACCTGGGGCGCGCTCGGCGGCGCCGTCGTGGCGGCGCGGGCCTTGCGGGTGGCCGCGGAGCTGGAGCGTGCCGGAGCTGTCCGCGCCCGCTTCGGCACACGTGATCCGGCAGGCGCGGCGCGGGATTCGGTGCGGTCGGTGGCCACTGGCACCGCCACTGTGGTGGTGGCCCCGCTGCTGGCAGGCGCGGTCGCTGGTAGCCCGGGGATACTCGGTCACAGCCTGCTGCGCACGCTGCGGGAAGCACAGCGGGAAACGCGGCGGGGCGATCCGGGTTCGGCGATGGTGGTGCGGGCTATGGTGCCGGTCGAGGAGCTGCCCGCGCACTGCGCGGTCGCCGCCACCGTGGCGTGTGCGTGGGTGGTGGGTGGTTCCGGCAGCCGGGCCCGGCTGGCCGTGGGCCGGGCGGCCGGTGGTGCGGGCGCCGGGTGCGCCACGCGACGGGTCGAGGCCGCGTTCACCGGGGCGCTCGGGCTGCGGGCCGACGATACGGGTGAGCAGCTCCCGGCCGGGGCGGCGCGGCGGCTGCCCGCCTTCGAGCGTGTCCCCGATGGGGAACACGTGACGCGCGCCGTCGAGCTGTCGCGTGTCGTCGGGTGGGTCGCCTGTGTCAGTTCCGCGCTGCTCGCTCTGGCTGCGGGGCGGCGTGCCCGGCGCCGGCGGCGCTGCCGGAATCCTGCTCCTCGTCCTCGGCGAGAAGCTCGGCGACCGACTTGCGCTTGCGGCGTGTGCCGGTGAAGCCGTCGGAGCCGCCGGAGCCCGCCCGGCCGGACCCGTCGCGTAGCGCCCCGCCGGGGCGCAGCTCGCGGAGGGTGAAGTACAGCCACGCCACCAGCGCCATCACGCCGAAGGCGTACCACTGCAATGCGTAGGAGAAGAACGGTCCCGCGGTGGTGCGCGGCAGCGGCAGCGCGTTGACCTCCCCCGGCTGGTCGTTGTCCAGCTGGAAGTAGCCGGGCCGCAGGTCGAGGCCGGTGGCCTCGCCGACGGTCGCCGAGGAGACGTTGTAGACCTCGATCTGCCCCGAGCCCGCCCGGTCGATGGCCTCGCGGTCACCGGGTGGTGGTTCGTCCACGCGGGCGCGCGCGATGACCGTGACCTCCCCGTCGGGTGGTGGGTCGTAGCGGGGAACCGAGCCCTGCTCGGGCCGGACGTAGCCACGGTTGATCAGTACGCGTTCACCGCCGGTGGTGCGCATCGGGGTGAGGACTTCGTAGGCGGGTTCGCCCTGCACGGTCCGCAGCCGCGCCAGCACCTCGTCCTCGGGCAGGTACTCGCCGGCGATCGTGACGCGGCTCCACTGCGTCCGCTCGTCCGGTGCGGTCCCGTCGGGCAGGGTCTCGTCCAGCGGGCTCGGCTCGGCTTCCAGCGATTCCTGCACCGCCTCGTTCTGGGCGGAGCGGCTTTCGTGGCGGTCGAACTGCCACGGCCCGAGCATGGTGAAACACGCCGCGGCGAAGACGAACACCAGGGCCGTCAACGCCAGCCAGCGAGGCCGGAGCAGGAGCTTCCACCGCACGGCTCCACGGTAGGACATCGGTGCCGGTGCGCCGGGCACCGGTGCTCGGCGCTGAGGCAGGCGTCACCGGGTGTCAGCGCAGCGCCAGTGCCGAGCGCGCTGCGGCCAGTGCCCGCCCGGCGTAGGCGCCGCCGAACAGCACGGTGTGCACCAGCAGCGGGAACAGCTGGTGCAGGCCCACCCGGTCGCGCCAGCCGTCGGCGAGTGGCGCCCCAGCGGCCTCGGCTGCCGCCGCGTAGGCGGCGAGGATCTCCGCCTCGTGGGGAGCGCCGAAAAGCCGCAGCATGGCCAGGTCGGTTTCGCGGTGGCCACCGTGGGCCGCGGGATCGAGCAGCCATACCCGGCCGTCGGTGGCCTCAGCCCAGTGGATGTTGCCGCACCAGGCGTCGCCGTGCAGCCGTGCTGGTGGTTCCGCTGGCCCGGCGATCGCGGGGAGGTGTTCGCAGACGTCGTCGAACACGGCTGCCTGCCCGGTGTCGAACAGCCCGCGATCCCGGGCCTGACGCACGTACGGCTCGATCCGATGCGCGGCGTAGAAAGTGGGCCAGTCCGCCTCGGTTTCGTTGCGCATGCGAGCCAGCCCGATCCACGCCTCGACCGGGCCACCAGGCGGAGGTGCGCCGTGGGCGGGGGCGCCGCGCAGGTGCAGGGCAGCCAGCCCGGCGCCGAAGGCGCGGGCCGCGGTCGCCGAGGGCCTTCCCCCACCGATCCGCTCGATGAGCAGCCAGTCGCTGTCGTGGCCGCGTACCTCCGGCAGCGGGACATCACCAGAGGAGGCGAGCCAGCGCAGGCCCGCGGCCTCGGCATCGTGCGCGTTCGGGCCAGGGGCGCGCTTGGCGACGAGCTGTTCGCCGTCGGCGGTGGTGACTGCGAACAGCGACCCGCCGAGCGGGCCGACGCGGCTGACAGCGGTGCCCAGCAGGCGCTCGGCGGCCTCGTGTGGTTCGTCGGCGCCCCTCATAGCCGCTCGCGCACCCACTCGATCAGTCCAGGCATGCTGCCTTCGATCATCTCGAGCACCGTGTCGAACCCGCCGCTGTAGTACGGGTCTGGCACCTCCGCCCCTTCCGGCGCGGCAGGGTCGAAGCTGCGCAGCAGCACTACCCGGTCGGGCTCGACATGTCTGCGTAGCACCCGCAGGTGCCCGGCGTCGGCAGCCAGCAGCAGATCCGCTTCCAGGTGTTCCGGGTTGACCTGTGCGGCGACGTGTTCGTCCGGGTAGCCGTGCTTGCGCAGCGTCGCTGCCGCGCGCTCGTCGGCGGGTTCGCCGATGTGCCACGGGCCGGTTCCGGCGCTGGTGACACGTACCTGCCCGTCGAGACCGGCGCGGCGCAGGTGTTCGCGGAAGACGTTCGCGGCCATGGGGGAGCGGCAGATATTGCCGCTACACACGAAGCTGACATGCACGCCACACAGCCTAACGAGCAGGCGGCAACCCGCCGCCCCTCCGGGAGCACGGCAGGCTGTGCGCTGTGCGAGGATCACGGATATGCCGGATGTCCACGCCCCCGCCACGGTCGGTGACGTGCGCGGCGTGCTCGAGCGGGCCTACCCGCCGGAGCTCGCCGAGTCCTGGGACGCGGTGGGTCTGGTGTGTGGTGACCCCGCCGACCGTGTCGACCGTGTGCTGGTCTGCGTCGACGCGGTCGGCGACACCATCGCCGAGGCCGCCGAACTCGGGGCGCAGCTGGTGATCGCCCACCACCCGCTGCTGTTGCGCGGGGTGCACGGCGTGGCGGCCGACACCACGAAAGGGCACCTGGTCCACCGGATGATCCGCGACGGCATGGCGCTGTTCTGCGCGCACACCAACGCCGACGCGGCGTGGCCGGGGGTATCCGATGCGCTGGCCGAGGCGATCGGGCTGCGTGTGGCGGAACCGCTGGCACCGCACGAGCAGGGTGCCACCGGCATCGGCCGGATCGGCGAGTTGCCCGTAGCCGAACCGTTCCGGGACTTCGTCAGGCGGGTGGCGCGCGCGGTGCCCGAGACCGAGCCGGGCGTGGCTGGCGCGGGGGATCCGGAGCGACCCGTGCGGCGGGTGGCGGTCGCAGGCGGCGCAGGGGACAGCTATCTGGCACGCGCGGCGGCGGCGGGGGTCGACGCCTACGTCACCGCCGATCTGCGCCACCATCCCGCGAGCGAGCATCTGGAGACCGGCCGCGACGCGCCCGCGCTGGTGGGGTTGACCCACTGGGCGAGCGAGTGGCCGTGGTGTGACCAGGTGGCGGGAATCCTCCGTGAGCGACTCGGTACGGTCGACGTGCACGTGTCCCGCCTGTGCACCGACCCGTGGTCGATCAGGGCCACCGCTGCGACACCGGAGGAAGCGACGTCGTGAAAGTTGATCCCGCACTGCAGCGACGGCTGCTGGACCTCGCCGAGATCGATGCCGAGCTGTCCCGCGTCGCGCATCGCCGCGGCAACCTCCCCGAACACGCCGAGCTCACCGAGGCCGAGAAGGCGGTGCAGGCGCAGCGGGACGCGCACGTGGCGGCCAAGACGGCGCTCGGCGACCTGGACAGGGAGGTCGAGCGGCAGGAACGCGAGGTCGAGTCGGTGCGCGCGCGTGCCGAGCGGGATCGCAAGCTGATGGAGTCCGGGTCGGTTTCCGCTAAGCAACTGTCCGATGTCGAGCACGAGCTGGAGACACTGCAGCGCAGGCAGAACGCGCTGGAGGAGGACCTGCTCGAGCTGATGGAGCGTAGGGAAGCCACCGAGGAGGACGAGCGGCGCGCCGCCGCCGAGGTGACCGCGAAGGAGGAGGCGGTCGCCGAGATCACCGCGCGCCGGGACGAGGCGCTTGCCGAGCTGGACAGCACGCGGGCGCGGCGGGAGTCCGAGCGGTCCGCGCTGCTCGTGGAGCTGCCCGAGGATCTCATCGCCCGCTACGACCGGGTGCGGCAGTCCCGGGGAGTGGGGGCGGGCCTGCTGCGTTACCGCCGCTGCGGAGCGTGCCAGCTCGAACTGGACCGGGTCGCGCTCTCGGAGATCAAGGCAGCAGCCGCCGACGACGTCGTCACCTGCGACAACTGCGGCGCGATCCTGGTCCGCACCGCGGAGTCGGGACTGTGACCGCAGGCAGGCACGTCACCGTCGAGGCCGATGGTGGCGCGCGCGGCAACCCGGGACCCGCGGGCTACGGCGCGGTCGTGCTGGGTCCCGATGGTGAGGTGCTGGCCGAGCGTCAGGGCGGGCTCGGTACCACCACCAACAACGTGGCCGAGTACACCGGGCTGATCGAGGGGCTGCGCGCGGCGGCCGAGGTGGGGGCGGGCAGCGTGGACGTTCGGCTGGACTCCAAGCTCGTCGTGGAGCAGATGAACGGCCGCTGGCGCATCAAGAACGAGACGCTGCGCCCGCTCGCCGCGCGTGCCGCCGAGCTGGCGGCGGGCTTCGAGCGGGTTACCTACAGTTGGATCGCGCGGGAGCGGAACACCCGCGCCGACGCGCTGGCGAACGAGGCGATGGACCGGCAGGCCGACGGTGCGCAGCCGGAGGCAGACGAAGCAGGCGACGCCCGTGCGCCTTGCGAGGCAGGCACGTCCGGTGAGCAGCCCGCGGGCGGCAGCGGCGAAGGCGGCGACGTCGAGGGCGACACCCAGGCGCGGCAAGGTGCGCTGTTCGCCGATACCTGCGGGACCGATCGGGCGGTCAAGCCCGCGCCTGCGACGTGGAGCGGGGCGGCGGGCGCGCCGACACGGCTGTACCTGCTGCGGCACGGCCAGACCGAGCTGTCGGCGGACCGCCGCTACTCGGGGCGCGGGGACGTGCCGCTGACCGAGCTGGGCGCCTGGCAGGCGAGCGCGGCGGCCAAGCGACTGTCGGGGCTGCTGCCGGGCGAATCCGGCGGGTCCGTGTCGGTGATTGCCTCCCCGCTGCGCCGCGCGGTGGCCACGGCCGAAGCGGTGACCGGCATGCTCGGCGGGAGCGTGCGCACCCACGACGGCCTGCTGGAGACCGATTTCGGCCGGTGGGAAGGGTTGACCTTCAGCGAGGCCGCCGAACGCGATCCGCGGCTGCACCGCGCGTGGCTTGGTGACGCGACCATCGAGCCGCCCGGCGGGGAGAGCTTCGAGCAGGTACACCGGCGCGTACGCGGCGTGCTCGACGAGCTGCTCGACGCGCGGGCAGGCCAGGAGGTGGTGGTGGTCTCGCACGTCACACCGATCAAGTCGGTGTTGCGGCTGGCGCTGGCTGGCGGCCCTGAGCTGCTGTACCGCATCCACCTCGATCTGGCCTCGTTGTCGATCGTGGAGTTCTACCCGGACGGCAACGCCTCGGTGCGCCTGGTCAACGACACCTCCTACCTTGCGTGATCACCGCGGTCATCAGGGGTTACCCTGGAAGGTGTGGGCGAGTCGGCAGGGCGACCGCGAGGAGTGATCCTCGAGGAAAGTCCGGACTCCACAGGGCAGGGTGGTTGCTAACGGCAACCCGGGGCGACCCGAGGGAAAGTGCCACAGAAAACAGACCGCCGCGCGGGATCGCGCGGTAAGGGTGAAACGGTGGTGTAAGAGACCACCAGCACCCCGGGTGACCGGGGTGGCTCGGCAAACCCCACCCGGAGCAAGGCCAAGAGGGAGCGTCACGCTCCTGCGCAGGCGTTCGAGGGTGGCCCGCCCGATGCCTGCGGGTAGGCCGCTGGAGCCTGCCGGCAACGGCAGGCCTAGATGGATGGTCGCCACCGTGACACCGGTCACGGGACAGAATCCGGCTTACATGCCGGCTCGCCCGCGCTCCACGCCCCGACCACCGGTCGGCGGGCGTCGAGTTCACCGCAGGGCCAGCGCCGTCCCTTGATACGAGGGGAGGCTCGCTTGGCCACTCCGGGCGCAGTGTCACGCGTGGGGTCGGCCGCTGTCGGCGGTACCAGCCGGGTCCAGCAGTGCAGTGCCGTCGTGGATGCGGATGAAGGGGCCACGTCCGTGTTCGGTGCGGATGAGACCTTCGGATTCGAGCAGAGCGATCGCCTGGCTGATGGATGTCCGGTTGAGCCCGTAGCGCCGCGCGAGCTCGGGCTGGCCTGTCTAGCTGCGATAGCGGCAGGATGAGCTGGCTCGCGTGCGGTATGCGCCGTTGCTGGCGCTGCCGGGTGCGTGTGGCGGTGGTGCCGCTGCCGGTCGTCACCCCCGAATGCCTGCGGGGCGATCCCCGCTGCTTGCGGGAGCGACCGCTGTGAACGTGACTCACAGCCCGTCCATCCGCGCCGGATGGTCTCGCGTTGCTCCATTCAGGTTGTTCTTTGACGAGAATCACATCAATCTCTTGCGCGTCCCGGCGGTACTGCACTGCTGAGCGAAATTCCCCAATCGGACGAGCTGTCCTCGCGGTTGTTGCGTCGGGTGACGGCATTTCGGACCACTCGGGCGTACTGCAACGCATGTGAGTGAGCCTGAGTCGCAGGTGAGAAGCAGGTAGTCGCTGTATGGTTCCCCAGGAAGTGTGAGGGCCACCGGGTAACGTTCGGTCATGATGCCCAGGTGCGCAGACGTGCTGCACATGAAGCCGTACGCTGCGACTGGCAACGAGCTAGGACTCAACAGAACGCGCTATGAACGCTACGCTAGGTGACGCCCCGATGGATACGACCGACGACGAAACGCGTGCCATGCCCCAGTCGATCCCCCAGTCCAGGAAGCTCCTCACCTCCGGGAGTCCACGATGACCACCTTGACCGTTGTCACACTCGCGCAGGAGCAGCCGATCACCACGGGCGGCCTTCGTGATTGGCTCGTCGATAACATCATTCCGCTGCTGTTGCTGGCCGTGGCTGTGCTGCTGCTCTGGCTCGGTGGCGGCAAAGGCGACAACGCAGGGGTGATGCGCCGAGTCGGTGGCGTGGTAATCGCGCTGGCGGTGATCGGGCTCGCCCTGTCTGGCGCCGGTGTCGAAGTCGGCACCTGGCTGTCGAGCCTGTTCACTGGCTGAAGGGCTGGTTGAACCGTGCGTATCCGCACCGACGACGAGGTGTATCGCGTCGACGCGGTGTGGCTCGGCCCGCCGCGCGCGACTTTCCCGTGGCGCGTGCGCTACGTGGCATGGGGAGTCGGCTTCGCGGTGTTCCTGCTGGTGCTGACCATCGAGCGGCAGCTGGGCATCGGCTTCGGTTTCTTCAGCACCGCGTGGGCGCTGGTCATCACCGTCATCGTGACCAAGCTGATCACCGCGAAGATCAACCACGAGCGCCCGCTGGGTTCGGTGCTGTCCATGTGGTACCGGGAGCTGACCGCGCCGCGGGAGCGCACCGTGGGCGACGGGGGAGCAGCGAGCGCGAGCAAGATACGGGTCCGTGCGCAGCGCCCACGGCCCAAGGCATCGAAGGGGCGCGAGGCGTCCGGCGATGCCGCGCAGGCGGTGGGCAGACGCCCGCAGCGGCGGACCCCGCCGCGACAGACCGGCTTCCCGCCGGAAGTGCCGAACCCGACTCGCGAACCAGCGCGGAGGTAGTGTCGTTGTTCCGTCACCGCGATCGGAAGACGGAGCCGGGCGATCCCGTGCCTGGCTCACCCGCGAAGCCGCGGTCCGACAAGGAGGTGCGGGCGGGCAAACGCTCGCGTCGCCTGCCCGGTGAGCAGGCCATGCCCGCCTACATCCCGTCGATCGCCGCGCGCAGCATCGACGGGCATCTGCTGCGGACCACCGGCGAGGTCTACGCCTGGTACCGGCTCTCCCCCCAGCGGTGGTCGTTCCGCTCCGACTCACAGCGCCGTGACCTGATCGCCGCGATTGCGGGGCAGTACGCCGAGCTACAGGGCAGGTGGCTGCACCTGCGGGTGACCAACCGGCCGTACCCGATCCGGATGTGGGCCGAGTCCCACGTGCACAACGCGCGGAACCCGCTGCCGGACACCCACGGCGCGCTGACCTTCGACGACTACCTGATCGGTGAGCAGGAGCAGCTGCTCGGCCGTTCCATGGCGGAGAAGGAGGTCTACCTCGGGGTGCAGGTGCAGACCCGCAGCGTGGTCGACCGTGCGGTGGAGACAGCCGCCCCGTTGCTGCGCAAGGTGCTGCCCGAGGCCGTGGACGCGGAGCTGAGTGCGCTGGACTCCGAGATCGAACACCTCGACCAGATCATGGGTTCGGCAGGCCTCGACGGCCGTCCAGCCGGGGCGGAAGAGATGTCGTGGCTGATGCACCGCTCGTGCGCGCTCGGCCTGCCCGCACCGCGCAGCATGCCCGCCGTCCCGACCTCCACCTGGGAGCCGGAGGACCTCGCCTCGTTCACCGACGTGGCCGATATGTACGCCGAGCCGTACGCCCCCACGGTCACGGTGCGGGGACGGACCGGCTCGAACGCCGGGGTCAGTCGCAGCGTGGCGGTGCTGACCGTCGGCCAGATGCATGGGCTGCAGATCCCGGAGGTCGACGACCCGTGGGTGCAGCACTCGGACCGGCTGCCAGCCCCGGTGGAGTGGTCCGCGCGGATCTACGTCCGCCGCCCCGAGGAGGTGGCAGGCGAGCTGGGCAGGCAGATGAACAAGGTCCGTTCCCAGGTCAAGCACTACACCGAGGAGCACGAGCTGGAGCCGCCGCAGTCGCTGGCCAGGCAGGCATCCCGCGTGCTGGAGATCGACGACGAGATGACCTCCGGGTTCACCGCGCTGGCCACCAGGGTGCGCTCCTGGTGGCGCATGGCGGTGTCGGGGCCGAGCGAGCGGGAGGCGCTGCGCACGGCACAGCAGCTGCTCGAGCTGTACAAGCCGAAGGTCGCGATCGAGCACCCGGAGGCGCAGTACGCGCTGGCGCGCGAGTTCATCCCCGGTGAGCCGGTGGCCTCCGGCGCGCACATGCGGCGCGGCTCGGTGGTCTGGGCAGCCTCGGCGGTGCCGACCGCCACCGCCGAGGTCGGTGACCGGCGCGGCATCCTGCTGGGTGACACCTGCACCGCCACCCGCAAACCGGTGGCCTGGGATCCCTGGATGGCGCAGGAGATCAGGGACGGCTCCGGGTTGACCGCGATGGTGGCCGGCCTCGGTGGCGGGAAGTCCTTCCTCGGTGGCGGCATCGTGTACAAGACGCTCAGGGCGGGCTCGCACTGGACCATCCTCGACCCGTCCGGCCCGCTCTCCCGGCTGTGCGAGCTGCCGGAGCTGCGGCCGTACGCCCGGCCGATCAACCTGCTCAACGCCGAGCCGGGCATCCTCAACCCTTACCGCGTGGTCGCCGAGCCGCGGCTGGAGCACTTCACCGACGAGGAGGACCCGGAACGCGCTTGGCGCAGGGAGTGCGCGCTGGCCGGAGCGACGCGGCGCAGGCTGGTGCTCGACGTGCTCGCCGGGGTGCTGCCTTACGAGGTGGCGCGGCTGCCGCAGACCAGGATCGTGCTGCTACGCGCGGTGCGCGCCGTCGGCGGGCGCAGCGATGCCGACCCGGGGCAGGTGATCGACGCGCTCCGGCGGGACGCCAGCGAGCATCACGAGCACGCGGTGGTGGTCGCCGACTTCCTCGACGAGATGCGCGAGCGGATGTCGTTGCTGATCCCGGACAAGGACTCCGATCCGTACCAGGAAGGTCGCGACGACCGGCTGACCGTGCTGACCATGGCGGGCTTGACGCTGCCGAAGGATGGGGTGAGCAGGGAACACTGGACCGATGCCGAAGCGCTCGGTGTGGAGATGCTCAACCTCGCGGCCTGGCTGACGCAGCGGACCGTGTATCAGCGGCCGAAGGAAGAGCGCAAGGGCGTGTGGATCGACGAGGCGTTCTTCCTCTCCGAGGTGCCGACCGGTCGCGTGCTGATGAACCGGTTCGCGCGTGACTCTCGCAAGTGGAACGTTCGCGTGCTGCTGTCCTCGCAGATCCCCGCAGACTTCCTGCGGATCCAGGGTTTCGTGTCGCTGCTCGACTCGGTGTTCATCGGCAGGTTGGACGACGAGGACGCGCAGGCGGACGCGCTGCGGTTGTTGAAGGTGCCGGTCGGGGTCGGTTACGAGCAGGTGGTGTCCTCGCTCGGAACGCGCCCCGGCACGCAGCGCAACGTGCAGGAGCGCGACCGGGAACCGCGACAGTTCATCTTCGCCGACGGCAGCGGCGGGGTGGAGCGCATCACCGTCGACTTCTCCGGCCCGCACCTGGAACACCTGCGGGATGTGCTGGACACCACGCCCGGCTCCACCCAGGCCGAGCAGGCAGGGAGCAGGCGCGGGCACGGTGAGCAGGGCGACCAGGGCGCGCGGCAGGCCAGCGACCCGGCGGCGGGTGCAGGCGGGTCCGCTGATGCCGCGCAGACGGGACGGGAACCCGCCGAGCCCGGTCCGGCCGAAGTAGGCGACGATTTCGAGCTGGCCGCCGAGCTGGAGCTCGGGTTGACCGAGGAAGCAGCTGCTGGCGGTCCGCTCGCCGGTGAGCAGGGCACCACGGTTGACAGGGAGGTGGCCGAGCAGGCGCGCAGCGTCGGTCAGGGTGCCGCGCCGCGGGGACACAATCCGGGAAGCGATGCCGCATGAGCATCCTGTTGGTGGTCTCGTTAGCGCTGGCCGCCGTGCTGCTGGTGCGCGCCCGGCGCCGCCGGGTCACCTGCGGCGCTCGCGCGCGACGCGGCCCTGCCATGCTGTTGGTCGTCGCGATCGCCGGGGTCGCCACGCTCACGATGACCCCGACGGCGGCGGCGCAGGACTCGTGCGAGCCACCGAACCCGGAGCGGCCCGGCTCGGGCATGGTTGGCGCGATCGATCCCGCCGAGGGCAGGGGTGAGGACGGCAGCGCCTACCTGGATTACAACTACGCGGGCATGGTCTGGCACGTCTACGAGATGGACTGCGGGCCGCTGCCGGGCATCGGCGACCCGAACCGCACCATCGACACCTGGACCGGCAACCAGCTGTTCAACCTCGGCAAGAACATCGTCGGCGCGACCAACGCCCTGCACTACACCGTGATGGAGGGCGGGCTGTTCGCGCCGCTGCACGATGCGATCGAGACCGGGGCGGAGATCGTCTACAACAACATCTACGCCCAGCTGTTCGGCCTGGTCGCGCTGCTGATGGCGATCATGATGTTCCGCCATATCTGGCGGGGTGACCTGCCCGCGGTGTCCAAGAGGTTGCTGTTCGCACTGGCTGCGATGTGGCTGGCGGCGTCCTCGCTGGCGATGCTGCGGTTCCACGACGACATCGACCGCGCCATCGTGCAGACCACCACCAACATCCAGGCCGGGTTCGTCGACGAGGACGAGGATCGGGTCGCAAGGGACGTGCTGCCCACCGCGCTGCACACCGAGATCGTCTACAACAACTGGCTGCGGGGGACGTTCGGTTCCCCTGACGCGCCGCAGGCCGAGGAGTACGGCATGCGGCTGCTGGACGCGCAGGCGTTCACCTGGGCCGAGATCCGCGAGGGAGCCGACGCCGACGAGGAGGTCGTGGCCGCCAAACAGGAGGAGTACGAGCGGATCGCCGAGGAGCTCGGCCCGGCCACCGGCTACTTCACCGGTGAGGACGGCAGCCGCACCGGCGCTGGGTTCCTCGCGTTCCTGCAGAGCATCGTGTACGCGCTGTTCCAGCTTTTCGCCAAGGCGGCCATCCTGCTGGCGCAGGTCGTGGTGCGGCTGCTGACGCTGACCGCGCCACTCATCGGGCTGGCGGCGATGCTGCACAACGACATCCTGCGCAAGGTCGCCAAGGTGGCGGGCGCGGTGGTGTTCAACCTGGTGGTGCTGTCTGTGCTGGCCGGGGTGCACGCGCTGCTGTTGCAGGCGATCTTCAACGCGGGACCGGCGCTGTCGATGATGGCGCAGATCGCGATCGCCGCGCTGGTGACGATCCTGCTGTTCGTGGTGGGCAAACCGGCGCGGCGGCTGTGGCAGATGGTCGACATGTCCACAAGGACGGTGGGCGGGGCGTTGCCCGCGCCGTCGCGAGGACTGTTCTCCCGCTTCCGGCGCAGGCAGCACGAGCCGGGTCCGCAGGATCACTTCTGGCGCAACGTCCGCGAGGATGACCAGAGCGAACCGGCGGGCGGATCGAACACCGGTCGCCGCGTGCGGCCCGAGGCGAGCGTCCCGGTCGCGGCGACCGCCCAGCGTCTCGACAGGGCAGGGCCTGCCGGAGCGCCCGGAGCGGGCGAGGCCGGTGGCTGGCAGCCCGCCGGTGCGGGTGGTGCGGCCGGCTCCGGCGGGGTGAGCGCGGACGGCGACCGGACGCCGTTCGCGGCCAACCCCGCGCGTCTCGGCTACAGCCCGGCTGGTGGTCTCGGTAGCAGCACCGACGGCGGGTCGGCCGCGCGCGGTGGCGGCGCGGGCGGCGGCAGCGGCTACGAGCAGCGCCACGCGGCGCGCAGCGACGGCAGGCCGCGTGCAGGCATGGACGGGGGTGCGCGCCCGGCTCCGGAAGGCGTGGTGGTGCCGTCCCAGATCGGTCGGACCTCGACGACGCCGGAAGCAGGCGGCGGCATCGACAGCGGACCCGCGCTGCGGGATCGTCCCACGGGGGCGGTGCATCCGCCGGTGCGGCACGAGTCCGATGCCGCGCGCCGCGCGGACACCGAGGTGGTCGGCGGGCGCCCGGTACGGGTGCTGTACCGGCCGTCCCGAGGCCTGGAAGTGCAGCAGAACCGGGACACGGACACCGTGGTGAGGTGAGCTGATGCCGATCCGGACGCATCGTGGGCGGGCTGCCGTGTACCGGCGCATCTGGGGGGCGCCGATGCGGTCGCCGAAGCACCTGCTGGCAACGATCACGGCGGGCATCGTGGTCGTGATGGCCATCGGCTTCGTGGTGCCGTACGTGCTGGCCGACGATGACGGCGACGCAGGCGGTTCCGGCGACGGGTATTCGGACACGCGGCAGGGGGCGGCGGGCGATCCTGGTGGCACGGCCGGGCCCGAAGATCAGGGTGCCGCCGAGCCCGCCCCGCCGCGATTGACCGAGCCCAGGGAGAGTCCCACTCCGGCGGAGCCGAGCCAGGAGGCACTGGAGATCGCCGGTCTGTGGGCCGAGGCGTGGGTGGATCATTCCGAGGGGGACACGGTCGAGGAGTGGCTGTCCGGGCTCCGCCCGTACACCACGCAGGAGTACCTGGCTGTCATGGAGTCGGTCGATCCGGCCAACATTCCCGCGGAGGAGGTGACCGGCGAACCGGAAGCCGCCACGTCGTATGTCAACTCTGTCGAGGCCGAGGTGCCGACGGACGGTCCGACGCTGCGGATCACGGTGGTGAATACCGGAGCGGGCTGGCGCGTCGCGCACTATGAACAGGCAGGTTGATCGGCGTGCGGATCGGATGGCTCGTCACGGCGCTGCTGGCTGTCGCGTGCGCGGCGGTCCTGACGCTGGTCATGGTGATCACGGCGGTCACCAGCCAGCAACGGGCCGAGATCGGCGCGATCGACCACGTCAGCTGCGAGGCGATGATCGGGCCGACGCAGCCGGGGCAGCGCAGCGAGGGTGCCTCCCAGGCCGCGAACCTCAACGAGGAACAGCTCGGCGTCGTGTCGCTGATCATCTCGATCGGTCAGGAACGTGACCTGCCGCCGCGGGCGTGGCAGATCGCGATCCAGGCAGGGATGACCGAGTCGCGGCTGCGCAACCTGCCTTACGGTGACCGGGACTCGCTCGGCATCTTCCAGATGCGGCCGTCCATGGGCTGGGGGACGCCGGAGCAGGTGCTGGACCCCCCGTACCAGGTCAACAAGTTCTACGACGTCATGGAGGGCGTCCCCGATTGGCAGAACCGCAGGCCGGGGGATGTGGCCCAGGCGGTAGAGCGATCGGCGTTTCCCGACCGCTATCACGACTGGGAGTCCATGGCGGTTCACCTCGTCGAGGAGCTCGGCGAGGTCGACGACCCGGCGGGCTGCGGCGAGCTGGACGCCGCTCACGCCAACACCGTCCCGCCGAACGGGGCCGCCGAGACGGCGATCCGCTTCGCTCTCGGCGAGCGGGGCAAGCCGTACGTGTGGGGAGCGACGGGACCGGACGCCTACGACTGTTCCGGGCTGCTGCTGCGCGCGTACGAAGCCGCCGGGGTGACGATGCCGCGTGTCTCGCGGGATCAGTACCGGGCGGGTGCGATGCTGCCCGTGGAACAGGCAGCGCCGGGTGACCTGGTGTTCTGGGCGCACGACACGTCCGACCCGAACACCATTCACCACGTGGCCATGTATATCGGCGACGGCGAGATCGTCGAGGCGCAGCAGACCGGCGTTCCGGTGCACACCAGGGACATCTCCTGGGACGAGGACGGGTTGATGGCCGAGGCCGTCCGGCCCGGCGTGTAGGGCGGAGTGTCACGGCGTGTCGCGAGAAGGAGGATGATCAGCGGTGAGGCTCTTCGGTAAGGGCAAGAAGGCCCAGTCGTTCGATCCGCAGCTGGAGTTCGCCACCACCCCGATCCCCAGGCAGTCGGGGCCGCCTGCGTCCAGCACCCCGCTCGCCGACTACCTGCAGCAGGGCGGCCCAGGGGTCACCGACGGTTACGTGGTGCTGCCGCGCTCGCTGGTCGAGCAGATGCCCATCCCGTGGCAGCAGCAGATCACCAACCTGCTCGCGCAGTTCCACAACGAGCACCGGCGGCTGTCCTGGCCGGAATACCGGGTGCTGCCCTCGCGCCGGGAGCGGCTCACCGACCTCGACGAGGAGCAGCTCGCCGAGGCGGGGTACCTGGTGGAGCTCGACGCCGAGGGTGAGCTGGTCTACCGCGAGCGCAACGGGCGGGTGGTGGCCGACCCCGAGGCGACGACGGTGCCGGTGACCTGCCTCGACCCGATCGCGCGCCGGGTGGCGCCGCAGCGCAGGGAGCCCAGCCCCCGGGCTGGCGGGCCCGCTCCGATGAACGTCGGGCCGGAGCCGGTGTGGGAACCCCAGCGGGAAGGTCGCCGTCCCGAGCAGCAGGAGGGTCGTCATGCCGCCGGGTGGCGGCCCGACGACTGGTTCGTCGACACCGCGGAGGAGACCGCGGAGCCGTCGGCGGGCACCTCCGCTGATGCGGGTGAACAGCACCAAGGTGAGTCCACTCCGCGGGAGGAGGCGACCGACTTCGGGCCGACCGGTGAACCGATCGAGCGGCCGTTCCGGTTTCGTGAGTGATCCGCAACCGGGATACTGGGGGCATGACCGCTCGTGACAAGGATCCGCAGCCGGACCCGGGCTGGTACTACAACACCCGCACCGGGGAAGTGGAGCACGGCGAGCTGTCGCGTGCCATCGACCGCCTCGGGCCGTACCCGGACAGGGAGACCGCCCAGCGCGCGCTGGAGATCGCTCGTGCGCGCACGGAGGAGGCCGACGCGGTCGATGAGGCCGAACGCGAGTGGGAAGAGGGTCGGGACGAGGCCTGAGCCGGCCCGGCCGGGTAGCTGATCAGTGGTCACACGCCGCGCGCGGTGACGATTCGCGGTGACGATTCTTGTGGGAGGGACAGTTGGGGGTGCTGTGGGTCGCGGCTCCCGAGTCGTTCGATCCGGCTGGGCTCGCGGTGGTGGTTGTCGCGTTGGGTGTGGCCGCCGTGCTGCTCGCCGCTGTGGCCTGGCTGGGACGCAAGGGTGCGTTGCAGCCCAACGCCGTGGTCGGTATCCGCACGCCGCGGACACTGGAGGATCGCCAGCTGTGGTACCAGGTCCATCACGCCAACGCCCCGTGGCAGTTCGCGGGTAGCGCTGTGACCTTCTGCGCGCTTCTCGGTATGGTGCTGTCCGACCGTTTCCCGGTGCAGGTCACGCTGATGGTGGTGGCCACAGTCGCACTGCTCGTTCCCTGCGTTGTCGCCTTGGTGCAGGTTCGCAGGCTCGGTGGTCCGGCGTGATCGGACTGTGCACGGCAGCCGGTGCGATGCCCATGTTCCGGTGATGGCCACTTCCGCGGCCTGCTGTCATTCCCGTAACCGGCACGGAAGGTTCCGCACGGGATAACAGTCGTTAGTGGACACGCTGCCCTGCGCGCTCCATGGTCCTGCTGCGTACGGAGTAGCGCCGTCGAGGATGCTACCCAGGGTGACCCGGTTGGGATTCCTCACACCCGAAGATCGCAACCAGCCCCCTTGCCGATCATCACACTTTCGAGCTAGGTTGCCTCTTCGTGTTTTCGTCACGATCTGTCTGATTAACGTCGAACAACCGATAAGCGTCTTCTGTACGGTTGATCCGGTTCACGGGGTGGCCGGGGGATTGCGAGGGGATGTCCATGCCGCGCGGCGGCTTGCTTCGCGCTGCTCAATTGCTGTCCATCCTGCTGGCGGTGGTGGTGACGGCGGGGCTGCTGGCGCACCATCCGCGCCCGGCCGTGGCCGATCCGGGCGAGATACCGCAGCAGCGGGAAGGCTCTGCCGAGGGCCGTTCCCACGAGGTGCCGTCCTCGGCGACCGAGGAGCGAGCGGGCCTGGCCGGGGAGCACGACGCGGAGCTGGCGGACGGGCTCGACGCGGATGAGCGGCATCCGGTTCCCCGGCTGGGTGGGGATCCGCAGGATGAGGCCGGTGTCCAGGTCGGCGATCCGGAGCCGCCGGAGCATGCCGAGGCGCTCGGTTTCGACCCGGAGCGCAGCGAGGAGGTCCTCGAGGAGCGCGACGAGAGCCGCGCCGTTTTCGACAACGGCGACGGCACCATGACCGTGCGGCACTACCAGGGCCGCAAGCACTTCCGGGACGCCGACGGCGACTGGCAGCCGATCGACACCGACCTCGAACGCAATGGCCAGGGCTGGAGCGCGGCCGCCGACTCGCAGGACAAGCGCTTCGCCCGCTCGGCGAGGGCGAACACCATCGTGCGGGTCGACCTGGACGACGAGCACTCGGTGGGCTTCGGCCTGGAGGATGCCCAGCCGTCGGTGGGCGAGGTCTCCGGGGACACCGTGACCTATCCCGACGTGCGCCCCGACGCCGACCTCGAGTTCCAGGCCACGCCGGTCGGTGTCAAGGAAGTCATGGTGCTGCACTCGGAGGACGCGCCGACGGAGTGGTCCTTCACGCTCGACCTGAAGGGCCTCACCGCGCAGCTCAACGACGACGGTGCCGTCGAGCTCCTCGGCGGCGACGGCGAGGTGCAAGGCGCGATCCCGCCCGGGTTCATGGAGGACTCGAACGTCGACGAGCGTTCCGGCGACGGCGTCCGCTCCTACGACGTGGACTACGAACTCACCGGCGAGCCGGGCGATCAGGTGCTTCACGTGTCGGCCGATGCCGAGTGGCTGGCCGACGAGGAGCGGGAGTGGCCGGTCTATGTGGATCCGACCGTGGTGAGCAAGGAGACCAACGGATCCACGTTCGTCATGCACCCGTACCACAACGACTACTCGGGAGAGCCGGAACTGCGAGTCGGCACCTGGAACGGTGGCGAGAACCGGGCGGTGTCGCTCATCAAGTTCGATGACGTCACCAGGGACCTGGACGGCATGTACATCCTGGGGGCGCGGCTCAACCTGCACAACATCTGGTCGTACTCGTGCAATAGCCGCCGGATCACGGTACGTCCGATCACCGAGTCGTGGTCGGTGTCCGGCAACAAGTCGTTCCCTGGTCCCGACTGGGGAAGTGTGCTGGTGCAGCCGAGCTTCGCCTACGGCTACAGCGACAGCTGTAGTTCGCGCTGGGTCGGTTTCGACCTCGACGACGCGGGCCGCGACCTGGTGCAGGGATGGGTGCGCGGCGAGCCGAACCACGGGTTGCGGATCAGTGCGTCCATGTCGGACTCGTTCGGCTGGAAGAAGTTCTCCAGCGCGGCCTCGGCCAACCCGCCGTACCTGGACGTGACCTACATGCGGCACTGGGCCGAGTACTCCGTCGGTGACATGACGGAGATGGTCACCAGCACCGATCCCGGCTCCCTGCGGGTCACCGTCACCAACGAGGGTAAGGACACCTGGACCCCGGACAACGACTACAAGCTCGGCTACCAGCTCTGGGACTCCGACGGCAACAAGCTGCCGTGGCGGGAGTACACCGAGTTCACCGACATGCCCACCACGGTGGAGACCGGGGACACCGTCACTCTCGACGCGAAGATCCGCGATCTGCCGCCCGGCGAGTACACGCTGCGCTGGGACATGGCCAAGGTGGGAACCGGCTGGTACTCGGGCGCCGACATCCCGGCCTCGGCGCCGGTGACCTTCACGATCCCGAACCAGAAGCCGGTGGTGGAGTCCATGTCCCCGCCGAGCAACTTCGAATCGGGCACGGTGACCCCCACGTTGATGCTGGAGGGGCGCGACCCGGACGAGTGGCCGGGAGACGGTCTGCGGTACCAGTTCCGGATCTGTGACGCATCCGGCGACGACTGCACCACCTCGGACTGGCAATCCACGTCGCGGTGGTCGGTGCCGGAGGGCACGCTGGCCTGGGGCGAGACCTACAGCTGGCAGGGCCGCATCAGCGACACCGAGGACGCCAGCCCGTGGACCGAGCGTTCGTACCTCAGCACCCACGTGGCGCAGCCTGCCATCACCAGCAGGCTGGCCTCGGCGTCCGAAGAGGACGGCAAGGTCGATCCCGCGGTCGGCAACTACACCAGGGCCGCCATCGACGCCGACGTGAGTACCGTGGGTCCGTCGCTGTCGGTGCGCCGCACCTACAACAGCCTGGATCCTCGTGACGACCTGGCTTTCGGCGCGGGGTGGACGACCCGCTGGGACATGCGCGTGGTGCCGGATGACGACGGATCCGGCAACGTGGTCGTGACCTACCCCGACGGCAAGCAGGCCCGTTACGGCAAGGACCCTGACGGCAGCTACGCCACCCCAGCTGGTCAGGCGGCCACGTTGGTCGACGACGGCCACGGGTGGGTGCTACGCGCACAGGGCGGCAGCCGGTACCGCTTCGACGGTGACGGGTTGCTCGTGGAGATCATCGACGCGGCGGGTCGCGAGCAGCGGCTCGACCACGACGACGAGGGCAGGCTGGTCCGCGCCACCGACGACGCATCCGGCCGCTACCTGGACTTCGGCTGGTCGAACGGGAACGTCACCGAGGTGACCACCGGGCCGGATCCGGAAACCACCTGGACCTACTCCTACGACGGGCCTCGGCTGGTCGAGGCGTGCGACCCCACCGGGGTCTGCACCGAGTACGACTACGAGCTGGGTGACCGTTACCGCACCACGGTGCTGGACGCCAACCCCGACGCCTACTGGCGGCTGGCCGAGGATGAGGGCGAGACAGCCGAGAGCGAGCAGCCGGGTTACTGGTCCAGCAAGGACGGCACGCTGGTCGACATCGAGCACGGCAAGGACGGCCCGATCCAGGGCGCCGATTCCGGCGCAGCCGGGTTCGACGGCGAGTCCAGCATGGTGCGCATCCCGGATGAGGTGATCCACGGCCGGGACCACCTCTCGGTGGAGATGTGGTTCCGGACCGGCGAGCCAGGGGCGCTGTTCGGTTACCAGAACTGGCGGCTGGGTGACGGCAAGGAGACCGGCTACGTTCCCGCGCTGTATGTCGGTGCCGACGGCAAGCTGCGCGGCCAGTGGTGGATGGGCGACGACGACCCCATCACCTCCGATGTCGCGGTCACCGACGACGAATGGCACCACGTGGTGCTCTCCGGTGCGGGGGACACGCAGACGCTGTACCTGGACGGTGTCGAGGTGGGCAGCCGCAGCGGCGCCATCGACCACCTGGACATGACGTCCAATCAGATCGGCGCCGCCTGGGTGGAGGGCTGGCCGGGCCAGCCCGGCTCCGAGCCGGTCAGCCACTTCTCGGGCAGCATCGCCGAGGTGGCGGTCCACCACCGCCCGCTCGGTGAGCTCACCGTCGCCGAGCACTACGCGGCCCGGCAGGCCTCGGAGCGGTTGACCGGTGTCACCGGCCCCGGTGAGGAACCGCTGGCGGAGATCACCTACGACGACGCGACCGCGCGTGTTGCCGAGCACACCGACGAGCACGGCGGGACGTACCGCATCTCCGAGCCGGAGATCAGCGGCGACGGCCACCGCTACGGCGAGTCCGTGACCGACGCGCGGCCCGACGCGTTCTGGCGGCTGGACGAGTCGGAGGGCGTGATCGCGGACGGTCACCCCGAGTTGCGGCGCGGCGAGTACCACCGCGCGGGCGGCGGTCGGGTGGACGGCCCGTTCCCCGGATCGCACGCCCGCGAGTTCGAGGGGGAGTCGAGCCACGCCCGGCTTCCCATGCACCAGACCATCTCCAACAACGAGATGTCCGTCGAGATGTGGTTCCGTACCACATCCGACGACGGTGGGGTGCTGTTCTCCACCGGCAACTTCACCCGCGACGACGAGCTGGAGGGCACCGGCTCGATGCCGGTGCTCTACGTCGGCACCGACGGCAAGCTCTACGGGCATTTCTGGAACGGCGAGGTCGAGGGCATCGTCACCGACGACGCCGTCACCGACGGCGAGTGGCACCACGTGGTGCTCTCGGCCACCAACGACCACCAGACGCTGTACCTGGACGGCGAGCAGGTCGGCACCCAGTCCGGTGAGATCAGCACCGACTACCGGTACAACTATGTCGCTACCGGGGTGCTGACCACGGCGGACTGGCCCGCGCGGCCGGCGGACGACTGGGGTCACTTCGACGGCGCGATCAGCCACGTCGCGCTGTACCAGCGCCCGGTGACCGGGGACGAGGTCGGTGCCCACTACGGGGCGCGCGACGACCGGGACGGCTACCGCGAGACGGTGCGCGAGTCCGGCCCGGCAGGCCTGTGGGGTCTCGAGGAAGACGGCATGGCACACCGTGCGGATTCCGATCCGCAGCTGTCGCAAGGCGAGTATCACGACGTCGACCACGACGTGACCCCGCCGATGGCGGGGTCCGGTGCCGTGGGCTTCGACGGGGAGAGCTCGTACGTCCGGCTGCCGGACAGCCTGGTGCAGAACCGCACCCGCAAGACCGTCGAGATGTGGTTCCGCACCACATCGGATGACGGTGGCGCGCTGTTCGCCAACGCGGATTCGCTGCCAGGTGACACCGAGACGCCTGGCGCGATGCCGATCCTGTATGTCGGCACCGACGGCAAGCTGCACGGGCAGTTCTGGAACGGCAGCGTCGAGCCCATCAGCAGCGACGGGCGCGTCGACGACGGCGAGTGGCGTCACGTGGTGCTGCGGGCCGACCGGACGCGGCAGTGGCTCTACCTGGACGGCAGCCTGGTCGGCACGCAGGAAGGGGAGATCGACAGCAAGCGTCGGCACCACTTCGTCGGGACCGGCAAGTTCACGCTGTCCGGTGGCGAGTGGGTCGCGCGTCCCGAGGACGACTGGGGATTCTTCGACGGCGACATCGCCGACGTGGCCGTCTACCAACGCGGTATCGCCCCGGGCGAGATCTCCGATCACTACGCGGCCAGCGTGGCCGCGCACACGGTGGATGTGATCGACCCCGACGGCAATGTCACCACCCGGACCTACGACCCGACCAGCGGCGGCAGGCTGGTGTCCAAGACGGACCCGGCGGGAGCGACCACCGTCTACGGCTACGACACCGGCGGTTTCGTGCACACCGTGACGGATCCGAACGGGAACGTGACGTGGATGTCGCACGACGAGCGGGGCAACATGCTGTCCCGCATGCGGTGCCGCACGGACGGGACCGAGGCGTGCCACGCGAGCTACTGGTCGTACTTCCTCAACGAGGACGACCCGCTGGACCCGCGCAACGACAAGGTCACCGAGTATCGCAGCGCACGGTCTGCCTCAGCGGGGGATGATCGTTTCCTCACGGAGTACTCCTACACAGAGGACGGCCAGCTGGCCGAAGTCACCTCACCGGGACGGAACCTCGACTCGCGACGTACCGAGAAACGCGCCTACACCGACGGTAGCGAGCAAGCCCCGGACGGCGGTACGCAACCACCGGGTCTGCTGGCTTCGGTGACCGACCCCGAGGGCGAGGAACAGACCTACGCCTACAGCAGCGCCGGGGACCTGGTCACCGAGACCGACCCGGCGGGGAAGGTGACCCGGTACAACCACGACGAGATCGGCCGGGTGGTCACCGAGACGGTCGAGTCCTCGGAAGGCGCCTACGCCGCGCAGACGAGCTACACCTACGACAGTGCGGGAAGGCAGCTCACCGAGACCCGCTCACCGGAAACCGACCCGGTGACAGGGCAGGAGCACCAGCAGCGGACGGTGCGCGCCTACCGCGCCGACGGCAGGCTCGCCTCGGAAACGGTGGAGGACATCGCCGGGGACGACCCGTCCCGCACCACCACGTACTCCTACGACGAGCTGGGCCGCCAGGTCGGCGAGACCGGACCGGAGGGTGGCACCGTGACCGTCACCTACGACGAGTTCGGCGAGGTCGTCGAGCGCGTCGACGAGGTGGGAACCCGGTTCACCTACACCTACACCGACGCCGGTCGCCGCCCGGCCACCACCACGGTGCACGACTTCAGCGGCGACGGTAGCGAGCGCGACGTGGTGCTGGAGTCCCGCGCCTACGATCCGGCGGGCAGGCTGGCCGAGGTCACCGACGCGATGGGCAACACCACCGCGTACAGCTACTACAACGACGGCCTGCTGGCCACCGAGCACCTGCTGGACTACGAGGACCCGGCCACCGGCGAGACGCGGGACTTCCAGGTGGCCGCCTACGGCTACACCAGGGATGGGCAGGTCAACACCGAGATCACCGGCGACGGCCGGTACACCACCGAGATCGGTTACGACCCGGGTGGCCGCGCGGACCGGATCACCGACTACGACGGTGACGAGGAGCTGCGCACCACCAGGAAGAACCTCAACGCGGTGGACGACATTCTGGTCGAGGCCACGTTCGACGGTGACGGGAACCTGCTCGAACACATCGAGTACGAGCGTGACCCGGTGGGTCGGGTGACACGCGAGTCCGTGGCCGAGGGCGCGGACCTGCTGCACACCGAGATCGAGCGGGACGAGCGGGGGCTGCGGCTGGCCGTGACCGACCCGCGCGGCGCCGACGGTGCCGATGCGGCCGACTACACGGTCGAGTTCGCCTATGACCGCTTCGGCAGGCAGATCCGCGAGATCGCGCCGCCGGTGGAGGTCGAATCGGAGGGTGATGAGCCGGAGCGCACCCGGCCGGTGACCGAGACCGGGTACAACACCTTCGGCGATGTGGTCGCCGACGTCGACCCGAACGGCAACGTCACCCGCTACGACTACGACCGCGCGGGCAGGCTGGTGTCGGAAACCCGCCCGGACTACACGCCGCCGGGTGCCGACGAGCCGATCACGGCCACCACCACGAGGGAGTACGACGACGCGGGCCGGGTGGTCGCCGAGGTCGACGCGGCCGGGCACGAGACCACCTACGGCTACGACGAGCTGGGCCACCTGCGGAGGGTCACCGACCCGCCGAGCGTGACGGGTCAGGCCGGTGGCACCACCATCGCGAACTACACGGCGACCGGGCTGCGGCTGCTGGTCTCCGACCCGACCGGGGCTCAGACCCACGCCACCTACGACGGGTTCGGCAGGCAGATCACCGAGACCGTGGTGGAACGTCAGCCGCAGGAGCGTTACCTCACCACCGAGTTCACCTACGACGAGCTCGGCAACCCGGCCAGCGAGACGGATCCGCTGGGGCGGACCACCACGCTGGAGCACAACGACCTGGGCGACCCGGTGTCGATCACCGATCCGGCAGGGGTGGAGACCACCGCCACCTACGACGGGGTGGGGCGGCCGGTGGAGTTGCACGACCCGGCGGGCACCACGACGAGGTTGGAGTACGACCTGGCCGGCCGGGTGCTCTCGGAGACCGATGTGGACTCCGATGGTGAAAAGCTGGCCAGCCGCAGCTTCGACTACGACGGGGCGGGCAACCGCGTCGCCGCGACCGACGAGCTGGGCAACACCACCACCTACGAGTTCGACGCGCACGACCAGCTGCGGTCGATCACCCGCCCGGTGGACGACGACACGTCGATCGCCAGCGGTTACGGCTATGACGTGGCGGGCAACATCACCAGGGCCACCGACGGCAACGGCAATACCACGGTGTTCACGGTGAACTCCTGGGGGCTGCCGGAGTCCACGATCGAGCCCGCCACCGACGAGACCCCGGAGGTGGCGGACCGCAGCTACACGGTGTCCTACACCGCGCGGGGCAATGTGGACACGCTGGCCAAGCCGGGCGGGGTGGAGATCAGCAACACCTACGACCCGCTGGGCAACGTGACAACCCAGACGGCAGAGGGCGCCGAGGCGGAAACCCCGGACCGGGAATTCGCCTACGACGAGGCGGGCCGCACGGTCCGTGCCTCAGCACCGGGCGAGGACAACGTCTACGACTACGACGACCGGGGCAACCTGATCTCGGCGGAGGGGCCCTCGGGTGTCACCGAGTTCGCCTGGGACGACGCCGGTTACCTGATTCAGGCCACCACCGAGGCGGGCAGGGCCGACTACTCCTACGACACCACGGGGAGGCTGGCCACGGCCGACGACCCGGTGTCGGGTGCCGCGGCCTCGTACGGCTACGACGACGCAGGCCGGGTCAGCACGATCGACTACGGCGGCGTGACCCGCTCGCACGCCTACGACGAGGCGGGCAGGCTGGTCGCTGACGAGTTCACCACCGGCGAGGGCGAAGTCGGCTCCATCGCCTATGGCTATGACGAGGCTGGGCGGCTGAGGTCGAAGGACACCAGTGGTGTGGCTGGTGCGGGGCGGAATTCGTACGGCTATGACGATGCGGGCAGGCTCGTCTCGTGGGATGACGGTGACA
>NZ_WBXM01000009.1:0-179132 GCF_033042135.1 Haloechinothrix sp. LS1_15 | reverse complement strand
GCCGGTGTCAGTCGGTTTCTTCGACGAATCCGATCATGATGGACATGGCGTTGTGTTGGGGGTAGTGGCTGTGGTAGTCGCTGACGAGTTCGAGGGTGTCTCCTTGGGTGATGGTGCCGAGGTTGCCGTCGGTGCAGGTGGTCATGGTGTCGATGTGGCCGAGGTAGGCGGGGTCGTTGCCGTAGTCGGCGTGGGAGGCGCCGAGTTCGTCGCCGGTGGTGCGGTTGTGCAGGGTGAGGGTGTCGCCGCCGTCGTGGAGGTGTCCGCCTGCGGCGTGGAGGGTGCCGGTGAGGGTGGATTCCCATTGCCAGGTGGTGGTGGATTCGCCTTCTGGGACGTGGTGGTGGGAGTCGAAGGTGCAGTTGGCCACGTCCCACCACACCGGCGTCACCTCCGTGAGGCCGGAGTCGAGTAGTGAGGGGGTCGCCTCGACAGTCATGTCGAAGAACACCGCCTGCGCCTCCGGCGCGAAGTTCTCGAGCTCGACCACACTCCACAGTAGCGGAACAGGGCCGATCGGGAGGCCGTAACCTTCCGGGATCTGGCCGCCGGTGCGTTCGTTTCCTGCGGCGAAGATGCGCTGTCCCGCGAGGCCGAGGGTTTCGTCGGCGCAGGTGATGTCCTCGCGGGAGCGGTCGAAGAGCACGGCGTGGTGGAGCATGATGTCGGTGTCGTAGTTGGCGCGGCTGCCGTCCGCATAGGTCAAGTCTGGCTCCACCGAGGTCACCTGGCATGTGATGCCGAGGCAGGGCGTGGGCACCGGTGCGGCGATCGTGGTGTGGGTGCCGTGCGCCTTCTCCTCGGGCCCGCGTGGGCCGTCACCGTGCGTACCGTGATCACCTTCCTCGTGGGGCGAGGCGACGATCGGTCCGATCCGGATGGTCGTTTCGACGCGACCGTCGCCGGTGAACGCGCGATCGACCATCTCGGCTCCAACGGTGCCGTCGATCTGGCCGTCGACCAGGTCGGTGACGGTATCGGGCACGGGATCGGGCACGGAGTGTTGCCGGTCCGCGCCTGCGGAACCGGCGCCCGTCGCGGGCGCGGCGAGCATGGCAAGGCCGAGAAGCGATCCCATGGTCACCGCGGTGATGCGCCGTGATGTGGTGAACATACCGGCCTCCTTCACGTGCCGGAGGGATGTCGAGGCGGCAAAGCTACCGCGCGGTGGGAGCCGCGTTCAATCGCCCTCGGCGTGTTCGGGAATACCTTTCGCGTAGCTGTCACCGACGGTTCCCGAAGGTATGGCGAGGTCCTCACCGGTCATTCACCCGCGGCGCCGTGTCCGCCCGTGTACGCCCGCGCCGGGCCGCCGCTGGCGGTGCCGCTTGACCCCGTCGCCGGGTGACGCTAAGGTTGCTGCGGCGCAATGCCCCGTTAGGTGAGGCTCCTGCGCGCGGATGTGTCCGCTGCCCAGAAAGGTCGAGAGACCCCCACGGGTTGAACAGGCCCTGCCGAATCAAGGCTTGGCTTAATGCGGACCGGACGTATCGTGTCCTAGGCGTGCAGTGCCAAAGCTCGACATCGGGAACGCACCGGTGCGCCGGTGCCTCGTCGCGAGAACGGCAAGCCTCCCCTGACGGGGAGGCTTTTTTCGTGCCGATGGCGGCCCCGCGAACTCGCGACGGGAAGGGGGTGAGGGTCGTGCCACCTGACGTGTCGGAACCCGGTGAGGCCGACAGACGGTCTTGCCGGCATGGAGGCACCGCACCGCGATCGCTCGATCGCGATCGTCGCCGGACACCGCGCCCTCATCCCGAGCGGCGCGCGAGAAGAGGGGACCCTCATCATGCTCACCGTACTGCTATACCGCCTCCAGGGCCGGAGCTTCGACCGTGCCAAGGAAACGCTGGCGCAACTGACCGCGGGTGAGGCGGCCGATGTGCTGCGGGATCTGCCATCGACGGAGCGGGTGCTCGCGTACCGGCTGCTGGACAAGGACATCGCCATCGAGGTGTTCGAGCTGCTTACCGACGAGGAACAGCTCGATCTGCTGCAAGCGATGACCGGTTCGGAAGCCGTCGACGTGCTTGCCTCGCTGGAGCCCGACGACCAGGCGCGGTTGCTCGACGAAACACCCGCCGCCGTGGCCAAGCGCCTGCTCGCCGCGATGTCCGAACCGGATGCCGACCGCGTGGCGGTGATCCTCGCCTACCCGGCTGGTAGCGCGGGCAGGTTGGCCAATCCCCGGTACATCTCGGTCCGGCCGCACGAGACCGTGGCCCAGGCGCTGGACGCGGTGCGGCACAGCCGCCTCGGCTCGGAAGATGCCACCACGGTCTACGTCACCGACAGCGGGCGCGGCTACCGCGGCCTGGTCACCGTCACCGAGCTGGTCAAGGCCGACTCCCAGGCGAGGGTCGGTGACCTGGCCAGGCTGCGGGACGTGGCGGTGAGCACTACCGATGACGCGGCCACCGCGGCACGCCTGCTGCAGCGCCGGGATCTGGGCGCGCTGCCGGTGCTCGACACCGAGGGGCGCCTCGTGGGGTCGGTGACCTTCGACGACGCGCTCGACGCGCTCACCGACGACGCCTCGGAGACGATGTACCGCAAGGCGGGCCTCACCGATCCCGCCCACACCACCGAACTGCTGCGCAGCGAGCGCCTCACCTCGGGCGGTATCGGTTACCCGGTGCGGGTCCGCATGACGTTCCTCATGATCACCCTGGTCGGTGGGTTGCTGGTGGGGGGACTCATCGAGCGGTTCGAGGACGTGCTCACCGCGGTCGTGGCCACCGCGGTGTTCGTTCCGCTGATCATGGACATGGGGGGCAATGTCGGGACGCAGTCCACCACGATCTTCGCGAGAGGGCTAGCGCTCGGCCACATCACCCCGGCGTCGTTCAGCAGGCAGCTGCTGCGAGAAGTCACCGTGGGTGCGGTCATGGCGGTGATCATCGGCGTGCTCGGTGGCGCCGTGGCATACCTGTGGCAGGGAGCACCGAACGGTGAACCGCTGCTCGGGCTGGCCGTCGGGCTCGCGCTGTTCGTCTCGGTGATCCTGGCGACCTTTCTCGGTTTCGGTCTGCCGTGGGCGATGTACAAGCTCGGACTCGACCACGCTCCCGGAGCCGATCCCTTCATCACCACGATCAAGGACTTCACCGGGCTCGCCGTCTACTTCGTACTCGCCGGGGCACTGCTCGGTGTGGCTTAGTGCCCCGGCGAGCCGGTGTCAGTCGGTTTCTTCGACGAATCCGATCATGATGGACATGGCGTTGTGTTGGGGGTAGTGGCTGTGGTAGTCGCTGACGAGTTCGAGGGTGTCTCCTTGGGTGATGGTGCCGAGGTTGCCGTCGGTGCAGGTGGTCATGGTGTCGATGTGGCCGAGGTAGGCGGGGTCGTTGCCGTAGTCGGCGTGGGAGGCGCAGAGTTCGTCGCCGGTGGTGCGGTTGTGCAGGGTGAGGGTGTCGCCGCCGTCGTGGAGGTGTCCGCCTGCGGCGTGGAGGGTGCCGGTGAGGGTGGATTCCCATTGCCAGGTGGTGGTGGATTCGCCTTCTGGGACGTGGTGGTGGGAGTCGAAGGTGCAGTTGGCCACGTCCCACCACACCGGCGTCACCTCCGTGACGCCGGAGTCGAGTAGTGAGGGGGTCGCCTCGACAGTCATGTCGAAGAACACCGCCTGCGCCTCCGGCGCGAAGTTCTCGAGCTCGACCACACTCCACAGTAGCGGAACAGGGCCGATCGGGAGGCCGTAACCTTCCGGGATCTGGCCGCCGGTGCGTTCGTTTCCTGCGGCGAAGATGCGCTGTCCCGCGAGGCCGAGGGTTTCGTCGGCGCAGGTGATGTCCTCGCGGGAGCGGTCGAAGAGCACGGCGTGGTGGAGCATGATGTCGGTGTCGTAGTTGGCGCGGCTGCCGTCTTTGTAGGTCAGATCCGGCTCCACAGAGGTGATGTAGCAGGACAGCAGCCAGCACGGCATCGGCACCGGTGCGGCGATCGTGGTGTGGGTGCCGTGCGCCTTCTCCTCGGGCCCGCGTGGGCCGTCACCGTGCGTACCGTGGCCCGAGCCGGCTTCGTGCCCACCGTCGTGATCGTCATCGTCGTGCTCGTGCGCTTCGGCGATGACCGGCCCGATACGGATTGTGGACTCCCGCGCGCCGCCGAACAGGCTCCGCTGCTCGGTGATCTGGGGCTCGCTGAGCGCGTCCACGCCGAACTCGTCGACGAGCTCCGCGGGGGGTTCGGCACCGCCGGTGTCGTCGCTGCCGGTCGCCGCGCCTGCGGTGGCGGGGGCGGCGACGGTTGCCGCGGCGAGAGCCGAGCAGGCGACCAGGCTCATGAAAATTCGTGATCTGCGGGACACGCCGGTCTCCTTTCTGTCACGAGTGCTCACTTCGGTGATGAAAATCCGGGGAATGTCGCGAGCACGCGGCTCGTTCGATTATCAGTTGGTGATAATCTCTGCGAGCATTCATCAATCGCGCTCCCCGGCGCCGGTGCGGTCGCTACGCGATCGGCATCGTGCGCCCGAAGGCCCCAGCAGCACCTGGTCGTCAGTGAGGCCCGCGAGACGCGAGACGTGTTCGCTCCATCGCGTAATCTACTGACTAGTAGGGTATCGAATCGCCGAGAAAAATCAATTGTAGTTTATTGATAATAGTGCCGAGAACAATTGTCCCCGGTCGCGCCACGGGGGTGCGACCGGGGACGGGTGAGCTGCCCGGAACCGTGTCAGCCAGTCACGATGTCGTGCGGGCGTACCGGGACGCGGTCGATGTCCAGCCCGGTGGCGTCCCTGATCGCCGCGGCGATCGCCGGGGTCGAGGAGAGCGTGGCTGGCTCGCCCGCGCCGCGTAGTCCGTACGGCGCGTTCGGATCCGCGTACTCCAGGATGTCCAGACGCATCGGCGGCATGTCCAGGATCGTCGGGATGAGGTAGTCGGTGAACGAGGCGTTGCGCACCATGCCGCCAGCGAGCTGGATCTCCTCCATCACCGCGAGCCCGAGGCCCTGGGCGGTGGCGCCCTGGATCTGGCCTTCGAGCGAGACCCGGTTGAGGATCTTCCCCACATCCTGCACGGCGGCCAGCTCGACCACCTTGAGTAACCCGAGATCCACGTCGACGTCGACCACGGCACGGTGTACGCACAGCGCGAGCTGGGTGTGGGTGTTGCCCTGGCCGGTCTCCGGGTCCATGCTCGTGGTCGGGCGATGGTGGAACTCGCGGGTCTCCTCGATCGCCTCGTCACCGAGCAGATCGGCTACGGCGGCAAGCACGCCCGCGCGCTCGGCGACCACCTTGCCGCCCGCGAGGCTGAGCTCGCTCGCGTCGACGTCGAACCGTTGCGCCGCGCGTGCGAACAGTCGTTCCCTGATCGCCTCGCAGGCCGCCTTGACCGCGCCGCCGGTCATGTAGGACTGGCGCGAGGCCGAGGACGACCCGGCGTCACCGACCTGGGTGTCTGCGGGAGCGATGGTGACCCGCTCGATCCCGAGTTCGGTGCGGGCGATCTGGCCCTCCAGGGTCACCAGACCCTGGCCGACCTCGGCGGCCGCGGTGTGCACCAGTGCCGCAGGCTCGCCGCCGACCACCTCGAGACGTACGCGCGCGGTGGAGTAGTCGTCGAAGCCTTCGGAGAAACAGATGTTCTTCAGCCCGACGGCGTAGCCCACACCGCGCCGGACACCCTCGCCGTGGGTGGTGTTCGACGCGCCGCCGGGGAGGTTGCGGACATCGCTGCTGTCCCGCTCGGCAGGCATCGGGGTCTCGCGCACCCGCTGCAACATCTCGGCAAGCGGGGCGGGGGTGTCCACCACCTGGCCGGTGGCGATCGAAGCGCCCTGGTGGATCGCGTTGACCCGGCGCACTTCGAGCGGGTGCATGCCGAGTTCCCGCGCCAGCTTGTCCATTTGCGATTCGTACGCGTAGCAGGCCTGGACCGCGCCGAACCCGCGCATCGCCCCGCACGGCGGGTTGTTGGTGTACACCCCGTAGGCGTCGACGGCGATGTTCGGCACGATGTAGGGCCCCACCCCGAGCGAGGCAGCGTTACCCACCACGTTCGTGGTCGAGGAGGCGTAGGCGCCGCCGTCAAGCACGATCTCGGCGGTCGCGTAGACGAGCTTGCCGTCGGCGGTCGCGCCGTGCTCGTACCGCATCCTGGCGGGGTGGCGGTGCACGTGACCGTAGAAGGATTCCTCGCGGTTGTACACGATCTTGATCGGCCTGCCAGTGTGCATCGCCAGCATCGCGGCGTGCACCTGCATCGACAGGTCTTCGCGGGCTCCGAACGCGCCGCCGACCCCGGACAGCGTCATCCGCACTTTCTCCTCTGGCAGGCCGAGACACGGTGCGACCTGTCGCAGGTCGGTGTGCATCCACTGGGTGGCCACGTACAGGTCGACCCCGCCGTCCTCGGCAGGCACCGCCAGCCCGGACTCCGGGCCGAGGAAGGCCTGGTCCTGCATGCCGATCTCGTACTCGCCGCGCACCACGACGTCGGCGCGGTTCCTGGCGGCCGCCACGTCGCCGACCCGGACCGGTTGGTGGCGCACCACGTTGCCGTGCTCGTGCAGCCGTGGGACGTCGGGGTCGAACGCCGCCGCCCGCGAGTCGGTCAGCGGCTCGAGGACCTCGTAGTCCACCACGATCTTGTCCATCGCCCGGCGCGCGGTCTCCGGGTGCTCGGCGGCCACCAGCGCCACCGGCTCACCCTGGAACCGCACCGTGTCCACGGCCAGCACCGGCTGGTCGTTCTCCTCCAACCCGTAGTACTTCTCGCCGGGGACGTCGGCGTGGGTCAGCACCGCGTACACCCCGCTGGTCGCCAGGGCCGCGCTGATGTCGATGGAGCGGATCCGCGCGTGCGGGTGGGGACTGCGCAGCGTCACGCCCCACAGCATCTCGTCGTGCCACAGATCGGAGGAGTACGCGAACTGCCCGGTGACCTTCCGGGTGCCGTCCGGGCGGTTCGGGCTTTGCCCGACGCCCCCTCGGGTGGCCGAGGCCAGGTTCTCCGGGACACCGACGGTCATGACGTCCTCCCTTGGTGAGTGTGCTCGGGGTGCTCGGGGTCGCGTGCCATCAGCCCGCGGTGCGCGGCGCGGGCTGATGCGGCGAGCTCGGTGTGGCTTGCCGTGCGTAGCTCGCCGCCGGAGACGACGACCCCGCCGTTGACGGTGAGTAGTTCCAGCGGTGCGGGCGGCCCGAGAACAAGCGCGGCGACCGGGTCGGTGATGTCGGCGTGGCCGAGCCCGTCGAGCCGCCACAGCGCGATGTCGGCGAGCTTGCCCGCTTCCAGCGAGCCCAGCTCGGCCTGCCTGCCGATACAGCGAGCCCCGCCGATGGTGCCCATCGCCAGTGCCTGGCGCGCGCGCAGCGCGGTCGGTCCCCCGCGCAACCGCGCCACGTACAGCGCCTGCCGCAGCTCCTCGGCGAGCAGGCCCGATTCCTGCGAGGCGGCGCCGTCCACGCCGAGGCCCACCGGCACTCCCGCCTCCAGCAGGTCGGCGGCGGGTGCCAACCCAGCGCCGAGGCGTGCGTTGGAGCTGGGGCAGTGGGCGACACCGGTGCCGGTGGCGCCGAGCCGCTTGACGGCCCCATCCGACAGGTGCACGCAGTGGGCGAGCCACACGTCCTCACCCAGCCAGCCGAGTGAGTCGAGGTACTCCACCGGCGTGCAGCCGTGGGTGGCCTGGCAGAACTCCTCCTCGTCAGTGGTTTCGGCCAGGTGCGTGTGCAGCATGACGCCGCGCCGTGTGGCCAGCTGGCGCGCCTCGGCGAGCAGCCTGTCCGACACCGAGAACGGCGAGCACGGGGCGATGCCGATGCGTAGCATCGCCTCCGGCGACGGATCGTGGTAGGTGTCGATCGCCGCCTCGGTCGCCGCCAGGATCGTGTCGATGTCCTCCACCACCTCGTCAGGGGGCAGGCCGCCGTCGGAACGACCCCGGTCCATCGACCCTCTTGTGGGGTGGAATCGCAGCCCGATGCTCCTGGCCGCTTCGATCTCGGCGGCCAGCACATCGCCCGCGCCGTCGGGGAACACGTAGTGGTGGTCGGTGCTGGTGGTGCAGCCGCTCAGCGCCAACCACCCCAACCCGGCCCTGGCCGCGGCATGCACGTCGGCCGCGTCGATACGCGCCCACACCGGGTACAGCTCGGTGAGCCACTCGAACAGCGTGGCGTCGGTGGCCAGCCCCCTGGTGATCCACTGATAGAGGTGGTGGTGGGTGTTGACCAGGCCAGGCGTGGCCAGACACCCGGTGCCGTCGACGTGGCGCACCCGGCGGGCGCCCTCGCCAGCCGGGACCGGGGCCGGTCCGGCGCCGACCGCGACGATGCGGTTACCGTCGACGACGACGTGGCCGCTGGCGTACTCGGTGCCCGCGGTATCGACCGTGGCGATGGCGCAGTTCTCGATGATGATCACGAACCGGCCTCCTGCTTGCGCTCGGCCGCCAGGTGCACCGCGTCGATGATCTTCTCGTAGCCGGTGCAGCGGCACAAGTTGCCCGCGAGCTCCTCGCGGATTTCCTCGTCGCTGGGATCGTCGTGCCGCTCCACCAGGTTGTGCGCCGCGACGATGAGCCCAGGGGTGCAGAAGCCGCACTGCACCGCACCCGCGTCCACGAACGCTTGCTGTACGGGGTGCAGCGCGTCCTCGCCCTCGGCGATGCCCTCGACGGTGACGACGTCGTGCCCGTCGGCCTGGCCTGCCGCGATCAGGCAGGAGCAGGCGGGTGTGCCGTCGAAATAGACCGTGCAGGAGCCGCACTCGCCCTGCTCGCACGCGTTCTTCGAGCCGGCCAACCCGAGCCGTTCACGCAGCACGTAGAGCAGGCTCTCTCCCGGCCAGACGTCGTCTGCGGTGTGCCGGGCACCATTGATGGTCAGGTTCAGGCGCATCGGTACTCCTCCCATGCCCAACCGAGTGTGCGGCGGGCCATTACGGACAGTGCGTGGCTGCGGTAGTCGGCTTGCCCTCGGACGTCGTCGATCGGCGAGGCCGCCGCGGCGACGAGCTCGCCGAAGCGGCGCGCCACCGCATCGGCGAGCGGGTCGCGGTCGTGCCACGGCAGCTGTTCGGCTGCGTAACTCTCGGCGTCGCTGGCGTGCCGCGGCGTCGGAGCCGCCGAGCCGAGCCCGGTGGTCACGGTGCGCTCGCGCGGATCGAGTGCGACCGCGAACGAGCACACCGCGATCACCATGGCGTTGCGCGTGCCGATCTTGGAGAACTGCTGGGGGCCGCGCGCCGCGGGGACGATGATCTCCCTGATCAGCTCGTCGTCGGCGAGTGCGGTGCGCTTGACCCCGGTGTAGAAGTCGTCGATGGGAACCGAGCGCGCTCCGCGAACCGACTCGACCTCCACGGTGGCGCCCGAGGCCAGCAGCGGGGGGTGGCTGTCGCCCGCAGGCGAGCCCGCCCCCAGGTTGCCCGCGACGGTTCCGCGGTTGCGGATCTGCGGCGAGCCTACGGTGCGAGCCGCCAACGCCAGCCCGGGCAGCTGCTCGGCGAGCTCGTCGATGACCGTGGTGTAGCTGACGGTGGCGCCGAGCCGCACGGTATCGCCGCCGCTTCCGTTGCCGTCGCCTGCCCTGTCGATACGCCACCGGCCGAGCTCCGCTATGCCAGTGAGGTCGATGAGCGCCGGTGGCCGGTGGTGGTCGAAGTTCAGTTCGACCATGACGTCGGTGCCGCCCGCGATGGCCACCGCGCCCGGTACGGCCGAGCGGGCTTCCAGCGCCTCCTGCCAGGTCGACGGTCGGATGAAGTCCATGGTGGTCACTCCCAAGCCTGCCCTGCCGCAGGTGCGTCGTCTCGGATCACGGTGCCTTCGATCAGGCCGTACGGGCGGTCGGCGGCGAAGAAGACCTCGCCGTCGTTGTCCAGGCCGAACGGGGTCAGATCGACGGGGAAGTGGTGCTTGTTCGGCAGCGACAGCCGCGCCTCGCACACGCCGGGCTGGTTGTCCAGCACTCGCTGCCCCATCGCGTACAGCGTCTGCTGCAGCGAGTAGCTGTAGGTCTCGGCGAAGGCGTCGATCAGGTCCTGCTTGGCAGTGGTGTAGGACTTCTCCCAGCCTGCGGGGTCGGCGGGGAGATCGGCGTGCCGCCAGCTCGCCGTGACCGCGGTGGCCAGGATCCGGTCGGTGGTCTCGGCCAGCGTGGTGTACTCGTCGACGAGGTAGCCCCAGAACTCCGAGTCGGTGGAGTTGAGCAGCACCAGGTCGCTCACTCCGGAGACGACGTGGGTGGCTTCCGCGTCGTGGTGCACCACGCAGGTGCGCACTTCGGGGCCGGTGCGGGCGAAGGAGTGCCCGGTGGCACCCACCCGCTGCCAGCCGTAGCTCTCGATGGCCACCCGTGCGTGGGTGATCGTCGGCTGGCCTGCCACGAAGCGCTCCGCCAGCAGCAGTGCGAAGGTCTCCGGCTGGTCGATGCCGTACTTCTTGGCGAAGGCGTACACGGTGTTCTTCTGCGTGTCGGTGGGAAGCACGGCTGCGTTGTCGCCGGTCAGGTGCGTGGCGGCGAGCTCACCCGAGAGCGCGATGCTGACGTTGACATCGGTGATCTCGTGCCGGTCGGAGTCGCGCCGCAACGCCACGACCCGTGTCTCCGCCTTGCCGTAGCGGTTGGCGCCCAGCCTGACGCTCGTTCCGGTCATGCCGGGCACCCCCTCGCGGTGAACGCGCCGGTTGCCGTGCCCGTACGTCGGTGTGCATGCTGAGTATGCTCGCGCGCGTGGCTGGTGCCCTCGCCTGCGCCCGGCGCGGGGGTGGTTGTGGTGCTCGTCCCGGTGTGCACTGTCGACCTCCGAAACCTGTTGCCGCGTTACCTTCAGTGAACACCGGACGCCGCCGATGTGACCAGGAGCACAGAACACGAACAACGGGGTGGCCGGGGCGGGACTTCTTGGAGGATCCTCCGAATCCGCCGGATACGTGGTACTCGGACCGGGCGGAGGCTCGCGGGGCGAACCGAAGGAGAGACGTGAAGCTGCGTGAACTGCTCGCCGACACCGAGCTGCGGTTGGAGCGGCTGGTCGGCACCGAGGAAGCGCTCGAACGGGAGTTCCGCTCGGTGATGTCGACCGACCTGCCGGATCCCAGCCGGTACCTGACCGGTGGTGAGCTGGTGCTCACCGGGATGGTCTGGCGGCGCGCTCCGGAGGATTCCCGGAGCTTCGTGGCCGCGCTGTGCGAGTCGGGGGTGGCGGCACTGGCCGCAGGCGACCAGTTCCACCCCGTTCCCGACGATCTGGTCGATGCCTGCGAAGCCGCGGACCTCCCGCTGCTGCGGGTGCCCGCCGACATCGCCTTCGGCACGCTGATCACCCGCGTGTCGCGGGTCCTCGGGCCGCAGCGGGCCGACGAGGTCGCCACGCTGCTCGGCCAGCACCGCGACCTCGCCGACCCCGATGCCGAGGCCGCCGACTGGCTGGCCGAGGTCCTGCGGTTGGTGCACAGCAGGCTCGAGTTGGGATGCGCGGTGCTCGGCCCGACCGGGCGGGTGGTCGCGCGCGCGGGGTTGGACCTCGACGAGCGGCACCGCGAGGAGCTGGCACGGACGTACCTCAGCGGGAGGCACCTGCCCGCCGCGGTTGACGGTCACACCGTGTACGGCACGGGCAGCGCGTTCGCCTCCCGGGTGCTCGGCTGCTTCCTGGTCTTCGCCGAGGACTGCGCGCGATGGGGCGGCGATCGCTACCACATGGCGGCGGAGCTGGCTGCGCTGGTCGCGACGGGCTGGCGGCGCATGCTGCGCGCGCGGCAGGAGCGCAGGCCGCTTGTCGAGGAGATCGTGCAGCGGGTGTGCTCGGGTGCCGACCCGGCGGGGCTGCGGCCACGTCTCGAAGTGGCGGGCCTGCCGGTCGACGCCTCGCTGATGGTGGTGGTGGCTCGGTTACGCGGCGGCGAGCGCTCCGGCAGCGACGAGCTGGCCAGGGGCATGCTGGAGGAGCTGCTCCAGCGGGAGGCCGCGGTCTACGCGGGCGAGGCCGTCGCGCTCGTTCCGGTGGCGGCCGAGGGTGTCCCGGACGAGGACAGGCAGCAGCGGGGTGACCACCCCGCCGCGCTGGTGTCCCGGCTTCGGCAGGAGGCGAGCGGGCTCGCGTGCGGGCTGGGAACCGAGCGGTTACTGCTGGGCACCAGCGGGGTCGTGGCCGGAGAGTCGGGGTTGCGGGGCGCGATCGACGAGGCGCGGCACGCATGCAGGCTGTCCGAGCTCCGTGCGGGTCAGGCGGTGCTGACCGGTCACGAGGATCTCGCCTCCCATATGATGCTGCTCGCCGCCGTGCCCGATGATGTGCGGCAGTCGTTCCGGGAGCGGGTACTCGGCCCGGTACTGGCCTACGACGAGGCGCACGGTGGGTCCCTGGTACCGACGCTGCGGGCGTTCCTGGACAGCTCGGGAAGCTGGACCAAGTGTGCCAGGGAGTTGCATCTGCACGTGAACACGCTGCGGTACCGGATCCAGCGGATCGAGCAGCTCACCGGCAGGGACCTCGGCCGTATCGACGACAGGGTCGACTTCTACCTGGCGTTCTCACTGACCTGACCGACCATCGTCCGGTTGCGACACAGCGGGCCGCGGGTCTACGTTGCCTGCCGGTGCGCCTGCGGAGGTAACCGTTCCGGTGATGGGGGTGGGGGCGTTGTTCAGCGTGCTCGTGCTCGCTTATCTCGTGGTGATCCTGGCGGTCGGGGTGTACTTCGTCCGGCAGGTGCGTGGTGTGGAGGATTTCGCGCTGGCCGGGCGGCGACTCGGGCTGCCCGTGCTGATCGGCAGCCTCGCCGCCAGCTACATCGGCGGTGCGACCGTGGTCGGCTGGACCGGCAGCTTCTACGAGATGGGGGTCGACTGGTGGTTCAGCGCGATCGGCGCGATCGCGGGTGTCGCGCTGGCCACCGTGGTGATGGCACGTCGGTGCAGGCGGCTGGCACAGTTCACCGTTCCCGACCTGCTGGCGATCCGGTACGGCCCGCCTGCCCGGTACGTCAGCGCCGCGCTGATCATCCTTGGTGACATCGCGATCGTGACGGTGCAGATCATCGCCATCGCGGGCATCCTGACCACCTTCACCGATATAGACCGGCTCGCAGCGATGGTGATCGGCATCGTCTCCTTCGCGGTGATCTCGCTGTTCGGCGGGATGAAGGGTGTGGCGGTCACCGACAGCCTACAGGCGCTGGTGATCTTCATCGGGCTGCTCGCCGGGGTGATCGCGCTGTTCGGCAGCCAGGGTGGCCCTGGCCCGGTGTTCGCGGCGCTGCCGGACGGGTACTTCGAGCCCTTCTCGGTGGCCGGTGGGCTCGGCGCGTTCAATCTTGCGCTGGCCGCGCTCGGTACCACGGCCGTGTCGCAGTCGCTGATCTTCTCCCGCATCTTCTCGGCGCGCGACGACACGGTGGCGTTCCGAGCGATGGCGCTGCTGATCCCGGCGGCGCTGTTCGGCTACGGCATGGTGGCGCTGCTCGGCTACGGCGGGCGGGCCGTGCTCGGCCCGGACGTGGTGCCGGATGACGTGTTCGCCCAGGTGGTCACCGAGCTGTTGCACCCGCTGCTCGGCGGGATCCTGCTGGCCACGGTGATCGCCGCGATCGTGACCACGACCAACTCGATGCTGCTGTCCGCCAGCGTCAACGTGGCGCGTGACCTGTACCGGCAGTTGGTGCCCCGGCAGGCGGGCACGGTGGAGCTGCGGCGGGTCGGCCAGGCGGCCGTGGTCGCCTTTGCGCTGCTCAGCTTCACCCTGGCGGTGCTCATGCCGGACATCGTCACCGCGATCGTGTTCGCCTACACCATCTACAGCGCCGGCCTGCTGATCCCGCTGTACGCCGGTTTCCTGTGGCGTGGCGCGACCCCGGCCGCTGGGGTGGCCACCATCGTGGTCGGCGGCGGTACGGCCCTGCTGTGGTACGTGCTCGGCGAGCCGTTCGGCCTGCCGCCGATGGTTCCGGCGCTCGCCGCTGGCCTGATTGTGATGATCGGGTTGAGCCTGGTCACCAGGAAACCGAGCGCGGAACAGCTACGGGTGTTCGACGTGTAGCGGGCGGGCTGCGCGGATTCGACGGGCGCGTGCGCTCACCCTGATGGGTTAGGGTGCGTCCCGTGGATCAGAACCCGCTCGTCGAGCTCGGCCTGCCGATCGCGCTGTTCGTCATCATGATCGGCATCGGGCTGACGCTGACGCCCCGTGACTTCGCCCGCGAGGGCAAGGACCCGCGCGGTGCGCTCGTGGGTTCCCTCGGCCAGATCGTGGTGATGCCCGCGCTCGGGTTCGCCGTCGCCGCCGCGCTGTCGCTGCCGCCCGCGATCGCCGTGGGTCTGGTGATCATCGCGGCCTGCCCCGGAGGCACCACCTCGAACCTGGTGGCCTACCTGGCGCGGTCGAACGTGGCGCTGTCGATCGTGCTGACGGTGATCGCCAGCCTCGTCACGATCATCACGTTGCCGGTCGCGGCCAATCTCGCGTTGCGGTGGCAGCCAACCGCCTCGGACGTGCCGGTGGAGGTGCCGGTGCTGCGCACGATCGGCCTGCTGCTCGCGATCGTGCTGCTGCCGGTGCTGATCGGGATGGCGATCCGGGCGCGCTGGCCACAACGCGCTGTCGCGCTCGAGCGGGCGGTCTCGCTGTTCGGTGGGTTGGTGCTCGCCGCGTTGATCGTGGCGATCGCGGTCTCGCTCGGCGGGGAGGTGGTCACCATGCTCGCCGACGCGGGACCGGCTACCGTGCTGCTCAACATCGTCGGGATCGGGGTCGGCATGGCCATGCTGTGGCTGGTCGGGCTGCCTTTCGGCAGCCGGCTGGCCTGCGGGATCGAGCTGGGTATCAAGAACGCGACGCTCGGCATCCTGATCGCCGTCAACGTCATCGGCTCGGAGGAGATGGCGGTGCCGTCGGCCGTGTACGGGCTGCTGATGTACGTCACCGCGGTGGCGGTGGTGTTCTACGGGCGCAGGCGACAGGCCCGGGTGGTGCGGTCTACCGCGCCGCGCTCCGGATGAAGGTCCTGTCGAGGGCAGGCAGGACCGGGGCCGCGGTCAGCGACGTCAACCGACCCGGTCCGCCTGCCCACCAGGAGCCTGTTGAACGGGTGGTGACGGGCCGGCCGACTCGGGGTGGTCCCCGGATCGCGTCGGAGCCTTCCGCGACGGCGTGGAGCGGGACCGGTCCGTGCTCGGCGAGCCTGGCCGTAAGCGTGCGCGCTGATCAACTACCATGCGCAGGGGTAGTGGGGAGTCGGGCTATCGGTGGCGGGTGTTTTACTGGGGACTGTGAGGTTCATGCACCGGGTCGCCCAGCTCCGAGAGCAGCACATCCACGGTCATGTTCGCTCGTGTCTGCCCGATGGCGACGAGGTGGTGTGCTGGGTACGCGCACGGCGTATGCCGGACGGCAAGCACGGCTTCGCCTACATCACGCGGGAACGGCTGGCCTTCTGCTGGATTCACGGCAGGGAGGAGCAGCTGTCCGTGTCCTGGGAAGACGTGAGTGCCTGGGGGATCAAGCGCGGGCAGCGCGGTGGTCCGGTGCTCGCGGTGGCTACCGATGTGGGATGGACCAAGGTTCAGCTCCCGGTGCCCTCGCACACGAAAGCGCGGGCGGTGAGCACGTTCCTCGCCGAGCTCTCCGACCGGGTCAAGGATGCCCGGCCCGCTCCCGAGGAAGGGCTCCACGGTTTCGAGCAGCCCGAGTCGCTGGTCATCCCACGTGAGCGCCGGTCGCTCGCCGGGCACGGCAAGCGCGCGGTCATGACCTTGGCAGGCGTGCTGCTCATCCTCATCGGTGTGATTTTCGCCTCGCCGTTCGTGCCGGGACCCGGCACGCTGACCGTGCTCGCCGGGCTCGCGTTGCTGGCCAGCGAGTACGACTGGGCCAAGGACGCGCATCACTGGTGCCGCAAGAAGTTCCAGGAATGGTTCCAGCGCTTCCAGCAGTGGCGACGCGCACGACGTGGCAAGCACAACGGCACGAACAGGGTCGGCCAGCGCAGCGGCTGACCGCGATGCTTGGGCGTTGTCACCGCCGCCGCGACCCGCCGTAGCCGGTGCCGTTCACCGGCACCTCACCGGTCGCTGGCATGATTTGTGACCGTGACCGTCACGCCCGACACTGACGACGGCCCCCCTCGCGCGCGTCGCCGCACGCGCGTCACCTCCACCGACGTGTTGTGTGTGCTGCTCGTGCTGGTCATGCTGGGCCAATCCGCGGTGCAGCAGGTGCTGGACGTGCCTGCACTGCGTACCGCGGCGACGGTGTTCGTGGCCATCTGCATCCAGGCGCTGCCGTTCCTGGTTCTCGGGGTGCTGCTCAGCGGGGCGATCACCGCTTTCCTGCCCGCACACGTGCTGCGGCGGGTGCTGCCGAGCGGCGAGAACCGCGCGGTCGGAGTCGCGGGCCTCGCCGGAGTCGGCCTGCCGACCTGCGAGTGCGCCTCGGTACCCGTGGCGCGCAGGCTGATCGGGCAGGGGGTGCCCGCCTCTGTCGCGCTGACCTTCATGAACGCCGCGCCCGCGGTGAACCCGGTGGTGCTGGTGGCCACCGCCGTCGCGTTCCCCGGCGAGCCGGGCATGGTGCTCGCCCGTTTCCTCGGCTCGCTGGCCACCGCGATGGTGCTGGGATGGCTATGGGCACGCTGGGGCAAGACGGAGTGGATCATCGAGCGGGCGCGGCGCCGGGTGGCAGGCGTGCAGCCGGGCAATCGCTGGCGCACGTTCACCGAGACCGCCCGTGGTGATCTCGTGGATGCGGGCGGCTTCCTGGTGCTCGGGGCCGGGGTCGCGGCGGCGATGAACGTGCTCATCCCCGCCGAGTGGTACGGCACGTTGAGCGAGCAGTTGCTGCTCGCTGTGGTCGTCATGGCGCTGCTGGCGGTGGTGCTGGCGCTGTGCAGCGAGGCCGACGCCTTCGTCGTCGCCTCGCTGCCGGGGGTGCCGCTGCCTGCGAAGCTGGTGTTCCTGGTGGTCGGTCCGGTGGTGGACGCGAAGCTGATCATGCTCTACTCGGGGACGTTCGGACGTTCCTTCGCGGTGCGGTTCGTGCCCGTGGCGTTCGTGGTCGCGGTAGCCTGCGGGCTCGCCGCGGCGCTCCTGGTGCTCGGTGGGGGTGGTCGGTGATGCGGCGAGAGACACAGAACGTGCTGCTGGTACTGCTCGGCGCGACGATACTCAAACTCGTGATCACCGGTGACTACCTTCGGTACGTCAAACCCACCCACCTGGCCTGGCTCATCGGGGGCGCAGTGGTCGTCGCCGGGCTCGGCGCGATCGCGATCTGGCGGGATATCCGCAGGAACATGGCCGCGACCCGCGACCGAAACCAGGAGGTTCCGCAGCCGGATGGCGTCGCGGAACCGGCCTGCGGGAGCGACGACGGCGGCGGTCACTCCCACTCGACACCGGTCTCGTGGATGCTGCTCGCCCCGGTGCTGGCGGTGTTCCTGATCGCCCCACCCGCACTGGGCGCGGATTCGGTGCAGCGCAGCGGTGAGCGCAGTGTGTCGAGCGACTCCTCTCGCGCCGCGAGCGCGGAGTTCGAACCGCTTCCCGACGAGGAGGTCGTGGCGCTGCCGGTGGTCGACTTCGTGCGCCGGGCGGCCTGGGACGACAGCGGCTCGCTCGACGGGCGGACGGTCGCGCTGACCGGGTTCGTGGTGCACCAGGAGGGGGAGGTCCAGCTGGCGCGGATGGTGATCGCCTGCTGCGCCGCCGATGCCACCCCGGTCACCGTGCGGCTCGGCGGCCGGGCGGGCCCCCAGGTGCGCCAGTTCGACGAGGACGAGTGGATCCGGGTGACCGGCACCCTCGTTCCCGGATCGGCCACAGAGCACAACAACTTCACCCCGGAACTCGACACGCGGCAGGTGGACGGGGTGCCCGAACCCAGACAGCCATACGAGCGGTAGGTCCACCGTCGAGATGCTCGGACCGGTGTCGCTCGACGAGCTCACCGGGCACGCCTCAACCCCGCCGCAGGCGTGGACGTTGCTGCGACGCGGAGACGTCGCGGTCGTCGCCATGGATCACCTCGTGGAGCGGATCCGGCTGCGGCTCTCCGACGCGGAGGTCCGCTGCGTCGAGCGGGCGGCATCGCATACCCGGGACGGCGTGGACGCGGCCGTGGCCGCCGCTGGCGCCCCGGATGCCACCGAGTCCTCGGTGGCGGCGGTGATCGCCGGGGCATTGTTGGGTGCCGCGAACGCCCCCTCGTCGTGGGGACCGCTGGTGGCCACCGGCCGGCGAGGCGGGATCCCGCATTCGAGCTGGGTGGCACGCCCGTTGAGCCGGGGCGCGACGTTCCTCGAGTTCGCCCGGCGCGCACCACCGCTACCACGCTCCCGTGATGCACACGCTGGTACGTGACCAGCCCGATGCCGACGTGCGGGTACTGGCCGAACTGGCCACCACCGCCGTGGATGCGGTGCTGGCGGAGGCCAGGCCCGGCGTGACCTGTGCCGAGGTGGCGAAGGCGGCGACGTGCGTCGTTGTACAGCGGGGCTCCAGTTGCCTTCGTGTTCTCTCCTCGGACGATGTCGGCGCTGGTTTGCCGCCTGGGGGATCGCATGCGAGGACCGGATCCTCACCCGGCTCGGAGATGGGTTCTGCTCAAGGCAGTAGGTCCTGGTCGTTTACCTGCTGATCACAGCCGCTGCCGTAGCTATCTCACTCGGCTGGATCCGCCGTGATGGCGGTGGCTTCCTGGTAGAGCTGGTGGGCGGACTCGCCGAAGTAGGGGCCGTACATCACCCCGGGCAGGAACAGGTAGCCGAAGCTGTTGACCGAGTTCTGCACCCCGCTCGCTGACTGTTCATCGAAATCGAGGAACCACGGCCCACCGCTGGACCCCTCGGTCATATTGCATCCGAGTCCCATGGCCGAGCTGAAGAACAGGTCGTTGGAGGCTCTCCCGCTGCAGTGGATCAGCTGCTCACCGTCGTAGGTGCCGGCGGCGGGGTAGCCGAAGGCGTCCATGAACTGGCGACGATCCTGGTTGAACGCGAGGGCCTGGCCGCCGACGACCTCGGTGAGGCGCCCGCCGTCCCGCTCACCCACCACGGCGGCGCCCACGTCGTGGTTAAGGTCCTCGCCTGCGACCCATTCCTCGGTGGCCAGTAGGGCCGCAGCCGGCCAGGTACCGTGCGGCGCCTGCCCGTCCTGGTAGCCGGGCACGAAGACCCATTCGTCGTGCCACTGGCCGTCCATCCGGACGCAGTGACCCGCTGTCAGCACGGTGCTGCCGTTGTCACTGGTGACCGCATTGCCGCTGCACGAGGCGTCCTCGCCATCGTAGGTGAAAAACACCCGACCGACGGTGGAGCTCACCTTACCGCCGCCGGTCCATGGCTCACCCGAGGCGCCGCCTCCACCGAGCAGGCCTGTCGAGCGCGGCGTGGCGGGCACCGAGACCGGCTCGCCGCCGGGCACCACGTCGAGCACGTCGGCAAGCCCGATCACGTGCCCGTCCCGGGAGATCAGCTGCTCCACCGGAGTCGCACTGCGCATCCGTTCAGCGGACCAGGAACCGGTGACGTGATCAACGTCGACCATGGTGTCCGTGGCGACATCGAGCACGTCACTATCAGAATCGATGCCCGCCTGTACTGCCGAAGACGGCGCGGACAGTACCGCCAATGTGGCAGTCGAGAACAGGGTCAGACAAACCCGCTGCAGAGACCTCATCACTCACCTCGCCAGGAGCATCGGCAAGCAGGGCACCGCAACTTGACAACGAGCTACGAATCGGACGCATAACGCGCTGTGATTGCTGTCACATAGCGGGTTGGTCGGGTCTTCGGGCTCACGCCGCGGCGCGCTGGGGCGTGGGGGCGAGGTGGAGCGCCTGCAGGACAACCTGGGTGAACAGGTGTGGCTCGTCGATGAGCCATCCATGTGGACCGGGGACGCTCATGGACGGTGGATTGCCGAGTGCCTGCCGCAGGTTCGCGAACGTCGACTCGGGCAGGAGCGAGTCGCCGTCGCTCCATGTCACCGAGATGTCCACGTCGAGGTCGCGCAGCGCGGCGAGTTCGGTGGACAGGTCGACCGCACGGGCCACCTGTCCGGTGCGGTAGATCGCGACCGGGTTGCGCAGCAGCCCGGGCAGCGCGCTGTGCAGCACCGCGGTGAGGGTGGCAGGCCGGTGACCGGAACAGGTCTCCGCTGCCAGATGCCGGCACCATTCCCACAGCGACCGCTCGTGAACCGGCTCGTGCGATGCGTGACGCTTCGCTGGCCGGAAACCGCCAAGTGGGTTGATGAGCACGAGATGGGAAACCCGGTCGGGAGTGTCGTAGGCCAGCCGGATGGCGATAGCGCCGCCGAAGGAGTGGCCCACGACGATCGGTGGCTCGGCTACGCCGGCAGCGTGGCAGAACTGGCGGACCCACCGCGCATAGCCTGCGATGCTGACATCCTCGTTACGCAACGGGACGGTCCCGCCGAATCCGGGCAGGCACGGGGCGTAGACGTGCAGGCCGGTGGCGGCCAGCTGACGCAATGCGTTCGCGTACGCGTGGCTGCTGACACCCCAGCCATGCAGGAACACGACGGGCTTCCCGCTGCCGATCTCGGCGAAGGACGTGGCAGCCCCGGCGACCGTAGCCTGGTGCCACGTCACGGTGGGACGGCTGTGCTGTGCGTTCGTCATGACGGCCTCTCACTGCCGGGCTCTCGGCACCCACGCATCCGCAGGCGTGGACATCCTCGCGAGTGACGTGTTGGTTCGAGCATGGCGCAGGGCGATCGGTGCCACATCAGGGAAACTACCCAGGAAGCTACCTACTGTGGTCCTATACGCCTGCGCTGGCGCGCGCATGCCCGGCGGTGCATCCTGTATCCGATGTCCTGGCCGAGCGGTGGTCGAGCAGGGAGTTCATTCGCCGTTCCGCCCGGCTTGCTCGGTACCAATCCCAGTCGCGGCGCGCATTTCGGAGATCCAGCAACGCGCGCCTGATCAAGCGGTCGAGGTCCGTGGTGGACACCGGGAGATCGCGTGGGTTCGTCATGTCGCTCACCTCGGGTGCCGCATCGGCAGCGGTGGACCCCGCTCGTGCCGAGCGGTCAAGGAGGCTCGCCCGGCACGAGCGGACGATATGGTAACTGCTGGCGGCGCCTATCGGGAGACCGCCCTTCAGCTTTGACACAAGGATGGCGGCGGGATGCGGCGATCGCATGAGTGTTTCTACGGATATCACTACCTACGTGTCCCTGCCGGATCAGCGAGTGGCGCGGCCATCGGCGAGATCCCCGGGTTCGCCGCAGGAGGGTTTGCTGGACTTCCACCCCGGCCGGTCGTCACCCCGCGCCGCTGCCGCCCTGTGGAGCTGACCGGTGTGCCATTGCAGGTCGAGCGCACCGTCGAGTGCCTTGACCGTGCTGTTGCGGGCCAACCGGCGTGGTAGGCCGAGTGAGATCAGGATTCAACACGCTCACACGGTAAGCCCCATCGCCACACGCCAGTTTCCGGACGGTAGGCGGAATATATACGGGAGGGGGTATGTTGACGTACGTGAGGTGATGACATGGACATGGATCCGGAGATGTTCCGCGACGCCCTGACCAGGTTGAAGCGAGCCCAGGGGCAGCTGTCGGGTGTCGTGACGATGATGGAGGAAGGGGAGGACTGCAAGGAGGTTCTCACGCAGCTCGCTGCAGTGTCCCGCGCTCTGGACCGGGCCGGTTTCAAGATCATTGCTACGGGCATGAGGTATTGCGGGGAAGCCGTGGAGCAAGGCGATGATCCACCCATGACCCAGGACGAGCTGGAGAAGCTCTTCCTCGCGTTGGCCTGACGCCCGCTCCTCACCCCGTTCGAGCGAACGCCTGTCCGTACCGCGGATACGTGTCGATTCTATATACCCCCCGGGGTGTTAAACGAGAGGAGCTCAGTGTATGAGCACGCCCAATTGCCAACCCATGAGCGTCGCCGAGGCGCTAGAGCTCGCATCGAGTAATCCGGGAGCACGGTTCATCGACGTCCGCACACCGGGTGAGTTCGCCGCCGTCCACATTCCCGGGTCGTACAACATCCCGCTTGAGCTGCTCCGCGAGCACAGCGATGAGCTTCGAACGCACCATGACGACCCGGTGGTGCTGGTCTGCGCATCCGGAGCGCGGGCGGACCAGGCACAGAAGGCGGTACAGGATGCGGGCTTCGACGAGTTGCGCGTGCTGGACGGCGGCATCAACGACTGGGCCCGATCAGGCGGACCGGTGAACACCGGCTCGGGCGTGTGGTCGATGGAACGTCAGGTCCGGCTGAGCGCCGGATCGATCGTGCTGTTATCGGTGCTCGCGAGCCTGGTGTTCGCACCGGCGGTATGGCTGGCCGCTGCGGTCGGTGCCGGGTTTGTGTTCTCCGCGGTGACCGATACCTGCGGGATGGCCAAGGTATTGGCGATGCTGCCGCACAATCGCGGTGGCTCATGTGACCCGTCCGCACTACTACGTGCGATGACGGACCGGGTACCCGGTCGGTCGTGATCGGGAAGGCCGCGGGATGTTCCTGGCGATACCTCTGGGCGTGCTGATCGGGCTGGCTATCGGCCTGCTCGGCGCAGGCGGGTCGATCCTCGCCGTGCCCGTCCTCGTCTACGGCGCGGGCATGCCCGTGCACGATGCCATCCCGGTAGCGCTCGTGGTGGTCGGGCTCGCGGCCCTGGCCGCGCTGGTCGCCAGGAGAGGCAAGAAGGTGATTCGCTGGCCGGTCGCTTTGGTGTTCGCCGGAGCCGGGTTCCCGGCGGCCTTCGCCGGGGCCGCGGCGGGCCGTGCGGTACCGGAGCCGATCGTGATGACGGGCTTCGCCGTCCTGATGGTGATCGTCGCCGTGCGGATGCTGCGAACTCGTCAGGAATGTTCGGGAGCGTGCCGGACCGGGGACGGAGGGGTGAACTGGCGCAGCTGCCTGCCCAAGGCGATCGGCACCGGTGCGCTGGTCGGGTTCCTGACGGGGATGTTCGGAGTCGGCGGTGGGTTCGTCATCGTCCCGGCGTTGGCGTTGCTGCTTGGCCTGCCTGCTGCCGAAGCGGTGGCCACCTCACTGGTCATCATTGTGGTCAACGCCGTCGCCGGGCTGACTGCCCATCTCGGCGCGTCGGTGGATATGAACTGGTTCGTGACCGCGGTCTTCGCCGCCTCGGCCATCGCGGTGGCGTTGCTGACCGGTAGGCACGCCTCCCGCCTACCCGAAGTTCCCCTCCGTAAAGGATTCGCAGTGCTCGTGTTGCTTGTCGCCGCGGGATCCGTGGCAGCGGCGCTGCTGAAGCCCGAGCTGCTGAGCGCGGCGTCAACCGTGGCAATCGGACTCAACTACCGATGAGAGGAGCGGACACCATGCTGTTCACTCAGTACTACCTGGACTGCCTGTCACAGGCGTCGTACCTCGTCGCCGACGAGACCACACGTAAGGCGGTGATCGTCGATCCTCGCCGGGATGTGGCCGAGTACGTCTCAGACGCCGAATCACAGGGATTGCAGATCGAAGGTGTCATCAACACTCATTTCCACGCCGACTTCATCGCAGGCCATCTGGAGCTGGCCGAACGCACGGGAGCGTGGATCGGGTACGGGAACCGGGCCGATACCGAGTACCCGATACGCGAACTGACCGATGGGGAGCGGATCACCCTGGGTGATGTCACCCTGGAGATCCTCGAAACACCAGGACACACGCCGGAGTCGGTCAGCGTAGTAGTCTACGAACATCCCGAGCACGACGTCCCATACGGTGTACTGACCGGGGACACGCTGTTCATCGGTGATGTGGGTCGCCCGGACCTACTGGCCTCCGTAGGGTACACATCAGACGAGCTCGCCAGAATGCTGTACGACTCGGTACACAACAAGCTGATGCGGCTCCCCGACGCCACCCGGGTGTTTCCCGCACACGGTGCGGGCTCGGCCTGCGGCAAGAACATCTCCACCGAACGGCAGTCGACCATCGCGGTCCAGCGTGCGACGAACTACGCGTGCCAGCCGATGGAACGCGAGCGCTTCGTCGACCTGGTCACCGCAGACCAAAGCGTGGCACCTGCCTACTTCTCCTACGACGCCGACCTGAACCGTAGGCAACGCCCGCTGCTCGACACCGACCACGTTGCCCGGGAGCTCGATCCGGCCGCCTTTCTGAAGGCGCGTGTGGACGGTGCGACGGTCGTCGACGCCCGCGATCCGCAGGAGTTCGCCGCAGGACACCTCCGTGGAGCGCTGAACATCCCGGCCGACGGTCGGTTCGCCGAGACGGCCGGGACCGTGCTGTCGCCTGCGGCACCTGTGGTGGTGCTCGCTCCGGCGGGTCAGGGTGAGCAGACCGCGATCCGGCTAGCGCGGGTCGGCCTCGACAAGGTGGAAGGTTTCCTCGATGACCCGCAGGCGGTCCTCCGCGGGGCAACCGGCGAGGTCGAGCGGTCGAGCCGGGTGACCGCGGACCAGCTCCCCGACATCGTCCATGCAGGCGGCGCGGATATCCTGGATGTCCGTAACCCCGGGGAGCGTGCCAACGGAAGCATCGCCGGTTCGGTGCACATCCCTCTTGGCCAGCTGCCGGACCGGCTCGGCGATGTACCGAGCGAGCGTCCGCTGATCGTCCACTGCGCTGGCGGCTACCGCTCCAGCGTGGCAGCCAGCCTGCTGCGGGCGAACGGCTGGACCGGCGTCTCCGACCTGCTCGGCGGGTACAGCGCCTACCAGCAGGCACACGACCCGGCCTGTGGCGGATAGGGGAGGGCCCGCCCGCCACGGGACCAGGGCGCACGGGCAATCGATCTGCGGTCGCGCACCGCCTTCGTGAGGTTCGACAGGCAGGATATGTACTTTTTGGGCGGCATGTGTGTTCGTCGTGACCGCTGGGATGTCTGGGGTGGCTGCCGTGCGGCAGGGCGCGAGTAGCGACTCGAACCACGACGTTGGGTGGTGTCGACCTACGACTCCGTCGTCGGGCTCGACCACACCGTATCGCCGGTAGCGTTCGGCGAATCGGTCGTGGCGCCGCTTGTCCCGTTGTGGTCGCGACCCGGGCCGCTGACCGGTATCGATCTTGGCTCGGCTCTCGTCACTCGAGTTCGAACAGCGCGAGTTCCGCTGGATTGGATGGAGGAGCCGGCTGATATCGAGGTTGGAGTACAGGACCTCGGCGCGGTTAGGGTGGTTGTTGTGGATGTGCGACGCCTGGCCGAAGTTGGCGGCAGGCGGCTGCCGTTTCTGCGGTGGTCGTTCCTGCGTTCCGTGCTGGGCTTGCGCTGGATGCCGTGGAGCTGGCAGGTCGGCGACGGGCGGGAGATGGCACTCGCCGAGTATGTCGAGGCCAACGCCCGGCGCGGCGACATCGATGACGTGCTGTGGACGATCGATGACTTCGCCTACCGGCGCAGTTTCCTGATCAACATCGGCGACGAGAAGGGCGAGATCCTCGACGCCGCCGTTCAACGCGCGAAACCGCGGTTGCTGCTGGAAGTCGGGGCATACTGCGGGTACTCCGCACTACGGATGGCAAGGACGATGCCGGAGGAAGCGGTCCTGGTGTCGGTCGAGCTCAGCGCCGCCAACGCCGCCATCGCGCGTCGAGTGTGGCAACATGCAGGGGTGGGGCACCGGGTCCACGCATTAGTCGGCTCTCTCGGTGACGGGGGACAGACCCTGGCGCGGTTGGAGTCCGAGTACGGCTTCACGGCGGGGGCGCTGGATTTCGTGTTCCTCGACCACGGGGTGGACGACTACGTACCCGACCTGGAGCGCATGATCAACAAGGCCTGGCTGCGCCCGGGATCCGTCGTGGTCGCCGACAACATCCGGCTTCCCGGGGCGCCAGAGTACCGCCGGTACCTGCGAGAGCGGGAGGGAAGCGCGTGGCGCACGGTCGAACACGCTACCCACCTGGAGTACCAGACCCTTCTCAAGGACGTGATGACGGAGTCGGTGTACCTGGGCGACTCGTGCTCCGAGGCGTGAAGTCGGTGACTGTGTGTAGGGAGTGAGGCTTCGCTGGCATCCCGCCGAGCTAGGTGAAGCGCGTGCACAAGGCGCCCAGTGACGAGCGCCTGACCGCGGGTCAACTCGGATGGAGCTGCGGTAGGTCGCGCCGTGAGTGGATGAACAGGGAAGCGATGAGCCCGGCGATCGCGGCGAGGAACGGAAGAGCGAACACCGCCGTGAGTCCGAGACTCTGCAGTATCCCGCTTGTCGACGACCCCAACGAGTTGCCGATCAGCGTGATCGTGATGACCCAGGCGAACGCCTCGGTCGCGGTGCCTTCCGGGGCGACCTCGCCGATGATCACGAAGCCGCAGGCGAGCACGGGGGATAGGAATACCCCGGCGATGCCCATCAGCACGACCATCAGCGCAGAGTCGGGCAGCAGCACCAGCGGCAGGTAGCACGCAGCCAGGCACGCGTACAGTACCGGTAGCTGCCGGGTCGATCTCGTCGACCAGGTGCGCGACCCGTATACCAGGCCGCCGATCAGCGCGCCGGTCGCGTGGGCCCCCAGTAACAGCCCGGACATTGTGCCCGACGACCACTGCGATTCGGCGAACATCACGCTGGCGAGACTGAAAACTCCGAGCGCGAAGCCCACACCGCCGAGGCTCAGCAACGTCATGCGCAATGCGGCCGAGCGCAACGGCCCGGCTAGTGACCGATTCACTCCGCTGGTGCCTCGCCAGGCACGGACCGGCTCCGCCCCCGCGAACAGCAGCGTGCCGACGAACGTCACCCCGGCCACGAGGTACAGGACGATCGGCGGCGACGTCGCCGCGGCTGTGGCGACCACCAGCAAGGGACCAGCCACGTACACGATCTGCTGCAACGAGGCGTCTAGGGAGTAGGCGGCGGATACCAGTCGCCGTTCTCCGAGAATCCGCTCCCACAGGCTCCGCAAGCATGGTTCCAGCGGAGGGGTCAATGCGCCGGCAAGAACGACCGCTACACACGCGACGAACAAGGAATGCCAGCCGGCAGCGAGTATCACGAAGCCGAGTGGAGACGCCACGCCGGAAGCTAGGAGAACGGCAGCTTGGCCCTTCCTGTCCACCAGTCGCCCCAACAGGGGACCACCGACTGCGGTGGCCACCACGAACAAGCCGACCAGCAGTCCGACCTGTTCGTAAGGATACTGCGCGTGCCGCAGGAACAAGGCGATCGACAGCGGGGCCATCCCGTTCTGGAGGCGCCCCAACAGGTTCGTCGCGATCAGATACTTGGTGTACGGCTTCCGGAAGCAATCCCGGTAGGGATGCGCCATGCCCCATACCCCCTCTCCCCGGTGCGGCCATCCGCAGCGGGGTGCGAGCCGGCTGTGACCACTGTTCGCTGCCGCGACGGAGGGAAGCGCGGCGCCCGCCGCGCCGCGACGGTTCAGTGAATGAGCTTCGTCAGCGCCGCATCATGCAACACGCTGTTCGACGACAGCGCGTTCCCACCAGCAATAGTGTCTACTCCAGACAGACTTGTGAAGCAGCCGCCTGCCTCCTCCACGAGAATCTTCAGCGGGGCGACGTCCCACGAACTGACGATCGGATCCGCGGCGAGATCGATGGAGCCCTCCGCCACCAGGCAGTGCGACCAGAAATCGCCGTACGCGCGGTCCTCCCAGCACGCATCGACGAGCGAGAGGTAGGCCTCCCGGCTGTGGAACCGCGACCACGTGCCCAGGTGTGCGGTAGACACGATCGCATCGTCCAGCTTAGCCACATGTGATACGGCCAGCCGACGTTCCGTACCGTCCATGCCCCGCACGTGGGCACCGTGACCCTTCCCTGCCCACCAGCGACGACCGAGCGAAGGTGCGCTCGCTACACCGGCCACCGGTTGCCCGTCGATGAGCAGCGCGATGAGCGTCGCCCAGACGGGTATTCCGCGCAAGAATGCCTTTGTTCCGTCGATCGGGTCAATAATCCATGTGCGTCCGGAAGCAACAGTCCCCCCGCTTTCTTCGCCGACTACCGAATCAGCCGGTCGTTTGCTGATCAAGAGTGCTCGGATCTGGTTCTCGACCGCGATATCCGCGTCGCTGACAGGCGTCCGGTCCGGTTTGCTGTCCACTTGGAGGTTATAGGCACCTACGCGAGCCGTGGTAATCGCATCAGCTGCGTCGGCGAGTTCCAGTGCCAATGCCACGTCGTCGTAATCGAGCGAGTAGTCAAGCCCCACGGAACGGGACCGTAGCACTGCTCCTTGTGGCAGCCAACGAACTGACGAGTGATCTGCGACACAGCTAGCGTTCGTTGAATGTGGACACACATACTCCCATGCCTCGTCACCGTTGGTGATCGTTCAGGAGGGAACGCGTCGCGCGATCGGACTATAGTCACCGCGGGTCGTTGGTCCTTAGACTGTGGTCGCATTGCGAGAGCTGGGAACAGCTCGTCGCGCCAGAGATCTGGGGAATGATTGGTTGCACGTGACTGGGGATTGGCTTTGTTCACGTCGGCGGTTTCGACGTGAACAGACGTAGTGCGGTTCGGCCACTCGCCAAGCTAGTTTTCGATCATCGCTAACCGTGTTGCGATCAAGGGGAGACATGTGAGTTCACCGAACGACGTGACAAGTCAACGTACCGTTCACTCGAAGATCACGAAGAAATTCAGGGACGACAGCGGGCAGATTGTTTTCCGTAGCGGGCAGGGCGGAAAGGTCTATGCGTGTGACGGATCCACATACATCGACTTCGTGATGGGCTACGGGCCGGTCGTCCTCGGGCATGACATGCGGTCGTTCACCGAGGCCGTGTCCCGCTCGCTGACCAATGGCGTCATGCTGCCCGGTTACACCTCGTTCCACGAGGACTATCTGGAACGGCTGCTGGCTGGTACACCCGGGCGGCGCGGGGCGTTCTTCAAGACGGCCTCCGAGGCCGTGACCGCCGCACTGCGGCTGGCGGCCATCGAGACCGGGCGGCGCGGTGTCATCAGGTGCGGGTTCATCGGCTGGCATGATGCCCAGATTGCCAATTCGCTGAAGTGGCATGACCCGCTTGCTTCCCCGCTGCGATACAAGCACAAGTACACCTCGTATATGCGTGGGGTCGGCGCGGACGAGCCCGTAGTCAATTGGCATGACCTGCGCCCGGAAACCCTGGAAGGGCTCATCGCGGAGCATCGCTCGACAGTAGGCTGCCTGGTGATCGACGCCTATCAGGCGGCACTGTGCGGACCGGAGGTGATGCGCCGGGCCGTCGAAGTGGCCCGCAACGCCGGGTTGTTGACCGTGTTCGACGAGACGAAGACCGGAGGACGGATATCACGGCTGGGATATGCCGCTGACCACGGTATCGATGTCGACCTGATCGTCATCGGCAAGGCGCTGGCCAACGGTGCCCCGCTGAGCATACTCGTCGGCTCGCGCGAGCATCTCGCCACCGCTGAGCGCTCACGACTGAGCGGCACCTTTTCCAAGGAGATGATTGCCATCTACGCTGCGCTCGCGACCTTGGACGAGCTCGAAACGCCGCGCGCCGAGTATCCCGATGGTTGGGCGGAGCTGGGCGCGATCGGCACCCGGGTCGCCGCGTGCATCGCCGGGGCCGCGGCGGAGGCAGGCTGCTCGTCACTGGTCTCCGCCGAGCCGGTGATGGGTGGCGGGATGTTCGAACTGACCTACGCTGAATGGCTGCTCGCTGACCGGGAGCGTCGGGATGCGCTGCTGGATGCGTTCACCGGAGCCGGTGTGCTGCTGCTGGAGGGACACCCCTCGTTCGTGTGTCTGGCCCACCGGGAGCTGGACTGGAACGAGCTGACCCAACGATCGATCGATGCATTCTCCGAGTGGCTGACAAGAACGGGGCTGGCAGCATGACTCACTCGACACGACTGGCACTGATCGGCTGCGGCAAGCAGATGCGGAAGAACCTCCTGCCGTTCCTGCGCCGCGCTGAGTCCGAGGCGCGCGCGGTCGTCTGTGTCGACCCGGACACCGAACAGGCTCGCCGCGTGCAGGCTGTGACAGGCGCGCCGCACCGGTACACCTCGGTGGCGGATCTGGATCTCGGTTCGATCGACGCCGCCATCGTCGCGGTTCCGCCGGAGCCGTCCGCGGATATCGCCGAGAAACTCGTCCATAAGGGAATCCACTGCTTCGTCGAGAAACCAGCCGGACCGTCGACGGAGCGGTTACGCCAGGTGGCCGTCGCGGCCGAAGAGGTGTCCGCCGACGTCCGTGTGCAGGTAGGGTTCAACTTCCGCTACGCGGATGCCATTCGCAGGTTACACGAGGTCAGCGCTGCTGCACGTGCTCAACCGTGCTCGGTGGAGATCGAGTTCTTCAGCAGGCACCCCTCGGCGCCGCAGTGGAAAGTGCCGACCGCAATCGAATCGTGGATCCGGCAGAACGGGGTTCACGCCTTCGACCTCGCGCAGTGGTTCGTGGCCAGTCCGATCGAGCGGGTGGTGGCGCATGAGTTGCCGGGTGCTGACCCGGATCGGTTCATGGCGATCGTAGGCTTGTACCACGCGAACGGCTCGCATACGACACTGCGCGTCGGCAACCAGACCAAGCGATTCGTGGTTAACGCGACCGTTCATGCTGCGGACGGCAGCGTCTACACCGCGCAGTCGCTCGAACGCGTGGAGCTGGTCCGCGACGGCGGTATCCCCTCCGGAGCTCGATTGTTCGCGCATAAGCCACTGGATCACGGGTGGGGGCGGAGCGGCTTCGGCCCCGAGCTCCAGGAGTTCCTTCAAGCCTGCGCAGGCACCAGCTGGAAACCGACTCCCGGGCTTCGGGACGCGCTGTCCGCCTCAATGCTGTGCGACCTCGCTCTCGAGGACCTGACGCCGCCGAGCACCGCCGATTCCGGAACCATGTAGGAGCAGGAATGAACCGACGTGCGAGTGGGACCGAGCCGTTCATGGACCTGTCGAGGGAATCCAAGGTCACTGGAGTGCGGTACGTCGTCGGCGCCGTCATCACCGATGGCGCCGGGCGGGCGTACATGCAGCGACGGAGCCCGCGAGCACGCCACTTCCCGGGATGTTGGGATATCGTCGGCGGCCACGTCGAGGAGAACGAGACGCTCGAACAGGCCCTCGCGCGCGAGATCCGCGAAGAAACCGGCTGGGAACTGGCCCGGATTCACGGAATCGTAGGGACCTTCGACTGGCCGGGTGACGACGGTGTCACCCGCCGGGAGATCGACGTACTCGCTGAGGTCACCGGTGACCTCAGCGAACCCACGCTGGAGACCGAGAAGTTCACCGACCACGTCTGGGCGGACGAGGAAGAATTGCGGCGGATGCAACGCGCGGTCCCCGCTCCCGATGCGGCGATGATTCGGCTGTGCCTCCAAGCCGATTGCGCAAGGATCGTGCGCTGACCATGGACAGAATGGACAGAGCGGTCGGCGGGACGCCCACTCCTGCCTATTCCGCTGCTTCGGCCACCTCGCGGGCCCACCGGTAGTCGGCCTTGCCGGACGGCGACCGCTGGATCTGCTCGACGAAGACCCACGTCTTCGGCAGTTTGTAGCGGGCGAGGTGCTCGGCGGCGTGGGTCGCCAAGCTTTCCGCCGTGGCCTCCGCCTCCGTGGCGAGCTGGACGACGGCGACGACCTCTTGGCCCCAGCGTTCGCTCGACCGCCCGCACACCGTCACGTCCCGGACGTCGGGATGTGTGGCGATGGCGCCTTCCACTTCCTCGGCGAAGACCTTCTCACCACCGGTGTTGATGGTGACCGAGTCCCTGCCGATCAGCTCGACGGTGCCGTCGGCCAGTAGCCTCGCCCGGTCGCCCGGGACCGCGTAGCGCTGCCCGTCGATCACCGGGAACGTGCGGGCTGTCTTGTCCGGGTCGCCGAGGTAGCCCAGCGGTACCCAGCCGGACTGGGCCAGCCAGCCCATGCCGTCGTGGCCTGGCTCCAGCACCCGGGACAGATCCTCGGAGACCACGGTGGCCCCGGGACCCGCACTGAACGTGCCGGTCGCGACGTTGCCCTTGGCTGAGAGGTGCGAGCCTTGGGCGCCGGTCTCCGAAGCACCAACCGAGTCGTTGATGAACACGTTTGGCAAGGACTCGAGCAGTCGCTCCTTGAGGGCGGGAATGAGCGGTGCGCCGCCGTTACCGATGACCGCGAGCGAGGAGAGGTCGTAGTCGCCGGTCTCGATCTCGTCAAGCAGCGGGCGCACCATGGCGTTGCCCACAACGGTGATCGTGGACGCGCGTTCCCGATCCACGGCACGGAGCACGTCCGCGGGGTCCATGTGCCGGTTCTCGTCAGGGATCACGATTCTGGCGCCGGTGGTCATCATGATGAACGTCGACCACTGCGCGGCGCCGTGCATGAACGGCGGCACCATCACCATGGTGGTGCCTGGGTTCTCGGTGGCGCGAGCCACCACATCGTCGTAGGAGGTCGCCGGCTCCCACACACCGGGGATCCGCCCGCCCATGGTGGACATGAAGATGTCGTGCTGCCGCCAGAGAACGCCCTTGGGCATCCCGGTCGTGCCGCCGGTGTAGAGCACGTAGAGGTCGTCGGGGGAGTGGTCCCGGCGAGGGAGCTCCGCGGGCATCGAGGCGAGCGCGTCTTCGTAGTCGACGGCGCCGGGCAGCAGCGGATGGCCCGATCCGTCGTCGACCTGCAGCAGTACCGTCAGATCCGGCAACGCGTCACGGATGGCTGCCAGCCGCGGCGCGAACGCGGCGTGGTAGATCACCGCCCGGGCGTTGGCGTTGCCGAGTAGGTAGGTGAGCTCCTCCTCGACGTAGCGGTAGTTGACGTTGACCGGGCCGAGGCGCGCTTTGAACGCCCCGAGCATGCCTTCGAGGTACTCGTTGCCGTTGTGCAGGTAGAGCGCGACGTTGTCCTGGCCGGACTCGTGCCCCGCGAGCTCGGCGCGTTCGGCCCGCACACCGAGCCCCTGCGCATGCAGGTAGGAGGCCAGTCGGCGGCTGCGCTCGGTGACATCACCGTAGGTGAGGCGGCGGTCGCGCCAGACCAGCACCTCGTGGTCGGCCAGCTGGCGGCTGATCGCCTCGTGGACGAGCGCGATGTTGAACTCTGTCGCGGGGGCGTCAGTCACTGGAGCTCCTTACCTTCTCGCGTACGCGGTCTCGCCCGAGGCGAGGGATGTGGTGTCGAGGCGTGAAGCCGTCACAGGACGAACGTAGCCAAACTATGGACACATGTCCAGTCTCCTGTTTATAACGCGGTATGGAGGAGGTAAGGAGCTGGGGCGAACCGCGCGTTTCGTCGTCCTGGCGGGTTGTGGCGGCGAGTTGCCCGTAGCTGGCCGCGACGGCTCCGTCTACCGGGAGTGCGTGGCGAGCCGCCCGTTGGGCAAGCGCGAGGTGGCCGGTGTCCGCGGTCGCGGTGTGGCCTCGGTTACGGCGGTGCATCCGGTTGTAGGGGCCGCCAGCCAGCAGCCGCGGCCTGGGCGCTCACCCGGCTGGTAGCAATTCAGGTAGATCCGGTCTGGACACTGGATGTCCAGGCCGTGTCCGTCGAGACTGTCGGTTGCGCCGTCAGACGATCCTGATCCACCCCGGACAGCGACGTCGATACCGTCGGCTGGCTCCTCACGATCCGAGGTGGCGGGGCGACGATGGCGGTCGGTGACGGGCGCCGTGATCGGGCGGCACGTCGATCCCGTGCCGCACGCTGGAGAACGCGTCGACGCCCCGGGCGACCTGGCGGGCGCCGCTCCACAGGGCGCGGAGCAGACGCCGGATGGGCCGCTGGGCGCCAACGTGTTGCGAGGACGAGGAGTCGTTGGCCTTCAGGAGCTGTTGTGCGATGAAGTCGTCGAAGTGCATGCCTTGAGAGTGACACGAGAATCGGTCCCGCGGGAGTGGCAGTATCGACGTAAAGTGCTAGGATTTTGCCATCATGGCCACACCGCGTCCGACGATCACGATCCCGCTCATCGACGGCATGACCCTGTTCGAGATTGGCATGCCGCTGGAGGCGTTGGGCTACGACTGGGGCCCCGAACACGGCCCGCTCTACGACGTGACGCTGTGCGGCGACCTGCGCGGAGTGCGCACACACACCGGCGCCCGTCTGGCCCCGGAGCGGCCGCTGAGCGCCGTGGCCGAGGGCGAGACGGTGCTCGTGCCGGCGGTGCCACCAGGGCGGTCGGTCGGCTCACGGCTGGTCCGCGAGCTGCGGCGCGCCGCCGGTCGGGGTGCCCGCATGGTGGCACTGTGCACCGGAACGTTCGCGCTCGCCGAGGCCGGGCTGCTCGACGGCCGTCGGGCCACCACCCACTGGCGGCACGCCACACTGCTGCAGCGGATGTACCCCAACGTCGAGCTCGACGCGCGCGCCATCTACGTGGCGGACGGCGACATCTTCACCAGTGCTGGCTCGGCGGCAGGTCTCGACCTATGCCTGCATCTGATCCGGCGCGACCACGGGGAGCGCGCCGCGAACGCGACGGCCCGCTACCTCGTCATCGCTGCCCACCGCGACGGTGATCAGGCGCAGTACGTACACGCGGAGCCGATGGAGAACCGCGCCGCCTGGTTGGACAACCTCCGCGCCTGGCTGCGAGAGAACCTCCGCCGCCCGCTGACGCTGACCGAACTGGCACGAGCGGCGAACCTCTCGCCCCGCACCCTCGCCCGACGGTTCGAGCAGGACGTCGGTACCACGCCCATGCGCTGGGTCGCTGCGGAACGGATCGCCGCGGCCAAGGAGCTGCTCGAGACCACCGACCTCACGGTGGACCGGATCTCGTTCGAGGTGGGCTACGGGTCACCGGTGACGTTCCGAACCGCCTTCACCCAGGAGGTCGGCATCTCACCGAGGCGCTATCGCTCGCGGTTCGCGGCAGTGCTCGACACCGCCACCCCGACATAACCCGCGGGGCGGCAACGTACCTACCTGAGTGCGCGGAACCCGCCACCTCCTGTGGCAGGTCTCAGCCGGTGATCTCCCGGCCGAGTATTTGGCGGGCGATGATCCATTTCTGGATCTCGTTGGTGCCTTCGTAGATCTCGCCGATCTTGCTGTCGCGGTAGAGGGCCTCGACCGGGCTGGCGCTGCCGTCGGCGCCGAGTTCGCGGGCGAAACCCAGTCCACCGAATGCCTGTACGGCGTCGCGGGCGATGTCCACCGAGAGGCGGGTGCCGTAGGCCTTGGCCATCGCGGCTTCGGGTTCGGGGAACGGGTTGCCCGCATCGAGCCGGAGGGCGGCCTTGGTGTAGAGGGTGCGGGCGTTGTCGATCTCGGTGGCGCGGTCGGCGAGCAGGAACTGCCAGTGCTGGTTGGCGGCGACCGGCCTGCCGAACGCGTGCCTGCGGGAGAGGTGGTCGACAATGTGGTCGAAGGCGGCTTGCGCCATGCCGACCCCGGCGGCGGCGATGCCGATGCGCCCGTAGGTGAGAGTGGACAGCGCGTGGCGCAGACCTTCCCCTTCGATGCCGCCGAGCAGGTCGGCGTCGGTGAGGCGTACGTCGGTGAAGGACACGTCCGCGGTGAGCTGTCCCCGGTTGCCGATCTTGCGGTCCGGCGTGCCGATCCGCACGCCTGCGAGGCTGGTGTCGACGATGAACATGCTCAGCCGCTCCCCGGTGCGCGCCAGCGTGACGATGAACCCGGCGACGGGGGAGTTGGAGATCCAGCGCTTGTGGCCGTTGAGCAGCCAGCCATCGCCCGTGCGGGTGGCCACAGTCTGCACCGCTCGGGGCGAGAGGTCGGTGGACGCCTCGGGCTCGGTGGTGGCGAACGCGCCGACCACCTCGCCGGAGGCGACCGGGGCCAGCCAGCGCTGCTGCTGCTCGGCGGTGCCGTTGCGCAGCACGTTACCGGCCAGGATGCAGTGCACATCGAACACCGCGGACACGCTGCTGGAATGGTAGGCGAGTTCCTCGATGGCCGCGGCCGTCGCGCTGGCCGGGTGGGTCAGGCCCTCGCCGCCTACCGCCGTGTCGAACGGGATACGGAAGACACCCTCGGTTGCCAGCGCGTCGAAGACGTCCCGGGGGAAGCCGTCGGTGCGTTCGTCGCCGCCCGCGATGCGAGCGGCCTCGGGCGCGACCACGGTGTCGGCGATGGCGCGTACCCGGGTTCGTATCCGCTGTGTCTCGTCGGGAGCGAGCAGGTCGTGGTACAGGCGCTCGGATTGACGCGGCACATTCATGTGCTGAAGATACCATTAGTGCTACCAACTATTTGAAGGATCTAGGTCACACGGCCCGGTGCGGTCTCCCGGTCGGCATCGAGCGCTGCGGGCAGGGTCGGACCTTCGGCAAGCACGCGCAACGACCGGTGCAGCGCCGCGCGCTCATCGGCCGCAAGGTCGTGCAGCAGGCGGGTGTCCAGGTCTTCAAGAGCACCGTTGACCCTGGCGAGCATCCGGCGCCCTGCCGAGGTGAGCTCGACGACGTGCCGGCGCCGGTCCTGGGGATCCCGCACCCGAGTGGCGAGCGTGCGATGCTCCAGGTCGTCCAGCGAGCTGACCATGGTAGCCGGATCGATGCGCAGGTAGCCACCGAGCGCCAGCTGGGTCATGGAGCCTTGATCGGCAAGGGCCTGCAGGATGCTGTAGTGCCGTACCCGTAGGCCGAGTCGGCTGAGATCAGCCTCGACGAGGCGGAATACCACCTGGCCCAGCTTGATCAGTAGGCAGCCGGTGTGCTCGGCGATGCTGCCCGGTACCAGCGATGTCTGGTTCATCGTTCGCCCCACTTATCGTTCGCGCGTCGTATCAACCGCATCCTACGGGCAGGTGATGACGAGCTGGGGCGTGTCGTTGAGCAGGCGGCGTTGGCGCCGGGGACCGTGTCAGGCGTAGGTCTCGAGGTAGGCGGTGACCAGGCGTCGCGCTTCGTTCATCGTGGTCTCGTCGCCGGCGGGTGAGCGCCGGAACGCGACGTCGAAGAGCCGGCTGCCTGCCTCGAAGGCGAGCTGCACGGCGAACTGCGGGGTGTCCGCGCGGAGCAGCTCACGCTCGACGAGCAGCCGCCACAGCCGTTGTGCGGTCGACTCGTCGAAGGCCTGCACCAGCTCGGTGAGCGTCTCGTGGCGACCCGCGAACCACAGCTCGGCGCAGCTCGGGTACTGCCGGAAGTAGGCGAGCATGGGGTCGATCGTCGCGTCGACGGCATCGCGCAGCGTACGCACCGTGGGGCTGTCCAGCGCGGCGGTGACCCGCTCGTCGAGTGCACGCAGGTGGCGTTGCAGGAGCTCGGCTTCAACCTTGTGCCGGTGTGCGAAGTAGTGGTAGACGGAAGCGGTCGGGATGCCTGCCCGCTCACCAACCGCCTTGAGGGTGGCGGCCTCGTAGCCCTGCTCGCCGAGCAGCTCCTCGGCGGCGTCGAGGATGGCCTGGACGCGCTCGACCCTGCGGCGCTGCACAACGGCCGGGCGAGTGCGCTCCTGGGCCGTCGGCTGGTTATCGAACATGATTCAAGATCGTATCAGTCATGCTGGGTTCGGGAGCATGTGATCGCGGCCGGCTGCTTACGGCTCCGTGACCGCGGCGAGTCCGGCATCCAGCAGCGGGTGGATCGCCTCGCCGATCCGGTCGAAACCCGGGCCGACGGTCTGTCCGTCCAGATAACGGTAATGGATGCCTTCGAGGATCGCGGCGAGTTTGAAGGCCGCGAGACCGAGGTAGAAGCCCAGGTCGCTGAGGTCGCGGTCACTGCGGGCGTCGTATCGCGCGATGATCTCGGACTCAGTCAGGAAGCCGGCGGCGTTGCTGGCGTCGGCGACGACCTCGCTGCCGACGAGGTGAGCGAGCCTGGCGTAGAGCAGCATCAATGCCAGGTCGGTCACCGGGTCACCCAGGGTGGCCATCTCCCAGTCGAGGACGGCGCGAAGCCGGTCGTCGTTATCGACCAGTACGTTGTCCAGGCGAAAATCGCCGTGGACGATGCCAGGGCGAGCTGCTGCGTCGACCTCGGGTGCTCGCGCCGCGAGCGCGGCGTGCAGCTCATCGGCGGCAGGCAGATCGCGGCAGTACGACGCGTCCAGCTGCTTGCGCCATCGCGTGACCTGCCGGGTGAGGAATCCCCTTGCACGGCCGACGTCGTCGAGCCCGACGGCGGCCGGTTCGACTTCGTGGAGGTCGGCGAGTGTATCCACCAGCGCGGTGGAGATGGCCCGTACCCGCTGGGCGCCGAGCGGCTCCAGCTCTGCAGCCGTCCGGTACTGAGTACCCTCGACGGACTCCATGACGTAGAACTCGCTACCGAGTACCGCCGTGTCGTGGCAGAAACCGATCATCCGCGGCACGGGCACCGCGGTGTCGGCCAGCGCCGACATCACCCGGTACTCGCGTCCCATGTCGTGTGCGGTGGCGAGCACGTGACCCAGTGGTGGTCTGCGCAGGATCCAGCTCGTCACACCGTCGGTGAGGCGGTAGGTCAGATTCGATCTGCCGCCGGTGATCAGGGTGGCCGACAGTTCGCCGAGGCCGCGCCTGCGGCGCGGCCTCGGCGAACCAGGGGCGCAGCCGAGCCGGATCGAGTCCCGGTGTCTCGTTCGTGTCGCGTGCGCCCATCACGTGCCGCCTGCCAGCGTGAGCCCGCCGTCGATGACCAGCGTCTGTCCGGTCATCCAGGCCGCATCCTCGGAGAGGAGGAATGTCACCGCACCGCCGAAGTCACTGGGTATCCCCAATCGTTTGAGCGGGTATGCTGCGGCGACCTCCTCCTCCCGGCCGTCGTAGAGCGCCGTCGCGAACGTGGTCTTCACGACGGCAGGAGCAACCGCGTTCACCCGGATGCCGGGACCGAGCTCGACGGCAAGCTCCTCGGTCAGGTGGATCAGCATCGCCTTGCTGGCGCCGTACATCCCGATGCCGGGAGCTGGTCGGATGCCGCCGACCGAGGCGACGTTGACCACCGACCCACCGTGTTCGACCATCCAGGCCTTGTTCACCTTCTGGATCCACGACAGCGCGCAGAAGCAGTTGACCTCGACGATCTTGCGTGCGGCGTCGAGGTCGAGCTCCGCCAGCGGCCCGTAGACCGGGTTGATGCCGGTGTTGTTGACCAGGAGGTCGGCACTGCCGAAGGTCTCGACAGCCTTCTCGATCACCTCGTCCTGATGGTCGGTGTCCTCGGCGCGGCCGGCGACGCCGAGCGCGCGGCCGGCCCCGCCGAGCTCAGCGACTGCCGTGGCCAGCGCGTCGGCCTTGCGACCGGTAATTGCCACCTTCGCGCCGCCTGCGACCAACCGTTCGGCGATCGCGAGCCCGATGCCGCGGCTGGCACCGGTGACGATCGCGGTCCGTCCGGCGAACCTGTCGGTGGACGTCTGCTCAGTACGAGTCATGGTCGAGCGTTCCAGGGATGCTACGGGGGAGGGGCGCCGGTGTACCGGCGCGGAGAGCCACGACGTCGTACCTGTTGACCATCAGCCCCTCCGTTTCGCCTGATGTCACCCGTGGCACCTGGCGTGCCGGACTGATGGCGGCGAGCGCGCCTGGCGGCGTAGGGTGCGGAACTGGTGGCCGAAGGAGGGCGGGACGACGGGAACCGACGATCATCAGCGGCGCTTGCCGGAGCTCGTGGGGCTGGGTAGTGCGCCGGAACGGGGTTGGCTGGCGAGCGAAGCGGCCGCGGAGGTGCTGGCGGAGCAGGATCGTGCGTTCGCGGATGGGGAGTACGACCGCAGGCTGGTGGCTACCCGAAACGCGATGGTTGATGCGGAACTGGACGCGATGGTGGTCATCCGGCCGTCGAGCGTGGAGTACCTGTGCGGCTACCACAGCGAAGAAACCGCGCCGCAGCCGCTGCTGGTGACCGCATCGGAAACGTCGATCTACGTGCCCGACCTCGAGGTGGGGCGGGCATTGGCCAGCGCGCGAGCGGACACTGTGCTCTACTGTGGATACACCGATGCGCTGCGCGGGCTGGAGCTGTTCACCGCGCATATGGCGACTGCCCTGCCGGCGGGGGCGCGCGTCGGGCTGGAGACCAGACATGCGTCGACCCCACCGGATGTTCTTGAGCTGTTGCGGCGTGGTGGGCTCGAGGTCGTCGCCACCGACCACCTGGTCGAGCGCATCCGGTTGCGGATGTCCGAAGCGGAGGTGCGTTGCGTCGAGCTCGCGGCAACACAGACCCGGCACGGCGTGGACGCGGCGGTGGCCGCCGCGGCGGCCACGGATGCCACCGACTCGTCGGTGGCGGCGGCGATCGCCAGCGCGCTGTTCGCCACCGCCAACTCAGCTTCCGCGTGGGGACCGGTGGTCGCGACCGGCCGGCGGGCAGGTATCCCGCACTCGAGCTGGGTCGCGCGGCCACTGAGCAGGGCAGCGACGTTCCTCGAGTTCGCCGGTGCGCACCACCGCTACCACGCCCCGGTGATGCGCACCCTCACGCTGGAGCAGCCGGACTCCGACGTGCGGATGCTGGCCGAGCTGGCCAGCACCGCCGTGGACGCGGTTCTTGCTGCGGCCCGCCCTGGCGTGACCTGCGCCGAGGTGGCGACGGCGGCGGCTCGTGCGGTCGGGCCGCTACCGCAGGGTGTGATCTTTCATCACCTGTTCGGTTATCCCGTGGGGTTGGCGCACAAGCCACACTGGATGGACGGGGCGCCGTTCTACATCGCCGCGGACAACCAGGCTCCCCTTGAGGCCGGGATGGTGTTCCACATCCCGGCGTCGTTCCGGCTGTTCGGCCGCACCGGGGTCGGGCTCAGCCACACGTTCGTGGTGGAGCCCTCCGGTGCCAGAACGCTCACCCACGGTAGGGCGCGGCTCATCGAGGTGTGAACCGCGACGACGACCGGGTCCTGGTCCGGACGTTCACCTCGGAGGCTGACCCGGTGGTGTCGCCGGGTGGGATGGGGTCGTCGGTGAAGGTGACTCGTACCGAGATCGGTGTCGTTCGCAGTGCGCGGAAGGCGGCCGCGCTGAGCGAGCGGAGTTCTCGGCGATGAGCCAGGCGCCGCCGGCGTCCGTCCCATCGTTTCGGATCTCCGTCAGCGCCGGTACGCGGATGCCGAGGCGGTCCAGCCCCCGGACGATCGGGTTGGCGAGGTAGCGACCAGCCAGACGTTCCACACGGAACTTCCGCCGTAGCCGGTCCTCGGCCGATGCCGGTTACTTGAAGCCGCGCTGGCTCCGGAAGGCGTCGAGACCGTTGCGTTTGACCATCGTCCACAGCGTTCGCCAGGCTGGGCGCCCTGGCGCTGGATCGGCGCCTGCCCCGAGCCGGTGCAGCTGGTCGGTGTGCCATTGCAGGTCGAGCGCGCCGTCCAGTGCCTTCACCGTGCTGTTGCCGGCCAGCCGGGATGGTAGTCCGAGCGAGATGCGTGGGGAGGCGAGTCTGCCGTCGTCGCTGGCGAGAACGGCGGACGCGGCGCCGGGGTTGACCGCGGCCGGGCGGCCTAACCCGACGACGTCGCAGTCGCCGGAGGCGACGGCCTGCAGCATTCCCGCGTGTGACCGGAAACCTCCGGTCACCGCCAGCGGCACGGCGCCTGCCACCTGCCGCGCGGTGCGGGCGTAGCCGAGGAAGTACGCCTCGCGCGCGCGGGTGCTCGCTGACCGGGTAGCGGGTCTGCCCATCATGGCGGGCGATTCGTAGCTCCCGCCGCTGATCTCGATAAGGTCGACGTGTTCGGCGGCGAGACGCTGAATGACCTCGGTTGATTCGGCTTCGGTGAACCCTCCGCGCTGGAAGTCGGCTGAGTTGAGCTTGATACCGACCGCGAAGCTCGGCGTGACGGCTGCCCGGATGCGCCGGACGGTCTCGAGCGCGAACCGCATCCGGCGCTGGGGATCGCCGCCCCACGCGTCGTCACGCTGGTTCGACAGTGGCGACAGGAACTGGGACACCAGGTACCCGTGCGCGCCGTGGATCTGGATGCCGTCGAACCCGGCGGCTTCCGCGAGGGACGCTGCGGTAGCGAACCGCCGGAGGATGTCGTCGATGTCCTCCTCGCTGAGCGCGCGCGGCGTGGGAACGCCCGGCAGACCTGGTGCGATGGCAGACGGTGCGACGGGCCGCGTGCCGGTGGCGAGCGGGTTGGCTTGCCGCCCTGGATGGTTGAGCTGGACCCAGATCGGGGATCCGCCGTCCTGGGCGCTCTTCGCCCAGCGGGTCAGTCCGTCGAGGTCGCGGTCGTCGTCGAGCACGACGTTGCCGGGTTCACCCAGGTGTTGGCGATCGATCATCACGTTGCCGGTGATGATGAGCCCGTACCCGCTCGCGCCCCACCTGGCGTAGAGGCGTTCGAGCCTCTCGTCCGGCCCGTGGTCGTGCGTGGCCAGACCTTCGCTGAGGGCGGCCTTCATCAGCCGGTTGGGCAGTATCAATCCGCAGGCAAGCGGTAAGGGTTCATGGAGTCCCGTCATCGGCCGCACCTCATACGCCGTCATCGCCATGTGTTACTCCGAGTCATAGTTGAGTATGGCGATCGGCATGGAAAGTAATCGTGATACACAACACAAAACTTACGTTCTGCGAGTTCGTTGCGGATATGGCTTATGCTGATTGGTATGGACGGTGGACACTCGGGTCGTGAGCGTATGGTGAACGGAGCGATCCAGGTGTTCCGGGAGCGTGGTGTCGCGGGGACATCGCTCACAGATATCGTGGAGCGCACCGGGGCCCCGCGCGGTTCGGTGTATCACTACTTTCCCGACGGCAAGGCCCAGCTCGCCGAACACGCCACCGATCACGCAGGGCGGATCATGTCCGCGATGATCAGCTCGGTGCTCAGCGCGGCTGAACCGGCGGAGGCGCTTGACGAGATCGTGTCCTTCTTCCGGGAGTCCTTGATCGACAGTGGCTACGATGCTGGTTGCCCTGTGGCCGCCGGCGCGCTCGCGGCACACGAGTCGGAGGGCGCGCGCGAAGCCGCAGGCGAGGCATTCAGCTCATGGGAATCCACCATCGCCACGGCGTTGTGGCAGCGCGGCTTGTCCAAGAGCAGGGCCGAGGTGGTGGCGACCATGGTGATTTCCGCGATCGAGGGCGCCCTCATCGTTGCCAAGGCCCAACGCAGCCCCCGTCCCCTCGACCGCGTCGCCGACGAACTGAGGAGGTACGCCGCCGAGCTGCCCGGGTGAACGAGCAGAGGCTCGGCAGCAGCCCCTGCGGCGCGAGTGACGTGCGCTGCGGTGCGACGTTCGGGCCGTGTCACCCGATCGGGCGTGGTAGGTTGTGCTGGCTCGGCGCCATCGCGGCGGTAGCGGGGTCGCGGTTGCCAGCGCAACGGGCCGGCCGATCGTGCCACCCGGGTCACAGGGGAGGGGATCGATGTCGGACACCGGGGTCGTCGTGCGCGGCCGGGGGTCGCTGTCGGCGCGCTATGAAATGGCTACCGCCTATGTCGCGGTGGGTGTCACGGTGCTGTCGTGGGCGTCGGCGTTCGTGGCGATCCGGCACCTTGCCGGACATGTCGAGTCCGGCCCGCTGGTGCTCGGCCGGGTCGCGGTTTGTGCCGTGATTCTCGGTGTGGTGCTGGCGGTGCACCGGGTACGCACCCCGAGGCAACGCCGTCCCGCCCTGCTCCCGCGGGGCAGGCAGTGGGCGCCTATGGCCGTGATCGGCGTGGGGTGGTTCTTCCTTTACCACCTGGCGCTGAATCAAGGTGTCCATTATCTCGACGCTGGCACGGCGGCGATGCTGGTCAACACCGGTCCGATCTTGATCGTGGTGTTCGCGGGGCTCTTCCTCGGTGAAGGGTTCGACAGGTACCTCGTTGGTGGTGTGGCGGTCGCGTTCGCCGGGGTGCTGCTCATCACTGCCTCGTCGGGTGGTGGCATCGACTTCGACTGGGTGGGTGTCGTGTTGTGCTTGTGTGCGGCGCTGGTTTACGCGTTGAGCGCTGTCGCGCAGAAGCCGTTGTTGCGGAGCGTGTCGGCGTTGCAGGTGACCACGTGGGCGGCCGTCATCGGCGCTGTCGCGAGCCTGCCGTTCCTGCCGGCGCTGATCGAGCAAGCCCGCCCGCTGCCTGCCACGTCACTCTGGCTCGTCGGCTACCTGGGCGCGATCCCCACGGCGCTGGGGTTCTTGACGTGGGCGTACGCGCTGAAGCGGATCGACGCGGGCCGTATGGGCGCGTTCTCGTACCTCGTCCCACCTGCCGCGATCGCCATCAGCTGGCTCGCACTGTCCGAAGTGCCCGCGGTTCTCGCCATGGTAGGCGGCGCGCTGTGCCTTGCCGGCGTCGCAGTGACCAGGCGACGTCACGCCCGGGCGTGACGGGCCTGTCGTCCCAATGCGCCAGTGCGCGGGCTGCCGTCGGAGCAGTGGACGCCGAGGGAACTGCGGCACAGCTTCGTATCGCTGCTGTCGGGCTCGGGCGTGCCGCTAAAGGATATCGCTCGCCTGGTGGGCCACAGCGGCACCAGGGTGACCGAGACCGTCTACCGCAAGGAGATCAAGCCGGTCGTGGTCGAAGGCGCAACCGCTATGGACCGACTGTTTCCCCTCGGCGCGCGAGACACGTAGTCATGCAGTTAGTCATGCAGAAAGTCAGCGGGCCGCTCCCCTTCAGGGATGACGGCCCGCTGACCTGCGTTTTCGCTGGTGGAGCTGACGGGACTCGAACCCGTGACCCCTTGACTGCCAGTCAAGTGCGCTACCAGCTGCGCCACAGCCCCTTGGCTCGGCACCTGTGCGTGCCTGCCGACATCACAGTACACGATGCCGCTAAGCCGCTAAGAAGGGGTCCCGCTGGCACCGTCCGGGCGGTACGTCAGGCGCCCTGGTCCTGCTCGATGAGCTCTGCCAGCCAGTCCTCGTTCCAGTGGCGCTCGTCGCTGATGTCGACGACCTCGCCGTCGTGCACCACGGTCGGGGTGCTGAACCCGCTGTGCCCGTCGTCGAACTCCTGGTGCACGGATTCGTCCTCGCGGATCTCGGAGAACTCGTCGAGCAGGTCCTGCTCGTAGGTGCCTTCGTTGACGCAGGCGGCGAAGCTGTCACCGAGACCGAGGTCGCGGCCGAGGTTGACGAGGTCGGTGACCTCGTAGGCGTTGTTGAAGTCGGGCTGCGCGGCGAACAGGCTGTCGTGGTATGCGGTGAAGGCACCTTCGTCGGCTGCGCACAGCGCGGCGTTAGCCGAGTGCAGTGAGTAGCCCTCGGGGTTCGACCTGTCGGAGAGCATCGGTACCAGGTGGGTGCGCACCCGGAGCTGACCGTCCGCCACGTAGCTGTCGATCTCCTCGGCGAAGGCTTCCTCGAAGCCCTTGCATGCCGGGCACAGGAAGTCGGCGTAGACGTCGATGGTGGTGGGTGCGTTGTCGTCGCCGCGCACGACTACGGTGCCGTCCCGCTCGGCGGGTACGCCGGTGTCGACCGCCAGCGCGGGGATCTCTCCTTCGCCGCGGTCGCCCTCGGCGGCCGCGCCGTTCTCGCCGCCGTTCGCGAGGACGAAGATCGCGGCGATCGTGATCGCTGCGCCGATCACGATCGCCGTCACGACACCGAACGTGATCTTCTTGGTGCGGTCGTCATCGGTGGCGGCAGCGTGACCGGCCTGCGCCTGGGCGGCTTGCTGCGCCTGCTTCCGCTTCCGTGCGTTGCGCTCCGCGCCACTCACCTGGTGTGTCCCTTCACCTGTCCGCGTGATTGGTGTGCTGCCGGACCTGGCCCCCTGCATTCCAGGCTAGCCCTCGCGGTTAAGCAACGGGTGAAGTGGGAGCGCCTGGATAGGGTGCCGCCGGATGACGTTGGTCACTCTGCGTGCTGTCCGGAGTGTTCGGCTCCTCGTGGAGTCCTTCCTGCACCGCCTTCCGGATCTGTTCCCGGTTCTCCCGGACGACGTGGGCGAAGAAGGCATCGATCCTGGGGTCGGTGAGCACGTCGAGTGTCACCCGGAACGTGGTGTCGACCACCGATTCCACGATCTCGTCGTGGAACGGCAGTCGCTTCAGCCTGCCCGCCTGCGGGTCGTTGCGCACCTTCTCCAGGATGATGGTTCGTAGCTCGCGGCTGTTCTCGTCCAGCGAGCGCGCCAGGTTCTGCGGGTAGTTCCCGGTCTCCAGCACCTTGACGACCTCGTCGAGCACCGCGACGGTGATGGGCTTCTTGATGGCCAGCACGATCGGGCGGGACATGCGCTCGACCAGCCGGTAGACGAACCGCTCGCCGAAGGCCCTGTCCGCGGCGCGGACGAGCCTGACGATGACCACGATGAGCCGGAGTAGCCGGAAGCTGCGCAGTGCAGGGTGGGCGACCGGGATCATGCCCAGGATCTCGTACCAGTTGCGCAGCGGGAACCGGCGGTCCCACCCGTTGGCGCGCCACCGGTACAGGAACTCAACGAAGAACACGCCGCAGATGGACGTGTCGGTGATGATGACCCACCGAGCCTCGATATCGATGGCGTCGAAGAACATGGCATAGGCCAGCAGGCCGACCGAGAACGCTGCCAGCAGCAGCATGGCGATGTCGAGCATGCTGACCTGGGACTTGCGGAGGACACCGTGTGGGGTCGATGTCGCCGGGTGCTGCGCCGGATACTGCACTGTCACGCTCCATGCATCGGGACGCGCTCGCTGTACGCTGCGACCGGAGGTTACCCGGTCGCTCCCCCGCGGTTTACGGTCAGCTCACTCGCCTACGGCAGGATGTGCTGACACGGCCGGGTGAGACACGGTGACACGGCGGAAGGAGTCGCTGGTATGGAGGGCAGGAACGATCGGGCATCCGGGCAGCTGTCCCGTCGCGGCGCTGTTGCCGGGTTCGGGGTCGTTGCCGTTGGCGGGGCGGCCGGGCTCACGCTGGCGGGCTGCCAGGTCGACGAGGCCGGTGGCGGCGGTGCGGAGCCGGGTACCGAGCTCGCCGGTGTGGACGACGTCCCCGTCGGGGGAGGGGTGATCGTCGAGGAAGCCAACGTCGTGGTGACCCAGCCTGCCGAGGGGGAGTTCCGGGGCTTCACTGCGACCTGCACGCACCAGGGATGCACGGTCAGCGAGGTCGCCGACGGCACGATCAACTGCGCGTGCCATGGTAGCCGGTTCGCCATCGAGGACGCCTCGGTCGTGTCCGGGCCGGCCGAGGAGCCGTTGAGCGAGGTGGAGCTGCGCGTCGACGTCGACGGCATCGCCGTGGCGTGACCGGCAGGCAGCACCCGGTATCAGCGTGCCGGGGCGAGATCCGGACGTTTGGGCGAGCGGCCGTCACCCGAGGAGCGCCCCCGTACGCGACGGCCGATCCACGGTCCGACGAAGCTGGCCAGCCACCACAGCTCGGTCCTGGTGGAGTGCATGGTTCCCGACGGCGGGGGCGGCGGCAGCGGTTCGCTCCAGGATTCGCTGCTGCCGGGTAGGTCGAGCGCGTACGCCATACCTGCGGCGATCCGCTCGTGTCCGAGGGGGTTGGCGTGCAGCCGGTCCGGGCTCCAGATGCGCGGGTCCGTGGTCACCGAGTGGTGGAAGGTTTCCAGGATGGCGACACCGTGGCGGGTGGCCGCCTCGTGAATCCGGGCGTTGAGCGAAACCACCCGATGGGTGAGCGGCCTGGCGATCGGCACGATCTTCGCGACGTTCGGGAAGGTGAGGGTCGCCACCCGCGTGCCTGCCTCGGTCAGCGCGGCGAACATCTGCTCCAGCTCGCTCGCGACGGCGTCGGCGTCGAATCCGGGGCGGAGGAGATCGTTCATCCCGGCGACCACGGTGGCCAGGTCCGGTTGGAGCGCGAGCGCGGCGTCGAGCTGCTCCGCCCGCACCTCATGGGCGAGTTTGCCCCGCACGGCCAGGTTCGCGTAGCGCAGGTCCGGGTTGAGCTCGGCCAGCTGCTCGGCCAGCCGGTCGGCCCAGCCCCGCAGGCCGGTCTCGTCGTCGCCGTCCCACAAGCCCTCGGTTTGGCTGTCTCCCAGTGCTACGTAACGGCGGTACGTGCTCATGCTCATGACGTACTTTATAGCTGATCACCTCTCGCCTTCTTTTCCGGCTTCCAACCGTGCCACCGCCGCCTGGTGTTCCGCCAGCACGAGCGTTGTTGCGCCTACGACGTCCAGCGCGTGCCAGACTCCGGTCCTATGACCGAACTACGTCCCGCGCTGCAGCGCGCCGCCGACCTCGCGTTCGGCTACCTCGAGGGTAGCCGGGACCGGCCGGTGGCCCGGCGGGTAGCCGCTCCCGAGCTCCGCGAAGGCCTCGGCGGGCCGCTACCGGAGAACCCGAGCGATCCCACAGAGGTCGTCGAGGCGCTCGCCCGCGCAGCCGAGCCGGGTCTGGTGGTGACCAACGCGGGCCGGTACTTCGGTTTCGTGGAGGGCGGTGTGGTGCCTGCCTCGATGGCCGCGGATTGGCTGACCTCGGCCTGGGATCAGAACCCGGCGTTCTCCGCGCTGTCGCCCGCTGCGGCGGTGGCCGAGGAGGTCTGCCGTGGGTGGCTGTGCGAGCTGCTCGGGTTGCCCGCCGGGTGTTCGGCCGGGTTCACCAGCGGCGCGCAGCTGGCCAATCTCGCTGGTCTGGCCGCGGGTAGGCACCACGTGCTGCGCGAGGCGGGGTGGGATGTCGATGCGGACGGCCTGTTCGGCGCCCCGGAGGTCACGGTCGTGGTCAGCGCCGGTCGCCACGCCACTATCGATCGCGCGCTGCGGTTCCTCGGGTTGGGCGAGCGGCGGGTGACGGTGGTGCCCGCCGACGATCAGGGGCGGATGCGGCCCGATGCGCTGGGCGAGGCGCTGGTCGGAGGACCGACGATCGTGTGCGCGCAGGCGGGCAACGTGAATACCGGGGCGGTGGATCCGCTGCGCGAGATCGCCGAGCACGTCCGCGAGTGTGGGGCGTGGTTGCATGTGGACGGTGCGTTCGGGCTGTGGGCGGCTGCCGCGCCGAGCTTGAAACACCTCACCGAGGGTGCGGAGCTGGCGGATTCCTGGGCGGTGGACGGGCACAAGTGGCTCAACGTGCCCTACGACTGCGGCATCGTGCTCTGCGCCCACCCGGAGAGCCACCGCTCGGCGATGGCGCTGACCGCGCCGTACCTGACACGCACCTCCTTTCGAGACGGCAGCGACTGGTCCCCGGAGAGCTCCCGCCGGGCGCGGGTGTTCCCGTTGTGGGCCGCGCTGCGTAGCCTCGGGCGTACCGGCGTGGCCGCGCTCGTGGAGCGATGCTGCGCCCACGCCCGCCGCATCGCAGACACGCTGGCAGCCGATCCGCGTGTCGAGGTGCTCAACGACGTGGTGCTCAACCAGGTGCTGGTGCGTATCGGCGACGACGAGCGTACCCGGGCAGCTGCCGAGCAGGTACAGGCAGCTGGCAGCACCTGGTTCGGCACTACGGCCTGGCAGGGTCGCGCGGCGATTCGCATCAGCGTTTCCGACCACGCCACCACAACCGCGCACGCCGACGGGGCGGCGGAGGCGCTGCTGCGTGCCGCGCGAGATTGAGGGTGCCGCTCAGAACGGTGGCGGATCGTCCTCGGGCTGGCCGGTGGGCGGGGTGGGGGAGCTGTGTTTCTGCCGGTGGTGGCGTCGGCAGAGGACCTGCGCGTTCGCCGCAGTGGTGGGGCCGTGGGGGTAGGGCACGCGGTGGTCGATGTCGCAACGGTGGGCCGGTTTGTGGCAGGCCGGGTGTCGGCACGTCTCGTCGCGTAGCCTGACGAACTCGGCGAGCCTGCCGGTGAAGCGGTACCGGTCGCGTGCCAGCGCCGCAGGCTGCCCCGTGTCGTCGGTGAGTAGTCCGGACCAGGTGGCCTTGAGGTCGTAAGCCAGTTCCCGCACCCGCTCCGCGGGCAAGGGGCCGCATCCGCGTAGCTCGCCGGGGAGCTCATCCAGCCCGAGCAGGGTGCTCGCGCCCGCGGTGACGTACACCTGGGCATGCATCGCCTGCTGGTTGGTTCCCAGCAGCAGCTCGGCCGCGACGTCGGCGCGCATCTGATCGAGGGTGCGGACGTCACCGTCGGAGTTGGCCTGCCGGGCCAGCGAGTCGATGCGATCGAACGCCGCTGCGGCGACCTCGCTGGGCAGGCAGAGGTTGAGCCACGAGACCCCGTCCTCGCCATGATCCAGCTCGACCCGGCGGGAGCCGCGTGCTCGCCGTGCGCGTGTCGTGGCCGCGTCCGGGTCGATCGCGGCGACCGCGCGGCGGGCGCGCTGCCGGAGCCGCTGTGGTGGCTGGTCAGTGGCAGCGGGAAACAGCCGGTCCTCCAGTTCGGCGCACTGGTCACCGTCGAGCGGCTCGGCGGCCTCGGCGATCTGCCTGGCCCGATAGTCGTCCAGCCGACCCTCATCCATGGCCGCCAGGGTGCGTGGCAACCGCTCGATCAGATCGTCGGCGAGGGCCATTTCCGTACCGGCCCGATGAATGCTCGTTTTCAATCGAGCGGCGAGGGCGTCGTGCGCCCATTCGTCGTGACCGGTGGCCACGCGGTAGCGCCTGCATGCCCGGAGGCGTTGGGCGTGCAGCATCGCTTGCATTTGCCCGATGGCCTCGGCGAACGCCAGCGCTTCACCGGCGGACATGCCGGAAGTGTCGACCGACAGCAGCTCCTCGATCCCCCAGCCGTCGCCGCCGGGATCTGCAGTGGGGTCGAACGTGTCATCGATGGAATGGGTCACGGCGCTATTCTATGCGGCAGAGGTGACAGATTCACGCGAGAGCAAGATCAAGGGAAATGCTGTCCAATAATGTCACCGGAAAGGCGGGATTTCATACTTCCGGTCCGTAGCGTGGCCATTCGATCGCCGGGCAGCGGTCCATCACCATCTCCAGACCGGCATCCCTCGCCCGCCGGAAGGCCGCCTCGTCGAGCACGTCGAGCTGGAACCACACGGCCTTAGCGCCGATACGTGCCGCCTCGTCCGCGAACGCGCCCGCTGCTTGGGACCGGCGGAACACATCCACGCAATCCACCGCGAACGGGACCTCGGCGAGCTCGGTGTACCCCTGCTCGCCGTGCACCGTCGGCGCGTCCGGGTGCACGGGCACGATGCGCTTGCCGTGTCGCTGCAGGAAACGCGCCACGCTGTGGGCGGGACGGTCGGGGTTGTCCCCGAGGCCGACGATGGCCCAGGTGTGGCAGCCGGTCAGGATCGAGCGGATGCTCTCCGGATCCGCCCACGGTTCGCTGGTTTCGGACACGCCCCAAGGTTGCCAGTCGCCGGAGTTGCCTGCCACCGCCAGTCCTGCTAACGTTGGAATTCAAATACTAACGGTATCCGAAAATTCCCGCGGCCGAGTGCGGGAGATTCGAGGAGAGCTGATGGCATCAGTTCGCGAGGTCGACGTCCTCGTGGTGGGCGCGGGGGCGTCCGGGATCGGTGCGGCCGTCCGGCTGTTGCGGGGCGGCATCACGGACTTCGTGGTGCTGGAGAAGGCGGGGGAGCTGGGCGGCACCTGGCGGGACAACACCTACCCCGGGTGCGCCTGCGACGTACCGTCCGCGTTGTACTCCTACTCCTTCGCGCCGAATCCGGAGTGGACGAGGGTGTTCGTCACGCAGCCGGAGATCCGCGCCTACCTGCGCGACGTGGCCGAGCGGCACGGCGTGCCCCGCTACATGCGGTTCGGTACCGAGGTCACTGAGGCCCGGTGGCGGCCATCCCGCGCGCGCTGGGAGGTCACCACCACCGTGGGGACGTTCCACGCGCGGATCCTCATTGCGGGTGCGGGTCCGTGGCACGAACCGCGGATCCCCGAGCTGCCTGGCCTCGCGGACTTTCCCGGCGAGGTGTTCCATTCCTCTCGCTGGCACCACGACGTGGATCTGCGCGGCAAGCGAGTGGCCGTCGTCGGCACCGGAGCGTCCGCCGTCCAGTTCGTACCGGAAATCCAACCACAGGTGAGCAGCCTGCACCTGTTTCAGCGCACCGCCCAGTGGGTGCTGCCGAAACCCGATCACTACGTGACCCGTGCCGAGCGATGGCTGCTGCGCAACGTTCCCGCCACGCAACGGGCGCTCCGCCTGGTGGAGTACCTGGCCATGGAGGCACTGGGCATCGGCTTCCGGCGCCCGTGGATCCTGCGCCAGGTGCAGCGTATCGGGAGGTTGCACCTGCGTCTCGCGGTACGCGATCGCGGGCTGCGGGAGGCGCTGACCCCTGACTACACGCTCGGCTGCAAGCGCATGTTGCTGTCCAACAACTACTATCCCGCGCTGACACGACCGAACGTGCAGGTGCACCCGACGGCGCTGCGTGAGATCGACGGCAACACCGTGGTCGGGGCCGACGGATCGCGGGCCGATGTGGACGTTCTCATCTTCGCTACCGGATTCCGGATCCTCGACATGCCGGTCGCGAGCAAGGTGCTCGACGGGCAGGGGCGCAGCCTCGCCGATCACTGGCAGGGCAGCCCGCAGGCTTACCTCGGCACCATGGTCAGCGGCTTCCCGAACGCGTTCCTGCTGTTGGGGCCCAGCCTGGGCACCGGCCATTCCTCGGCGTTCTCGGTCCTGGAATCGCAGCTCGACCTCACCATGGACGCGATACACCGGGTCCTGGCGCATGGCTGGTCCTCGGTGGATGTCCGCCGCGAGGTGCAGGACACCTTCAACGACGAGGTTCAGCGCGCGCTACAAGGCACCGTCTACAACTCGGGCGGCTGCTCTAGCTACTACCTCGATGTCAACGGTAGGAACAGCTTCAACTGGCCGTGGTCCACCGGCGCGCTACGCAGGCGCGTGGGCACCTTCGATCCGGCCGACTATCGCGAGGCGGCCTGACGCTGGGCACACGGTGTCCAGCGAACCACCAGCGACGCTGGTCCAGCAGGCTGATGGCAGGAAGACCCCGCCCGACGGTACGGGCGGGCGGGCCTCAGCGTCCGAGTAGCGAGCCGGCAGTGTCCAGCAGGCCGGAGACCGTTCCCTCGACCGGGTCGAGTAGCGAGCCGGATTCCTTCTCCTGCTCGTCGGTCCCGCCACCGTCCTTGCTGCCGTCGGAGTCCGTGCTGCCCGTGCTGCCCGTGCTGCCCGTGCTGCTGCCGTCCGACCCGGAGCCGCCGTCGCTGGAACTGCGCTGCTGAGTGTCGCCGGTGGAACCGCTGGCGGAGCCGCCGGTCGAGCCGCTGCTCCCGGAGGCCTCGCCGCCGCCTGCCGTGGCCTGGCCGGTGCCGGCGTTCTGGGTCCCCTGAGGCTCGGCCGTACCCTGCGTGCCGGGTGAACCGCTGCTGCCCGTGGTCGTCGTACTCACCTGTGCCGCCGTCGGCGTCACGGTGTCACCTCCGCGTGGCTCGAGGATGCCGGGGTGCTGCTGATCCGCCGAGTCGGAGGAGCTGGCCGCCCTGCTGTCGGTCGACTCCGGCGATAGCGCCGTCGTCGGCTTCAGCGCGACAAGGCCCGCCAGCGTCAGCCCGCACAGCACGGCAGCGCTACCGACGGCGGCGCCCCTGCGGGGTGCCTTGCTGTCCTGTGGCTCGTCCGGATCGGGAAGTCGTGCCGCGGTTGCCGCAGCCGTGGCCTGCGTGGCGATCGCGCCCCACGACGGCGTGGCGGCGTCCGGCCGCGCCGGTGCGGCGGTCTCACGCTGCGGGGCTACGCCCTCCCTACGCAGCAGCTCGGCTACCGGGAGCGCGGTGGTCTCCTGGTAGCCGGGCCGTTCCGTGCCCGTGCGTGCGGGGGCGGTGATGCCCTCGCGCGACATGAGGTCGGCGACCGTGTGTCTGCCGTCTGCCTTGCGCCGGTTCCGTGCTGTGTTCATCGTTCCCGTGACCCTCTCGCCTCGCGGCGCACCAGGGACCCCATCTGGCGCTAGCAATCGCGGATCGTGATCTTGCTGAGCGATACTGGGCGTACATCCTACCCGTTCGGGTGAGAGTGCCAAGGGGGGTGTCACGTTCAGCACACTGGATGGGCGTTGTGCAGGTCACGTGCCGTCACTCGCTCGTGCGACCCGGAACGGGTTCACACGGCGAGCACACCCAGCGCCATCGGGAGGTAGATCAGCGCCAGCGCCTGCATCTCGCCGATGATCCCGCCCAGCACCGCCCCGACCATGACTGCTGTGCGTTCGTCCTCCTTGAACGCGGGCCGGATGATCTGCTCGAACTGCTCGGCGGAGAGCAGCTCCATCCGCTCGCTGATCGTGTTGCGCACGTCGAGGGCTTCCTCGGTGTAGCCGAACATGCTCTCGACCGTGCGCGGTGCGGTGGCCATCACGTGCGCCACCGCGTCACGTTCGAGCTCCCGGAAGCGTTGCCCGCCGACGGCCAGCACCACCAGCGGCTTGGCCAGGCCCGCCCGCGCGTCGATGGCGCGCCGCACCTCGCGCTGTACCAGCGCGACGAGCCGATCCGACTTCGGGCCGGTGAGCATGCCCTCCAGCAGGTTGCGCGGGGTGAGGATCTCCTTGGCGATCAGGTCGCCGTAACGCGCTCCCACCTCGCTGCGACGTCGCTGGAACTTGCCCTGCAGCCGGATGCCGAGGAACTGTTTCTCCTCACGGGGCAGGAACAGCATGTTCAGCGCGAGGTAGTCGGTTACCCAGCCGGTGATGAAGCCGAAGATCGGCATGACGAGCGGGCTCTTGGTCAGCCCCCAGGCCACCGCCTGGATCACGCCGATCGCCGCCCCGAAATAGATACCCGAACGGACGATGAACCGCAGTTCCGGCTGGGCGACGTCGCGGATGAGACGGTTCAGCAGCTCCTTGTCCCTGACCAGGTTGGACACCACCATGTGGCGCACGTCGATCACGGCGTGGACATCGCTGGTAACCTCGCGAGCCAGCTGCCGGACCACCTGCGGCGCCTCGGCCTGCAACCGCCTGATGAGCAGCACCCGGACCTGCTCGGGCAGCGCCTCGTACAGCCCGGGCCGGTACTCGGCGAGCAACGTCCGTGCCAGGTCCTCGACAACCTCCTTCACCGGCCCGTCCAGCTCGGCGACCAGCTCGTCCGGGTCGATACGGCTCATCAGCTCCTGGATGTCGATCAACCCGGACGTCATGGTGTCGTAGGCGATGGCGGCCATCTTGCCCGCGCGGGCGGGAATCATGCCTTGCCAGCCGAACACGGGGCGGATACCACGGAACTCCAGCGGTTCGAAGAGCATCCTTACCGCGAGCAGCTTCGTCAGGTACCCGATGATGGCCGCCATCAGCGGTATCGCCGCGTACACCCACCAGTACTCGACCAGGTCGGCAACGATGGCGCCGACGACCCCTGAGGCGTCCACGCCGCTACTCGGACAGACCGGTGGAGGCCTCGCGGGGTTCGATGAGCTTGAGGAGCTGCGCCTTGGTACGGCGCCAGCGGGCGTCGATCTCCGCGTCGCTGACCTTGGCCACCCGCTGGCTCAGCGCCAGGCCGGTCATGGTGTTGATGGCGGTGTAGAGGGCGTCCTCGAAATCGGGGTGGCTGGCTTCCTCGGGAAACAGCAGCGGGACCGAGCCGCGGATCAGATCGGCGGTGACCTGGTTGAGCACCGTCAGCTTCTGCTCGATCTCGGCATCGGCCGGTCCAGCCATCGACAGCTGCAACGCCGCCTGGAACAGCCTGCCCCGGAAGGTCTGCCAGAGCATGTCCAGCGCTCGGCCCGCTCGCTCCTGGCCTGCGGGTAACTGGCCGACCTCGCTGAACAGCGACTGGCTGACCTGTCCGATCAGGTACTGCACCGCCTCGGTGACCAGCGTGGCTTTGGTGGGGAAGTGATGCACCTGCGCACCACGGGAGACCCGCGCCCTTGCAGCCACCTTCGTGGTGGTCAGGTTCGCGTAGCCCTCCTCGACCAGGCAGTCGATCGTGGCCTCCAGCAACGCGCGCCGCGTCGTGGCGCTACGCTCCTCCTGGGTGCGTCTCCGGCCGGGCGTGCTACCGACATCGGTGCTCATGTCATGATGGTAACTTGCAGTCAGTACTGACTCTAAAATGGCTAGTCTCAGCGTGTTCCCTCGCACGGTTGCGGTGCACAAGCAGTCATGATTGTATGTTTGTCGTTGGGCGGGTGAACGCGCACCTCATCCGGCCGTTTGCTCGTTACCATCGAGTGATGGTGAACTCGGTTCGTGATTCCGATGTCAAGTGCCGCATCGTCACCGCCGCGCACCGCGTGGTGGCGTCACAGGGCGTGCACGCATCGACCATGCGCGGCATCGCGGCCGAGGCGGGGGTCACCACAGGAGCGGTCACCCACTACTTCGCCGACAAGGCCGACGTGATGGCTGCGGTGCTGGAGTACAACAACCGGCTGGCCACCGAGCGGGTGACCGAACGCGTCGCTGGGCGGCGGGGACTGGCCGCGCTGGCCGCCACGGTCGAAGCGCTCGTGCCGTCCGACGAGCTGAGCTTGCAAGCGTGGACCGTGCTGGTGGCGTTCTGGGGGCACGCGCCTGCTCAGCCGGTACTGGACGCCTGGGTGACCGAGGCGACCAGCGGCGCGCGGGGACTGCGTTCCTGGCTGGGCAAGACGCTGGGCGACGCGGTGGAGCTGGGTGAGCTCGACGCCGGCGTCGACATCGACCACGAGACCGAGCGCGCGCTGGTGCTTATCGCCGGGCTGGGGGTGATGGCCGGCGGATTCCCGCAGGAGCTCGAGCAGGTCCGCAGGCGGACCAAGGCCATGCTGGCCGACTATCTCGATCAGCTCAAACAGCGCTGAGCGACACACACCGGCAATTGTTGACGTTGTGTCAACTACGGGGTTGTGTTTTGCTGGCAATCTCCGTAACGTGCCTCACACAACATTCGTTATGGATGCATAGTCCCCGTGCGAATGCCGTGCTGGGGTGGCAGACGTCGAGCATCGGAGGGAGCCGATGGCCGCTGCGACCGAGCGGTGGAGTGCCCGCGCGATCGCAGCGCGCAGGAAAGCGGCCAAGCAGCGGGAGATCTCACCGAGCGTGCTCGAGCTCGGCCTGCTGTTCGGCTTCGCCGCCGACACCGCCGTCGCGGTGTGGACCTCGATCACCCGCAGGCGGTTCGCCTGGCGGGAGACGCTGTTACAGCTGCAGTTCCTCGCCGCGGTCACCTCGGTGCCCGCGGTGCTGGTGATGCTGCCGCTCGGGGTCGTCGTCGGCGTGGTCGTGGCCTCGCTGGCCGCGCAGGTGGGTGCCGAGATCTACAGCGGCGCCGTGGTCGGGCTGGTCATCGTCGGGCAGATCGCTCCGCTCGTCGCCGCGCTGATGATCGCCGGCGTCGGTGGCTCGGCGATGACGGCCGACCTGGGCGCGCGCAAGATCCGCGAGGAGACCGACGCGATGGAGGTCATGGGGATCTCGGTGCTCGAACGGTTGGTCGTGCCGCGCATCGTGGCGGCCATCGCTGTCACCATGCTGCTGACGAGTCTGGTGATGGCGCTCGGGGTGAGTGCGAGCTTCGTGTTCCAGGTGACCGTCATGGGTGTCACGCCCGGCGCGTTCCTGGGGACGCTGACCGACTTCGCGGGACTGCCGGACTTCCTCGCAGCACAGGCCAAGGCCATCGCCTTCGCGGTGCTCGCGGCCACGGTGTGCTGCGCGAAAGGGCTCACCGCCAAGGGCGGGCCCGGGGGAGTGGGGATGGCGGTGAACGAGGCCGTCGTGCTGGCGTTCATCCTGGTGTTCTTCGCCAACGTCGGTATTGGCGAGGTCTACGCGCTGATCACCCCCGAAGGGGGTGGGCTGTAGATGGTCGCTCCCGAGCTCGGCCGTGCAGGCCACCTCATGCGCACCCCGGCGAGTAAGCTGACCGCCGCGCTGGCCACCGTGGGCAGTCACCTCGCCTTCTACGCCAAGGCACTGGCCTACATACCGATCACGCTTGTGCACTACTGGCGCCATATCGTGCGCCAGATCGCCGAGATCAGCTTCGGCAGCGCCACGTTGCTCGCCGCGGGCGGCACCGTCGGCGTGGTTTTCGCGATGTCCTTCGTCAGCGGTGCCCAGGTAGGGCTGGAAGGCTTCCGCGGGCTCGATCTCGTCGGTCTGTCCCCGCTGTCCGGCGCGGTATCGGGGCTGGTCAACACCAGGGAGCTGGCACCCGTCGTGGCGGGGATCGCGCTGGCGGCGAAAGTCGGCACCGGATTCACCGCCCAGCTCGGGGCGATGCGGATATCCGAAGAGATCGACGCGCTGGAGACGATGTCGATCAACTCGGTGCCGTTCCTCGTCACTACCCGGATCATCGCGATGGTGATCACCGTGATCCCGCTGTACCTGGTCGGCCTGTTCGCCGCCTACGTCTCCACCAGGGTCGTGGTGGTGAACCTGAACAACCAGTCGGCGGGGATCTACGACTACTGGTTCGACCTCATGCTGCCCACCCAGGACGTGTTCCTGTCGCTGGCCAAAGCGGTGATCATCGCGATCGTGGTGACGCTGATCCACTGCTACTACGGCTACTACGCCAGCGGCGGGCCGGAGGGCGTCGGCCGTGCGGCAGGCAGGGCGCTGCGCACCAGCATCGTGATGATCATGGTCACCGACATCCTGCTGACCTTCGCGTTCTGGGGCGTGTACATGGAGCTTCCCGGTCTGGCAGGTGCGACATGATCGGGCGCGCGGGGCTGATCCGTAGACGGGACGAGCCGAGCAAGCTCCGGCTGGCGCTCTGGGGTGCCATCGGCACCGCCGCCTTCCTGCTCATCGCCGTCGGCACTACGGTGTACGGCACCGGGGCGCTCAGCGGGCATCCGGAGGTCACCGCCGAGGTGTCCGCGGACACGACCGGCGTACCCAACCGCGCCCCCATCGAGTACCAGGGCGTGCTCGTCGGGACCGTCATCGACGTCGAGACGCACGAGTCCAGCTCCACGGTCACCATGCGGATCAGCGAGCGCCACGCCGAGTCCATCACCACCGCCGCCCAGGTGCGGGTGCTGCCGCGCACGCTGTTCGGTGACCTCTTCGTGGAGCTGGTACCGGCCGACGGCACGGCGGAGGCCGCCGCCGAGCCGATCTCCGACGGCGACCGGTTGGCCGCGGACGACTCGGCCGAGGCCGTACAGATCTACGAGGCCTTCGACCGGCTCACCTCGCTACTCGCCGAGATCGAACCCGCCAAGATCAACCAGGCGCTGTCGGCGGTGGCGCAGTTGCTCGACGGGCGCGGCGAACGGTTCGGCCGGATGCTCGACCAACTGCACGAACTCACCGACGACGTCGACGACTTCATCGCGCTGATCGACGACGGCATGGACGCGGCGAGCACGGTCTCCGAGCAGGCCGTCGAGGCGACACCGGACGCGTTGCGCGCGCTGCGCGACGCCGTGGAGATCTCCCGCACCATCGTCGCCGAACAGCGGACGATCGAGCGGGTGCTTGCCAGCGGCATCACCCTGGCCGACGAGGGAAGCCGCGTGGCACGCAGCGACAACGTCGACCGCTACATCCGGCTGTCGCGCACCGCCGACCCGGTGCTCGACGAGCTGGCCACGGACCCGACGGTGGCGCCGCGTGCCGTGGAGAACGTCCGTCACCTGCTTGAAGCCGCGATCCCCACCTACGAGCAGGGGCCGTGGTTCCGGATCAGGGCGAACTTGACCGCCGTCGAGCCCTTCCCGTACACAGTGGAGGACTGCCCGCGTTACGGCGACGAGGAAGGCCCGAACTGCCCGGACGGTGCCGGGCAGCAGGAGCGACGCCAGCAGGAGCAGCGCTACGGCGGGACATCGGGTCCGGTTGGCAGCGAGGCGGAACGCGAGGTCCTCGCGGAGTTGCTGGATGCCGCGCCCGGTGACCTCGGCGCTGCGGGTGACGATGAGGCCTCCGGTGCGGTCGGCGTGCTGCTGGGGCCGTTGTTGCGGGGCACCGAGGTGGAGGTGCCATGAAGCATCGCGACCTGCTCGGGACCTGGATCAAGCTCGGCGTGTTCCTGGTGATCACGCTGCTGAGCACGGCGTTGGTGACCAACACCCTGTACCGCCCGCTCGGCGAGCCAACCACGACTTACCATGCCGAGTTCACCGATGTCGTCGGGCTCGAACGCGGCAGCGACGTGCGCATGGCCGGGGTGCGGGTGGGCACCGTCGACCGCATCGAGCTCACCGGCAAGCATGCCACCGTCACCTTCGACGTGGCCGACAACCAGCACGTGCCTGCCGACGCCGAGGCGAACCTGCGGTTCGCCGACCTGCTCGGCGCCAGGTACGTGGCCATCGAAGCAGGCGGCGGCGCCGACACCGAGCTGGAAGCAGGCGGCGTCATCCCGCTGGAACGCACCCGCCCCGCAGTGGACCTGACCGAGCTGTTCAACGGGTTCGCCCCGGTGTTCGACAGCCTGCGCCCCGAGGAGGTCAACGAGCTGGCAGGCAACCTCGTCGCGGTGTTCGACGGGCAGGGCGGCACCGTCAACAGTCTGCTCGCCCACTTGGTCTCGGTCACCGAGAACCTCGCCGAGCAGGACGAGGTCATCGGTGAGGTACTGCAGAACCTGCGGGAGGCGACCGAGTTCGCGCTGGAGCACGAACCGGAGTTCGAGCGCCTCATCGACAGCCTCGCCGCGCTGACAGCGGGCATGGCCGACAGCGCCGATGAGATCGGCGCGGCCATCGACGGCGCTGGCGAGCTGGCAGTCGCGGTCTCCGGGATGGTGCGCGAGGTGAGCGGGCCGCTCGAACGCAACGTGGCGTCGTTGGACGCGATCACTCAGACGTTCGTGGAGCAGAACGACAACTTCACCGCGACGATGGAGGCCGCTCCCGAGATGCTTCCCGCGGTCAACCGCACCCTGGAGTACGGGGCCTGGCTCAACATCTACGTGTGCCACATGATCATCGAGACGGGCTTCCCGCTGCTCGGCGAGGTGGATCCGGGAATCGGTCCCCACACGGAGGTGTGCCGCGCATGAGGGTTCCGTTCCGTGAGCGCGATCCGCGACTGCTGGCGACCGCCGGGTCGGTGATCCTGGTGATCCTGGTGGCAGGCTCGCTGCTGCTCCCCCAGGGGATCTTCTACTCCCGAACCAGCAGCTACTCGGCCGAGCTCGAAAACGCGGCAGGCCTGGCACCGGGTGACCCCGTCTACGTCGCCGGGGTTCGCGCTGGCCGGGTCGACGACATCGAACTCGACGGCGATCGGGCCGTCGCCCACTTCCGCATGGACAACGACAAACGGATCGGGCAGGACAGCACGGTCGGGGTGAAGATCCAGACGGTGCTCGGGCAGCGCTACCTCGACGTGGTCTCGCGCGGCGACGGGGAGCTCGACCCCGACGACCGTATCCCGCTGCACCGCACCTCGGTGCTGTACACCCTGGACGAGCTGTCCCGGGCGGCCGAGGACACCGCCGAGGAGCTCGACCTGGACGCGTTGCGGGGGCTGATCTCCTCACTCGAACAGGACGCCCCTGATGGTGAGTTGCTCGGCGATGCGCTGGACGGGGTCGCGGGCGCCGCGGAGATGTTCACCAGGCACAGCGAGCAGTTCCGCGGCCTGCTGTCCAGCACGCAACAGGTGACCGACAGCGTGCTAGAGCAGTCGGACGTGCTGGTGACGCTGCTGGCCGACGCCGACGTGATCGCTGACGTGCTGGCGCAACGAACCGACACCATCGCCGCGCTCATCGCCGAGATCCGCGAGCTGAGTACCCGGTTGGAGACTTTTATCGACAGCAACCGGCCGGAGATTACCGGCATCCTGGAACGCCTCGACGTGATCACGCAGACGCTCACCGAGACCCAGGAGGAGTTCAACGAGCTGCTGCGGCAGTTCGCGCCGACCAGCCGGTACATCTCCAACACGTTCGGCCAGGGTCCGTGGGGCGATGTCGCCGGTCCCGCCGGTCCGCTGCCGGACAACATCCTTTGCCTCACCGGGCTGATGGAGGGATGCGCATGACGGTGAGACCCGCTCGCGCGCTGTCCCTGCTGACCGTGGCCCTGCTGCTGGCTGCCGGGTTGTTCGTGGTGGCCAAACCCGACCCGGCGATGACGGTGCACGCCGACTTCACCCAGGCCGACGGGTTGTTCGTGGGTAGCGACGTCGCGGTCCTCGGCGTCCCGATCGGCAGGGTCGATGCCATCGAACCGCGAGGGGATCGGGTGCGGGTGAGCATGTCCGTGCCCGCGGACACCGACATCCCCGCAGGCGCCGAAGCGTGGGTGGCCTCGCCCACGGTCGTTCCCGACCAGTACATCGAGCTCACCCCCGCCTACCAGGGCGGAGAGAAGCTGGCGGACGGGGCCGTCATCCCGCCCGAGCGCACGCAGGCGCCGATCGCCTGGGACACGCTGGTGGACTCGGTGAACGAGCTGCTGGTCGCGCTCGGCCCGGAAGGCGTGGACGGGGAAGGCTCGATCGGCAGGCTCATCGACAGCGCAGCCGAGATGCTCGACGGCAGGGGAGAATCGCTGCGGGATGCGGTGCTCAACGTCAGCCAGGCCTCGGACATCGCCGTGGACACCGCGCCGGATGCCGAGGCGCTGCTGGAATCGGTGGACGCGCTGATGGAGGTGCTCGTCGAGAACCAGTCCGTTGTGGACTCGTTGACTGCGAACGTCAACGAGGTGGCTGGAGAGTTCGCCAGGCAGGAACGCGAGGTCGAGCAGGCGCTGACCTCGCTGACCTCGGTGTTGAACGAGGTCGCGATACTCGCAGGGGAGTACGGGGACGAGGTGACCGACAGCGTCGACCGGCTCGCCGATGTGTCCGTGCACCTGGCCGAGCACCAGGCGGAGCTGGTGGAGATCATGGACACCCTCCCGTTGGCTGCCGACAACATCACGCGCGCCGTCACCGATGACGGCAAGCTCCGGATCCGGCTGAACATCACCACCAACCTCTCGCAGTTCGACCGGCTGCGCCCGCTGTGCGACCAGTTCCCGCTGCCGCTGTGCGACGGGCCCGGCATCGTCAACCCCGTCCCGCTGCCGCCCGAACTGCTGCGCGACGGATTGGGGGGTGGTTGATATGCCGGTGATGACGCGGATCATCGCGGTCGTCGGCGCGGCTGCGATGCTCTCCGGGTGTGGCATCAGCCTGCAGAACTCGCCGTTCGGCACCGGTGTGGACGGGCCGTCCTACGAGGTCACCGTCGAGTTCGGCGACGTGGCAGGCCTGGTGCGCGGCGGCCAGGTGCGTATCGGGCCCGCCACCGTGGGGCGGGTGGCCGACATGCGCGCCGAGGATTTCACCGCGCACGTTACGCTGCGGATCCGCGAGGACGTCGAGCTGCCGGAGGCCACCGAGGCCGGTATCGAGATGAGCACCGCGCTCGGCGACCCGTACATCGCGCTCGAGGTTCCCGAACAGCACGGGGAGGTGATGCTGGGCGACGGTGACACGATCCCGAGGGAACAGACCCGCCACGGCCCCGAGGTCGAGGACAGCATGGCGATGCTCGCTAACCTGCTCACCGGCAGTGGTATCGAGCAGGCCCGCACCATCATCACCGAGACCAACAGCATGCTCTCCGGACGTCAGGACACCGCACGGGAGCTGCTGACGCGCACCGAACAGGTGCTGGCCTCGCTGGACGAGCGTTCCGAGGAGATCAACCGCACGCTGGCGGCGGTGAACACCCTAGGATCCACGGTGACCGACAACTCCGACCTGCTCGCCGAGGCCATGACCGAGATCCGGCCCGCCATCGACGTGCTCGTCGACGAACAGGAGAACTTCGACGAGCTGCTGGCCAAAGTGCAGGTGCTGGCCGTGGACGTGCAGCACGCGATCGACGCCACCGAGGAGCACCTGGTCGATCAGCTGGTCAAGATGGATCCCCTGCTCGACGAGTTCACCACCATCGATCGCCATGTCGAGCAGCTGCTGACCGCGTTCCAGGAGTTCCAGCCGCTGTTCAACGCCGCGGTACCGGGTGACTACCTGAACCTGGACGCGTCGTTCCACGTGTCCGACTCGCTGGCAGGCGTCGTCGAGGGCTTCGACGAGTTCATGCCGCTCGGCGGTGGCTCGGGCCCGGCGGCGTCCTCGGCCGGTATGGAGGAGACGCTCGACGCGTTGCTCGAAGGAACGGAGGGGTAGCCGATGTCCGGATCTACAAGCATGCGGCAGCGCCTGCCCCTCGGTCAGATCGCGCTGTTCCTCGCGATCGCGCTGGTGTGCAGCGTGTATATCGTGGTCAACGCCATCGGTACCGACGCGGTGGCCGCCAAGGACAGGGTGACGGTGCACATGGAAGACGGCGGGGGGATCACCCCACGCGTCCCGGTCACCTACCGCGGCGTCACCATCGGCACGGTCGACGACGTCCGGCTCGTCGACGGCGGGGGAGTGGAGGTGGAGCTGGCGATCCGCCAGGACGCCGAGGTGCCCGCCGATACGCACGTGGTGGTCGGGCAGAACACCCCGGTGGCGCTCAAGCACATCGACCTGCGGCCAACCAGCGAGGAGCCACCGTACCTCACCGACGGCGACGTACTCGGCCCCGAGGACACCAGCAGGCCGCTGGCGCTGGAGGAACTGCTGGTCAATCTGATGCGGTTGACCGACAACATCGACCCGGAGGCGCTGTCGCTGCTCTCCGACGAGGTCGCCACCGGGCTGGCTGGGACAGGGCCGGAACTGGAGCGGCTCGGCGATAACTCCATCGAACTCATCGAGCGGTTCACCGAGCTGGAGCCGACCGCGTCCAATCTGATCGACAACACGCTGGAGTTCCTCGCCGCAGGCGAGGACACCGCGGGGAGGTTGCCCGAACTCACCGCGACGCTGGCCGATGCCACCGAGCAGATCCGCAACCAGACACCGCACGGCATCGAGCTCGCCAGGACGGTCCCCGAAGTCACCGAGGAAGTGGTGCCGCTGCTGCGGGAACTCGAACCGTCCGTCGCGGTCCTGCTGTCCAACCTGGTGACTCCCGCGCAGATCGTCGCGCACCGCATCCCCGCGTTGCGGCACGGCTTGATCGTCATCCCGGACGCCTTCGGGCAGCTGTCCACCATCGGCGACGGCGACAGGGCGAACTTCGAGTTCGTCACCACTCAGGGCGGTACCTGCTACTTCCCCGAGGAGCGGCGCACACCGACCGACACCTCACCCAAGGACCCCGAGCTGACCTACCACTGCCCGTCAGAAGGCCCGACGGTGCGCGGGGCGGCCAACGCGCCACGTCCGGAAGGTGGCAGCGGCAACCCTGTGGTCACCTCGAACCCGGAGACGGGACGTACCCAGGTACCGGGTTCGGAACCGGTCCGGATGGGATCGGCGGGTGGCTATCGGGAGCTGCTCGGTGACCAGTCCTGGTACGGGGTGTACCTGAACGCATTGGAGTAGACGATGACCGATCGAGCGGGTGGCGATACGCCGTCACCGACGCCGCGCCCCCGGTCGGAGCCCGAGGAGACACGCCACCGGCGGTTCTCGCCTGCCGCGGTGGCGATGGTCGCGGTGTGTCTCGGGCTGCTCGCGGTCACGGGGACCTTCGGGTACCTGTGGTGGGGCCAGCACAGGGCCGAGGCACAACGTGCCGAGGCGCTCGACGTGGCGGAGACGTTCGCCGAGGAGTTCACGACCTACCACTACACCGAGCTCGATGAGAACTTCGAGCGCATCACGGCAGGCTTGACCGACCGCTACGCCGAGGTGTATGGGGATACGTACGAGTCTTTCGCCGAGTTGCTCGAAGAGAACCAGGCCGATTCGGAGGGCGAGGTCACCTATGCCGGTGTCGCCGAGTTCTCCGGGGACACCGCCGTGGTGCTGGCCTTCGTGGACCAGACCACGACGAACGTCAACACGCCCCAGCCGAGGATCGATCGCAATCGCATGGTGCTGACGATGGTGCAGTCGGAGGGCGAGTGGAAGGTCGATCAGGTGGAGTTGAGCTGAGTACGGGGGCGCCCGCGCGCCGTACGGTGAGATCGAGGTGATCACGATGAGTGCGCGTAGTACCGTGACGGCACTGGCGGCCACCGCCGCGCTGGCATTGGCCGCCTGCGCCGACGATCCGGAACCCACCGATGACAACGGCATCGCCGGCCCCGACGCCGACGCTCCGGAGGCCGTCGAGGTGGACCTGAACCTACGGGAGATGGAGTTCGTCCCTGACGAGATCGAGGTTCCCGCGGGTCAGCCCGTGGTGTTCCATCTCAGCAACGAGGGGGATGTGCCGCACGACCTGACGTTCGAGGGCGAGACCAGTGGCACCCTCGACCCGGGTGAGACGGCGACCTTCGAGGTGGAACCGTTCACCGACGACACGGTCGGGTGGTGTGATGTGCCCGGCCACCGGGGGCAGGGCATGGAGCTCGACGTTTTCGTGATCGGCTGACCGCGCACGCGAGGGCCCCTGGGCGGTTCACGCCCAGGGGCCCTCGCGATCCGGTCACCGGGTCACAGGCTGATGACGCCCTCACCGGGGGAGTCGGCGTACAGCTCCTCGATCTCGGCCTTGTACTTGTCCGCGATCGGCTTGCGCTTCAGCTTGAGCGTCGGGGTGAGCTCGTCCCCACCCGGCTGCCACTCGGCAGCGACGATGCGGAACCGCTTGACCTGCTCGACCCGGGACAGGCGCTGGTTGCCGTCCTGGATCGCCTTGGTGACCTCGTCACGCACCTCCTGCCGCTTGGCGACCGCCTCCACCGAGGTGTCCGACATGCCGAGCGTGTGCGCCCGCGCCGCGGCGGCGTCCGGGTCCAGCACGATGAGCGCGGCGATGTACGGCTTGTTGTCGCCGATCGCCACGGCCTGACCGATCAGCGAGGAGGCCGCCTTGAGGGCGTTCTCGATGTTGGTCGGCGACATGTTCTTGCCGGACTCGTTGATGATCAGTTCCTTCTTGCGGTCGACGATCTTCACGAAGCCCTGCGCATCCATCTCGGCGATGTCGCCGGTGTGCAGCCAGCCGTCCGAGTCGATCGTCTCGGCCGTCTTGTCCGGCTGCTTGCGGTATCCCCGCATCAGCACCGGACCACGCACCAGTAGCTCGCCGTCGTCGGCGATGGAAAGCTCGGCGCCGTTGACGGCCTTGCCGACCGAACCGATCTTGATGGCGTCCGCGGTGTTGGTCGTGGTCGCGCCGGTGGTTTCCGACATACCCCACACCTCGTAGACCGGGATGCCCAGGCCGTGGAAGTACACCAGCACCTCGGGCGGGATCGCCGAGGCGCCGGAAGCGGCCCAGCGCACACGGTCGAGCCCGAGGGTGTGGCGCAGCTTGGACAGCACCAGCTTGTCGGCCAGCTTGGCCTGCACGGCCAGCGCACCACCGGGCTGCTTGCCGTCCAGCCGCTCACGTGCGGCCTTGACCCCGGTGTCGATCGCCCAGTTCGCCAGCTTCTTCTTGACCGGGCTGGCTTCCTCGGAGATCTTGGCCTCGATGCCCGCCTTGATCTTCTGCCACACCCGCGGCACCGCGAACCAGATCGTCGGGCGCGCGTCCGGCAGCGCCTCGGCGATCGCTCGCGGATCGGCGACGCTGGTGAGCTGCATGCCGCGCATGACGTTCGCGTAATGGCCCGCCACCCGGTCGGCGATGTGCGCCGAGGGCAGGTAGGACGCGGTGGTGTCGTCCGGGCCAACCTCCAGCACCGGGATCAGCGCGTTGACCTCGGCCACGATGCTGCTGTGCGGGATCTCCACGCCCTTGGGCGGGCCGGTGGTGCCCGAGGTGTAGATCAGCGTGGCGATGTCACTCGGCTCGACGGCTTTCCAGTGCGCGTCGAAGTCGAAGTCCTCCGAGCCGCGGGACTCCAGGTCCTCGAGGCTCATGGCGTTGCCTGTGGCCCCATCGACGGTGACGAAGTGCTCGACATCGGTCTCCGCCTTGGTGATCTGCTCGAGGAACTGCTGCTCGGTGATGGCCACCTTGTTCTCCGCGTTGGAGAACAGGTAGTTGATCTGCTCGGGCGAGCTGGTGTTGTAGATGGAGAACGGGGTCGCGCCCAGGTGCAGCGCCGCGGTGTCGACGAGGTTGAACTCGGGGCGGTTGGTGAGCATGATTCCCACGGTGTCGCCGCGCTTGATGCCCAGCGCGGCCAGGCCCGCCGCGAGCTTGCGTACCCGCTGCGCGTACTCCCGCCAGGTGATTTCCTGCCTACCCCCAGGCACCCGAAGCGCCACAGCGTCGGGCCGCATGCTGGCGGTGCGCTGGAACGCTTCACAGAGTGTGCTCACGGTGCCACCTGCCGGGTGGGGGCAAGTGATCTCGTCAGCCTTGGTCATTTCCGGCCTCCGGTCGGTTGTCGTGTACGCACGGGCTGTGATGCCACGGCCTCGTCGTCGGCTACTGCGGCTACAGCGTCGTTCCGGTTCTGTCCTACTACTCCTGCGTCTTGTCCTACGGTGTGGCACCAGCCGCACCATGGCCGCTGCCGCCCGGTGTCCCGGTCCTGTCCAACGAGCGTCACAGCGTCGAGGTTGCCCGCCCCGGTCTCGCTGTCACGGTGTTGTCGTGCGGCTTCCCTGTCGCGGCCACGGTGTTCGGTTCGTGCTTCCCTGTGGTCTACGTCGTATGCTGGTGGCAGCATCCTAGTGGTGTGGATGCCCTGGTGCGATCCTCCGTCCCAAGATCGTGACAAGATCGCAGCAGTTCGTCGGCGCCGGCGGGTTCGTATACCGGCGGTATCGACAGTATCGACACACGCGTAACTCGGGGTCAACGACACTCCCCCGCGTGCGCGCCCGCGTGGCGAGAAGTACCGTGGAATCTTTACGCCAAGTACAGCTTCAACGAAAAGGGGACGTCCCCATGCTTGCGATGACCGACGTAGCCGCCGAGGCCATCCACGCCCTGACCGAGGGTGGCGACCAGGAATCCGACGGGCAGGTGGACCAGCAGGGCGAGCAGGGCCAGCAGCAGGCGGGCCTGCGGATGGCCGTGTCACAGGACACCGAGGGCGGTGCGCAGCTGTCCCTCGCGGTCGCCGATGGCCCGGAGGAAGGTGACCAGGTGGTCAGCAGCGAGACCGGAGCCAGGGTGTTCCTCGAGCAGCAGGCGGCCCAGCTGCTCGACGACAAGGTTCTCGATGTGCAGCAGGACGAGCAGGGCCAGCTGAACTTCACGATCTCCCAGCAGCAGCCGCAGTGAGGCCTGCCGCGGGCTGGCCTGCCCGCTAGCTCCTGGTGACCAGCGAGCGCAGGAAGAAGCCGACATTGGCAGGCCGCTCGGCGAGCCTGCGCATGAAGTACGGGTACCAGTCGCGGCCGTACGGCACGTAGACACGGACGGTGTGGCCGGATTCGGCCAGCCTGCGGTGCTCCTCCGGGCGTACCCCGTGCAGCATCTGGAACTCGTACTCGGACGGTGCCCTGCCGTGTTCGACCGCCAGCGCTTCGGCAATCGCGATCAGGCGCGGGTCGTGCGTGGCGATCATGGGGTACGCCTTGCTACTCATCAGGGTCTTCAAGCAGCGAATGTAGGACAGGTCGACGTCTGTCTTGCGGCCGAACGCGACCGAGTCCGGTTCGCGGTAGGCACCCTTGCACAGCCGCACCCGGGATCCGGCTGTGGCTAGTTCGGCACAGTCGGTCTCGGTGCGGCGCAGGTACGCTTGTAGCACCCCGCCGACCCACGGGAAATCCGCACGGAGTTCGCGCAGGGTTCGCAGGGTGGCGTCGACGGTGGTGTGGTCTTCCATATCCACCGTCACGGTGGTTCCCGCGCTGGGCGCCGCCCGGCAGATCTGGCGGGCGGCGTCCAGCGCGATGCGTTCACCGTCGGCGATACCTCCGTGTTCTTGGCGAGGACGGCCGGGAAGGCACAGCCCGAGCGCGGAGAGCTTGACAGATATCTCGACGTTGCCTGCCAGCCCCGTATCGGCGAGCGCGGCGAGGAGCTCCCGGTAAGCGGTGACGGTTTCGCGTACCTCGCCGGTATCGGTGACGCTCTCCCCGAGCCGGTCGAGGGAGACCGTCAACCCCTGCCCGGCCAGCTCTCCCGCCACACCGAGGGCGTCGGTGGGTTCGGTTCCGGCCACGAACCTGGCCACGACCGCCGCGGCGAGCGGGTTGTGTTCGACGAACCGGCGCAGTGTCGCGGAACGGCTGGCCGCAAGCAGGCTGGATCGCAGCATCTCGACCTCCAGAAAGTGTTCGCCCGGTGAGCTCAACGGTAGGCGCGAAACGTCCCGAATTCGTTGTCCGATCGGCTAAGGTTGGCGTGAGCGCTATGTTCAACACCACAACAGCCGGGGGTGGACCGGGATGGTCGCGCTACCGGAACAGCCGTGGGGCGTGTCGCTGCGGCGGATCCTGGAATCGCTCGGCGAGTCGGTGGTGCAGGTGCGGCTGGCGCCTCGTGGGCTCGACGTGCCGGTGCGGGACGTGGCCATCTGGGACGCCGAGGACCCCGTCGCGGGGCGGCCGGGGGAGCTCGGTCTGCTGATCGGTGCTCGGGGACGCGCCGCGGTCGCCGTGGTACGGAGCGCCGGTGCGCGCGGCGCCGTCGCGGTGGCCGTCAAGCTCGACACCGACGGTGCGGGCGATGCCGGTCAGGCGTTGCTGGACGGGGAGGCGCGTGACGCCGGGGTGGCGCTGCTCGGGGTCCCGCTGGACGTGCGCTGGGACCAGCTCGAATCCCTGGTGCGGGGGGTCATCGCCCCGCTCGCCGCCGAGTCCGGTGACGAGCGTTCCGGGGACCGGGGTGACCTGTTCTCGCTCGCGCAGACCATCGCGGCCGTCACCTCCGGCGCGGTCAGCATCGAGGACTCCGCGAGCCGGGTGCTGGCGTACTCGAGTACGGGGGACGATGTCGACGAGCTCCGCAGGCTGTCGATCCTCGGGCGCAAAGGGCCCGAGCAGTACCTGGCGATGCTGCGGGAGTGGGGGGTGTACGAGCGGCTGCGGACCCGACACGACGCGGTGCGCATCGCGGCCCGTCCCGAGTTGGGAATCTCGGAGCGACTGGCGATCGGCATCCACGCGGGCGGCAGGCAGCTGGGCACGATCTGGGTCGCCGCGGGTAGCGAGCCGATCCCGGAACGGGCCGAGCATGCCCTTGTCGGGGCGGCCCGCGTGGCCGCGGTGCAGCTCGCGCGGCGGCAGCACGCCCCGGATTCCGGGGGCCGGTTCCGGGAGCGCCTGCTGGTCGGCCTGTTGGAAGGCAGGGTGGCCGCCGACGCCGCGGCCGAACAGCTCGGAGTCGACCCGGACGGCAGCGTGGTGGTACTCGCGTTCACCGGCGCCGAGCACGGGCCCTCCGACCGCTCGCAGCTCGAGTTGTTGCGCGGCGAACTGCTCGACTTGATCGCGATGCACTCGGCGGCCTACCGGCGGGATGCGCTGGTCACTCAACTCGATGGACGTGCCTACGTGGTACTGCCCGATGTGGAGCGTTCACCAGCCGGTGAAGCGGCGGTGCTCGCGTTCGCCAGGGATGCGGTGGCCTCGGCACGGCGTCACCTGGGAAGCGAGCTGACACATCCGGTGCAGGCGGCGGTCGGCTCGGTGGCTCCCACACTGGCCGAAGCCCCACGGTCGCGGGGGGAGTGTGACAGGGTGCTGGATGTCATCGGGGGCGACGCGGGAACCACCGTGGCCGCCATCGACGAGGTGCGTGCCGAGGTGCTGCTCGCCGAGATCGCCGCGATGCTCGAGGCCCGCCCGGCCGCCCGCGATCCCAGGGTCAGCGCGCTGCGCCTGCATGATGCTCGTCACGGTGGTCAGCTGGTGCCTACGCTGCTGACCTATCTGGACCGGCTCGGGGATGTGCGGGCGGCGGCGGACGAGCTCGGGGTGCACCCGAACACGGTCCGGTACCGGCTGCGCAGGATCGTCCAGGTCAGCGGGTTGGATCTGGACGATCCGCCGCAGCGGCTGTTCGCGCACGTGCAGCTCGCGCTCACCGCGCAGTGAGCGCGGTGGCGGGAGACACCGGCGAATGAAATGTGGAAATGATTCACGATAAGCTGCCCCGGTGTTTTCTTCCGAATCGAGTGATGAGCGGGCACGGCTACGCAGACGGGATCTCCTCGCGGGCGGCGCGGTCGCCGGGACGGTGCTGCTGACCTCGGGCATGCACGCCCCGCGCGCGACGGCGCGGTCGCACGGCTCCTTCCGGCACGGTGTCGCCTCGGGGGACCCGCTGCCCGAGGCCGTGGTGCTGTGGACGAGGGTGACGCCGACCGAGGACGCCTACCCGGGGTCGGGGGCCGGTCCCAGGGTCGCGGTGCACTGGCAGGTCGCCACCGATGCCGAGTTCGACCATGTCGTTGCCAGAGGAACCGTCACCACAGGCGGTGACCGGGACCACACCGTCAAGGTGGATGTCACGGGGCTGGCTCCGGGAACCTGGTACTACTACCGCTTCCGCCACGCAGGCGAAACCTCCCCGGTCGGCAGAACCCGTACCGCCCCTGCCGCGCATGTGGTGCCGGAGCGACTGCGGATGGGTGTGGTGTCCTGCTCGAACTGGGAGGCGGGTCTGTTCGCCGGCTACGGCAGGCTGGCCGACCGGGGGGACGTGGATGTCGTCGTCTGCCTGGGTGACTACTTGTACGAGTACGAGACCGGGTACTACAACGCCGCGGGGTCCACCGTCCGCCCGCACCGGCCGGAACACGAGCTGCTCGACCTCGCCGACTACCGGATGCGGCATGCCCAGCACAAGACCGATCCCGACCTGCAGCGCTTGCACGCAAGTTGCCCGTGGGTCATGGTGTGGGACGATCACGAGTTCGCCAACGACTGGTGGCACAGCGGAGCGGAGAACCACGATCCGGAAACCGAGGGGTCTTGGGATTCCCGGCATGCCCGCGCATTGCAGGCCTACCGCGAGTGGACGCCGGTGCGGTTCGGGCAGGCCGACCGGATACACCGGCGGTTGCGCTTCGGCACGCTCGCCGAACTGACCATGCTCGACCTACGCAGCTACCGCGACGAGCCGATCACGACGAACTATGCCGACGCGCACGATCCCGAGCGCGGGATGACCGGTCCGGAGCAGATGCGCTGGTTGCAGGACGGGCTGGCGGGCAGCGAAGCGCAGTGGAAGCTGATCGGCAACTCGGTGATGTTCTCGCCGTTTCTCATGCCGCCGTTTCCCGACCTGATCGGAAAGCCGCTCGCGGAGCTCACCGGGCTGGTCTCGGCCGACGGTGGCATTATCGTGCACGGTGACCAGTGGGACGGCTACCAGCACGACAGGAACGTGCTGATCTCCTTCCTCGCCGACCACGGCATCACGGACACGGTCTTCCTCAGCGGAGACATCCATACCAGCTGGGCCAATGAGGTCCCCGTCGACGCGGGCGCCTACCCGCTGACTCCCCGCGTGGCCACAGAGCTGGTCTGCCCGTCGGTCACCTCGGACAACCTCGATGACATCCTCGGAGTACCGCCGCGCACCACGTCGGTGGCAGCGGAGAAAGCGGTTCGGCTGACGAATCGGCACGTACGGTGGGTGGAGCTCGACTCGCACGGCTACACCGTGCTGGATGTGCGCCCCGACCGGGTGAAGGCGGACTGGTACTTCGTCGACCGGTTGGATCGCGACAGCGAGGCTTCTTTCGCCACCTCGGTCGAGATACCGGCGGGGTCGAACCGGATCGTCGTCGCGAGCGAACCCATCGGCTAGCCCGCAGGCACGCGCCGGGCGGGAAGTACGGTGGGTGCGTGACCGACGCACACGCCGACGCGACGCGGCGGGAGACCGGGATGCAACCGCAGGACGAGCTGGTGGCGGAGCTGGCCGCCGAGGTCCGTGGCGATGTGGATTTCTCCCGCCGCAGACGCGCCGAGTACTCCAGTGACGCCTCCAACTACCGCCGCGTGCCCGCCGGGGTGGTCTATCCCCGTGACGCCGAGGACGCCGAGGCGGCCGTCGCGGTGTGCGCCCGGCACGGGATGCCGATCACGACGCGGGGCTCCGGAACCTCGATCGCGGGAAACGCGGTCTCCGACGGCATCGTGCTGGACCTGTCCCGGTACCTCACCAGGATCATCGAGATCGACCCCGAGGCGCGGACGGCGACCGTGGAGCCCGGGGTGATCCCGGACGTACTCAACGGTGAGGCGGCACGCTACGGCCTGCGGTTCGGCCCGGATCCGTCCACCCACGGCCGCTGCACTATCGGGGGCATGATCGGCAACGACGCGTGCGGCTCCCACTCCGTGGCTTGGGGCAGGACCTCGGATGCTGTCGTCGAGCTCGACGTCCTGTGCTATGACGGTACTCGGTTGCGCGTCGGCGCGGCGCGGGGCGTCGCTGCCGAGCAGCGATGTGCCCGCCCCGGCCGGGAGGGTGAGCTCCACACCGCGTTACGCGACCTCGCAGGCCGGTACCGGGCCGTGCTGCGCACCGAGCTCGGCCAGTTCTCGCGCCAGGTGTCCGGTTACGGGTTGCACCACCTGCTCGAGGAGAACGGGCGCGACGTGGCTCGCGCGCTGGTCGGTTCGGAGGGCACCTGCGCCATCGTGCTGGCGGCGACGGTGCGGTTGGTCGAGCGCCCCTCGGAGGAACGGCTGGTGATCGCAGGGTTCACCGATTCGGTGGCTGCCGCCGACGCGGTTCCGCGCGTGCTCGCGCGGAACCCGCTGACCTGCGAAGGCATGGATGACCGCATCCTGGACGTGCTCCGGACCCGCAGGCCTGAGTCCATTCCTGACGGGGTGCTGCCCGATGGCATGGCCTGGTTGCTCATCGACATCGACGGTCCGCAACGGACCGCTGACGAGCTCATCGCGGATCTGTCCGATGTATCCGGATGGTGTGGTGCGGTGACGGTGAGCGATCCTGCCACGCGCAAGGCCGTGTACCGGATCCGGGAGGACGGCTCCGGGCTGGCTACCAGATCCTCGGACGGCACCATGTCGTGGCCGGGCTGGGAGGACGCGGCCGTGCCACCGGAACGTCTCGGCGGGTACCTGCGGGACTTTCACCGGTTGTTGGAGGAGTACGGCCTGTTCGGCGTCGTTTACGGCCATTTCGGTGAGGGCTGCCTGCACGTGCGGCTCGACTTCGACCTGTCGAGCGAGCGCGGCGTCACGCGCTTCGAGGAATTCCTCGGTTCGGCCGCCGAGCTGGTCGCCTCCTACGGCGGGGCGCTGTCCGGCGAGCACGGCGACGGCCGGGCACGGTCGGCCTACCTGCCCGCCATGTACAGCGCCGAGGCGCTGGCGGCGTTCGCGGAGTTCAAAGCGATCTGGGATCCGGCGGGTAAGCTCAATCCCGGTGTGATCGTCGAGCCGGAGCGTGCCGGGCAGGGTCTGCGGATGGGGCCGGACCACCGGTGGCGGGAGTTGCCGACCGCGCTGGCGTTACACGCCGACGGCGGCAGTATCGGCACCGCGGTACACCGCTGCATCGGTGTCGGAAAGTGCCTGATGAGCTCGGGCGGGGTGATGTGTCCGAGCTACCGTGCCACCCGTAACGAGACCGACAGCACGCGGGGCAGGGCGCGGGTGCTGCAGGAGATGTTGCTCGGCGAGACCGTGCGCGACGGCTGGCAGTCCGCCGAGGTGGGGGAGGCGCTCGATCTGTGCCTGGCGTGCAAGGGATGCAAGAGCGATTGCCCGGTCGGTGTCGACATGGCGACCTACAAGGTCGAGTACCTGCACCAGCGGTACCGTAGGCGGCTCCGGCCGGCCTCGCACTACACGATGGGGTGGCTGCCGCTGCTGGCGAGGCTGGCTTCCCGCACCCCCCGGCTGGTCAACGCGGTGTCTTCCTCACGGGCGAGCGGCCCGTTGAAGCGCGCGGGCGGGATCGCCGCCGAGCGCGAGCTTCCCCGGTTCGCCGACCAGACGTTCCTGCACTGGTTCGCCCGGCGTCCCTACCCTAGCGGGACGCGGTACTCCGCTGATCCGGAACGGACGGTCCTGCTCTGGGCGGACACCTTCACCAACTTCTTCGCCCCGCACATCGGTGCCGCGGCGGTGGAGGTCCTCGAGGCAGCCGGGTTCGCCGTGCTGGTGCCGGAGCGCTCGTACTGCTGCGGGTTGACCTGGATGAGTACCGGTCAGCTCGGCATGGCGCGCAGGCAGCTCCGGCGGTCGTTGGGCAGTGCGGGGCCGCTGGTGGATGCTGGAGTGCCGCTGGTGGTGCTCGAACCGAGTTGTGCCGCGCTGTTCCGTGCCGATGCCACCGAGCTGCTGCCGACCGACGGCAGGGCGCGCACCGTCGCGGGTGGCACCTACACCCTCGCCGAGTTTCTTCGCGGGTACGCGGCCGACTGGCTGGCTGCCGAGGACGAGCGCCCCGTGGTGTCGGCGACCGCGCGGATCCAGGTGCACTGTCACCAGCACGCCATCATGGGAGCGGCCGCCGACGAGGAGGTGCTGCGCGCCGCGGGAGCCGAGGCGCGGCAGCTCGATGCGGGATGCTGTGGCCTCGCGGGCAATTTCGGGTTCGAGCGGGAGCATTACGAGACCTCCCGGCTGGTGGCCGAGCAGGGCGTGCTGCCCGCGCTGGCCGGCTGCCCCGAGGAGACTACCGTGGTCAGCGACGGGTTCAGCTGCCGGACCCAGCTCGCCGAGCTGGCGGGTGTCCCGTCGGCTCATCTCGCCGAGCTGCTTCGCGATGGGCTGCCGGATCGGCGGCCGGGCTGACGCCGGCTGAGCGGTTGATCAGGCAACCTACCGAGTGGTAGACATTCGTCACATTCTGCGGAGTCGCGAAGGGGCCAGGATGACGGTGTTCGGCACGGAGGTCGGCACCGGGACACTGCTGATCCCGGTGTTCGCGGGAGTGATCGGCTACGTCACTAACTGGCTGGCGATCAAGATGATGTTCAAGCCGGTCACGTTCACGGGCTGGAAGATGCCGTTCACCGTGTTCGGTTTCCCGGTTTTCGGCTGGCAGGGAATCATCCCGTCGAAAGCGGCGAAGATGGGCAGTATCGCGGTTGATACCGGGCTGGCCAAGTTGGGCACGATGTCGGAGTTCTACCGGGAGCTCGACCCCGAGGAACTGGCGGCCCAGATCGTCAAGACCTCGCGCAACGAGATCCACGCCATGATCGACGAGATCATCGCCCGGGAATACCCGGACCTGTGGGCACAGCTGCCGTTGGTGGTCAAACAGGGCGTGCACAGCCGGATCGAGGACGAGCTGCCCGCCGCGGTCCGGCGGGTCACCGACGAGATGGGCGAGCATATCGATCGCCTGCTCGACCTAAAACTGATGGTCATCCGCCACATGGAGGCCAACCCGCGGCTGATGAACAAGATCTTCCTGGAGGTGGGTGCCAAGGAGTTCCGGTTCATCATCCGGTCCGGCGCGGTGTTCGGATTCGTGCTCGGTGTGGTCCCGATGCTCGCCTGGCACGTCGCCCCGCAGTGGTGGACGGTTCCGGTGGGCGCCGCGCTGGTCGGATACCTCACCAACTGGCTGGCGTTGAAGGTGATCTTCACGCCGATCGAACCCGTGAGGATCGGCCCGTTCCGGCTGCAGGGCCTGTTCCTGCGGCGGCAACACGAGGTTTCCGAGGTCTACTCGGGCATCATCGCGCATGAGGTGCTCACTATGCGCAACATCGCCGCGGCGATGTTCCACGGTCCCGACGGGGATCGGACCTACCGGCTCATCTCCGACACCCTGCGCCCGATCGTGGACCGCACGGTCGGGATGGCGCGACCGGTGGTGCGCGCCGCCGCGGGCAGCCATTACGAGGCGATCCAGCGCAACATCGCCGCGGGGACGGTGGGGCACACCGTGGAATCGCTCACCGACGAGGAGTTCGTCAAGGGCCGTGCCGAGAAGCTGCACCGGTTGCTGGCCACCCGCATGCGGGAGTTGCCCCCGCGCGAGTTCGCGGACATGTTGCGGTCAGCGTTCCGTGAGGACGAGTGGCAGTTGATCGTCGTTGGCGCGGCGCTGGGTTTCTTGGCCGGCCTGGTGCAGATGGCGACCACGTTGTGAGGAGCGGACCGATGTGGCTTCTACCAGTGGGGGCGCGATGAGCGAACCGTCGGATACCGGGCGGCGCCTCGGGGCCACGGAAGGGACCAGCGGCGCGCTCGGTGTGCCGGTGAAGCTGGCGGGCACGGTACTGACGCTGGCACGCAAGGTCGGCGCAGGTACGGCGGCGCACGCCGTCGCGGTGGGCAAGGAAGTCGTCACCGGAGCGCGGCAGGGCCGTTCACCGTCGGAGCTGGCGGGGATGGTGGCACACGGTTGGGCGCGCGGGATGCGCAGGATCCTCGCGGGGGACGACGTCCAGCAGGAGCTGGGCGAGCTGGGGGACCAGCTCAGCAGCTTGCTCCACCCGGACGACGAACCAGGAGCAGGCGGCGATGCCACCCGATCCGAGCTCACCGATCACGAGCTGCATGCGTGTTCCGTGGAGGAGGTGCGGCGCGAGCTGCGGCGGCGCGGCCGCGAGCTGCTGCACCGCTCGGCGGCGTTGGATGATCCGGAGGAGCACCCGGCACTTGCGGTGATCCTCCGGGAGCTCAGCCCGGACGAGGCCCGTATCATCCGTTTCCTGGCCACCGATGGGCCGCAGGCGCTCGTGGACGTGATCGCACACAGCCCGATGACCCGCAAGCAGCGTGAGCTGGTCCACCACTTCACCCTCGTCGGCAGGGAAGCGGGGTGTATCCGCCCGGAGCGCGTCGCGGTGTACCTGGACAACCTGGTACGACTCGGTCTGGTGCACGTGCAGCCCTTCCGATTGCGCGGGCAGGAGCACTACGACCTGCTCTACGCGCAACCGGAACTGACCCGGATCGTCAAGCCGGCAGGCAAGCTGGTGCGGCTCAAGGTCGTGCACAAGGGGGTCGAGCTCTCGGAGTTCGGCAAGGAGATGTACCGGCAGTGCCTCGACGAGCACGATCCCGGACACGACGGTGACCGAGAGTGACGGACTGCTCCGTTCGCGGGGTCGGTGCCCCGGTTCCCGCGGGGTGCTTTGTGTCGCGCCCCCGCCGCTCATACAGTTGATTCGTGGCAAGTCGAGGCGCGTTCCAGCAGTCCGTTCGCTCGCTCCTCCGAGACCGCCTTCTCAACGCTGCTCGTGATGTCGTCATCACCTCGGGGTGGAGCAGGCTACGGATGGCCGAGATCGCCAGTCAGGTGGGGGTGAGCAGGCAGACGGTCTACAACGAGTTCGGCAACAAGACAGGGCTCGGCGAAGCGCTGGCCCTGCGGGAAGCCGAGACGTTCCTGTCCGGCATCGCCGAGAGGTTGGAAAAGCACTCCGACGACCTGAACGGGGCGATCCAGTCGGCCGTGGAGTTCACCCTCTCCGAAGCCGCCGAGAACCCGCTGCTCAAGGCGGTACTCACGGCCACGCCGGGTGGTGCGGGGCAGATGCTGCCGTTTTTGACCACCCGTTCCGAGCCGATCCTGACAGCGGCCAACGAAGTGCTGCTCGGGCACCTGGAGACCTACTGGCCGCAGCTGGAGCTGACCGCGCAGCAACGCCAGATACTGGTGGAATCGGTGGTCCGGCTGGTGGTCAGCCACGTGATGATGCAACGCGTGTCTGCTGGGGAGGTCGCTCGGCAGGTGGCGTGGTTGGTGGACAGGATCGCGGGCGTGGCGTAGTGGGGGCGGTGGCGCGCGTGCCGCGCCCCAGACATACCGACGGGGAGGTCACAGGATGCTCCATGACCATGATTTCGCGACGGCAGCGGTACACGCGGGCGAGCGGCGGCCCGGACCGGACGGCTCCGTGGTGTTCCCGATCTACCAGGGGACGGTGTTCTCCTCGGTCGACGGCGAGCGCTACGACGAGATCCAGTATCACCGGCTGAACTCCACACCCTCGCAGCTGTACCTGCACGACAAGCTCGCCGAACTGGAAGGTGGGCAGGCGGCGATCGCGACCTCGTCCGGGATGACCGCGGTGACGACCGCGCTGCTGAGCGTGATGCGCGCGGGTGACCACCTCATCGCCGGGGACGTGCTCTACGGCGGCACGGCGGGATTCCTCGACCATTTCGCCGAACGGCTCGGCTGGAGCTACACGCTGGTGGACCCCACCAGGCCGGATACCTGGGAAGCCGCGCGCACCGCAAGCACAAGGGCTTTCCTGGTGGAGTCGATCACCAACCCACTCGTCCGGGTGGGCAAGCTCGCCGACGTCGCCGACTTCGCCGCCGAGCACGGCCTGGTGAGCATCATCGACAACACCTTCGCCAGCCCGGTGAACTTCCAGCCACTGGCCACTGGGTTCGACCTGAGCGTGCACAGCGCGACCAAGTACCTCGGCGGCCACTCCGATCTGGTGGCGGGCTGTGTGATCGGCGGCGACGAGCTCATCAGCGGGGTACGCGGCACGCTGAACTACTTCGGCGGGTGCCTCGATCCGCATGCCGGGTTCCTGCTCGCCAGAGGCTTGAAGACGCTCGCGGTACGGGTGCGTGCGCAGAACGAGAACGCGATGGCACTGGCTCGGTTTTTCGAATCGCACCCCGAGGTGGCCGAGGTGCACTACCCCGGCCTGCCCTCGCACCCGGACCACACCGAGGCCGCCGCACTGATGACGGGGTTCGGCGGCATGCTCAGCCTGCGACCGGCCGGTGGGGTCGATGCGGCCAGGAGGTTCGTCTCCTCGGTGAGCCTGCCGTACTCCGCACCCAGTCTCGGCGGAGTGGAGACGCTGATCACCCGTCCGGCCGTGACGTCGCACGCCAGTCTCCCCCCGGAACAGCGGGAGGCGATCGGGGTGACCGACGACCTGGTCCGGATCAGTTGCGGGATCGAAAGCTCGGACGACCTGCTGGCCGATGTCAAACAAGCCCTCGAGGTGACATGATCATCATCGACCCATTGCCGAGAACCTGAGGGAGCGCACATGGTGCAGGCGATGATCGCACGTGGGGTGGACACCGAGCCCGAGATCGGAGAGGTGGTCCTGCCGGAACCGGGCGCGGAGGACGTGCGGGTCTCGGTCCGGGCGGCCGGCGTCTGCCACTCGGACCTGTCGATGATCGACGGGGTGCTCTCGCCATCGTTCCCGCTGGTGCTGGGCCACGAGGCCTCCGGCGTGGTCGCCGAGGTCGGTGACGAGGTCACCCGGGTGGCCGTCGGCGATCACGTGGTGCTCAACTGGACCCCGCCGTGTCGCGCCTGCTGGTTCTGCCAGCAGCAAGAACCGTGGCTGTGCACCGCCACGGAGGGCATCACCTCGGTGCCGCGCGGCGCCCTCCCGGACGGCACGCCCAGCCACGTCACGCTGGGTGTGGGAGCGCTGGCCGAGGAGGTAGTCGTTGGGGAGAACGCCGTGATCCCGATCCCTGCCGAGCTGCCGCTGGCCGAGTCGGCGCTGGTTGGCTGCGCGGTCGTGACCGGTGTCGGCGCGGTGCGCAACAACGCGCGGGTGCGGCCGGGGGAGTCGGTGGTCGTGATCGGCATCGGCGGCGTCGGCCTGTCCGCCATCGCGGGAGCGCGGCTGTGCGGCGCCGGCCCGATCATCGCCGTCGACGTCTCCGAAGCCAAACGGGACCTCGCGATGGCCGCAGGCGCGACGGAGTTCCTCGTCGCCGAGCAGGGCACTGCGAAGGCCGTCAGGGGGCTCACCGAGGGGCGCGGTGCCGACGTGGCGCTGGAGTGCGTGGGTCGCTCGCAGGCGATCCGTACCGCGTGGCAGTGCTCCCGGCGCGGTGCCCGCATCGTGGTGCTCGGCGTGGGGTCCAAGGACGACCACGTGAGCTTCAGCGGGCTCGAGCTCTACCACTTCGCCCGGTCGATCAGCGCCTCGGTGTACGGCTCCGCCGACCCGGACACCGACGTGCCGAAGCTCGCCACGGCGGTGCGCGACGGCGAGCTGGACCTGAACACCCTGGTCACCCACCGCATCGGGCTCGCCGACGTGCCTGCCGCATTCGAGCGGATGCGTCAGGGCGAAGGTGGCCGGTCGCTGGTGCTGTTCGGTTGAGCGAGGCTCCCACCCTTTGCCGGGTTCGGCGGCAGGGTTCGCGGCTATTTGTGCAGTCACTTCTTGCCGTCTAGCATTGACGTCATGGTCGACAAGTTGACGATCCGTGACGTGGACGAGCGCGATCTAGCCATCCTCAAGGCGGCAGCCAAGGATCAGGGCACGTCCCTCAACCGCTATGTGAGCAACGTGCTTCACGAACAGGCGCTGCGTGAGCACCACCGGCGGCTCTTCGCTGCGGTAGCGGAACAGGAGCGCGATATCGAGCCGTTCGATTCAGCGGCCGAGGTGCGATCCATGCGGGATGAGAAGGATGCCGATGACGCTGCGACGAGCTCGCATGCATGAGTAAGGCAGTCATCGATGCCTCCACACTCGTGGACGCATTGCTACCCGGGCGCGAGAACGACCGGGTTCGGCAGGCGCTCGACGGGGTCACGGCATTCGTCGGGCCGGAACACTTGGGAATCGAAGTGCTCAACGTGCTTCGTCGTAAGGCGTTCGCCCAGGACCCCGCTCCTCCTACGCTGGTCACGGCCCGCCGCACACTCGTGCAGCTCAATATGGACCTCGTGCCGCTCGGCGAGCTTCATGACCGGATCTGGGAACTGCGGCACACACTCACGGCGTACGATGCTGCCTACCCGGCAGCGGCTGAGTACCTGGACGTGCCACTGCTGACCAGTGATCGCGCACTGATCAAGCACCCGGACATCCGGTGCGCGGTCATCGATCCCCGGCGGGACGCGCCGTGACATCGGCCCGGCCTCGACGGGCGGCGGGGTTCGCCGTTAGCCTTCGCCTTCCAGGTCACCTTCGAGCTGGAGGTAGATCTCCTTCAACTGCGCCAGCAGCTCCGGGTCGGGATCGGACCACAGCTCGCGGTCGGCGGCCTCGGTCAACCGCTCCACGATGCCACGGAGTGCCCAGGGGTTCGACTGGCTGAGGAACTGCTGGTTCTGCTCGTCGAGCACGTAGGTCTCGGCGAGTTTGCCGTACATCCAGTCCTCGACGACCCCCGAGGTCGCGTCGAACCCGAACAGGTAGTCCACGGTCGCGGCCATCTCGAACGCACCCTTGTAGCCGTGCTTGCGCATCGCCGCAAGCCACCGAGGGTTGACCACGCGGGAACGGAACACCCGTGCGGTTTCCTCGCCGAGCGTGCGGGTGCGGACGGCGTCCGGTGTGGTGCTGTCACCGATGTAGGAGGCAGGTGCGCTACCGCTGAGCGCTCGTACCGTGGCGATCATCCCGCCGTGGTACTGAAAGTAGTCGTCGGAGTCAGCGATGTCGTGCTCGCGGGTATCGGTGTTCTTCGCCGCGATCTGGATGCGCCGGTAGCTGCTTTCCATGTCCTCCCTGGCGGGAACGCCGTCCAGTTCGCGGCCGTAGGCGTAGCCTCCCCACACGGCGTACACCTCGGCCAGATCAGCGTCGTCGCGCCAGTTCCCGGAGTCCATCAGCTGCAGCAGGCCCGCGCCGTAGGAGCCCGGTTTCGAGCCGAAGATGCGGGTGGTTGCCCGGCGCCGGTCACCATGCTCGGCCAGGTCGTCCGCGACGTGGGCGCGCACGAAGTTCTGGTCGGCAGGCTCGTCCAGTTGGGCCACCGCCTGCACCGCGTCGTCGAGCAGTTCCACCACGTGCGGGAAGGCGTCGCGGAAGAAACCGGAGATGCGGACGGTGACGTCGATCCGAGGGCGGCCCAGCTCCTCGAGCGGGATGACCTCGATGCCGCTGACCCGGCGTGAGGCCTCGTCCCAGACCGGGGTGACGCCGAGCAGCGCCAGCACCTCGGCCGCGTCGTCGCCCGCGGTGCGCATCGCCGAGGTGCCCCACACCGACAGGCCCACCGAGCGGGGCCAGTCACCGGTGTCCTCGCGGTAGCGCCGCAGCAGCGAGTCGGCCAGTGACTGGCCGGTCTGGTAAGCGAGCCTGCTGGGAATGGCTTTCGGGTCTACGGTGTAGAAGTTGCGCCCGGTCGGCAGCACGTTCACCAGCCCGCGCAGCGGCGAACCGCTCGGTCCGGCCGGGATGTAGCCGCCGTCCAGCGCGTGTGTCACCGAGTCCAGCTCACCCGTGGTGCCCGCCAGCCGAGGCACCATCTCGGTGGCCGCGAACTCCAACACCCGGGAGACGTCGGCGGCGGCACCGTCGTCCCCGAGTACCGCCCGGCACACCTGCGGTACGGCTGCCGCGTCCCACCGGCTGCGCTCCATCGCCGCGACCAGCTCGTGCGCGCGGGCTTCGATCGCGTCCACCTCGGTGCTGGCGGCATCGGAGTTCTCCTTCAACCCGAGCGCGGTACGCAGTCCAGGCACCGCACCGGCCTGGCCGCCCCACATCTGCTGCGCGCGCAGCATCGACAGCACCAGGTTGACCCGCTCCTCGCCTTCGGGTGCGTGGCCGAGCACGTGCAGCCCGTCGCGGATCTGGGCGTCCTTGACCTCGCACAGCCAGCCGTCCACGTGCAGCAGGAAGTCGTCGAATTCGGCGTCGTGCGGACGCTCGGTGATGCCAAGGTCGTGGTCCAGCTTGGCGGCCTGGATCAGCGTCCAGATCTGCGCCCGGATCGCCGGGAGCTTGGCCGGATCCATCGCGGAGATGTTGGCGTACTCATCGAGCAGCTGCTCCAGCCGCGCGATGTCGCCGTAGCTCTCCGCGCGAGCCATCGGCGGGATCAGGTGGTCGACGATGGTGGCGTGCGCCCGGCGTTTGGCCTGGGCGCCCTCGCCCGGATCGTTGATCAGGAAGGGATAGATCATCGGCACGCTGCCCAGCACCGCATCCGGCGCGCAGGAGGCCGACAGGGCCGCGTTCTTGCCGGGCAGCCACTCCAGTGAGCCGTGCTTGCCGAGATGGACCACGGCGTGCACGCCGAACCCGCCCTCGCTCCGCGGCGCTTCGAGCCACCGGTACGCGGCGAGGTAGTGGTGGCTGGGCGGCAGGTCCGGGTCGTGGTAGATAGCGATCGGGTTCTCGCCGAAGCCGCGCGGTGGCTGGAGCATGATCAGCACGTTGCCCGCCTGCAGCGAGGCGAGCACGATGTCGCCCTCGCTGTTGCGCGAGTAATCGACGAACAGCTCACCAGGGGGCGGGCCCCAGTGCTGCTCGACCTGCTCGCGCAGGTCGGCGGGCAGCTGCTCGAACCACGCGCGGTAGCGGGCGGCGGGTACCCGGATCGGGTTGCCCGCGAGCTGCTCCTCGGTGAGCCACTCGGGATCCTGGCCACCAGCGGCGATCAGAGCGTGGATGAACGCATCGCCTTCGGGCGCTTCGGAGCGCTCCACGTCCTCGCCAGGGGTCGGTTGCCGGGACGACTCGGCACCCGCCGGGGTGGTCTCCACCCCGGGGATGCCGTCACCAAGGTCGTAGCCGTGCTCGCGCAGCGTGCGCAGCAGCCGCACCGCGCTGGCCGGGGTATCCAGCCCGACAGCGTTACCCACCCTGGAGTGCTTGGTGGGGTAGGCCGACAGCACCAGCGCGATCCTGCGCTGTTCCGGCGGGGTGTGCCGCAGCCGCGCATGCCCCAGCGCGATCCGCGCCACCCGGCTCGCACGTTCGGCGTCGGGGAGGTAGCGCGGTAGGCCGTCCTCGTCGGTCTCCTTGAACGAGAACGGCACGGTGATGATCCTGCCGTCGAACTCGGGCACGGCGACCTGCGAGGCGGCATCCATGGGGGACACGCCCTCGTCGTTGTCCCACCACTCGTCCCGGTCGCTGGTCAGGCACAGTGCTTGCAACATCGGGATGTCGAGCTCGGCCAGCTCGGCGACGTCCCATGCCTCGTCGTCGCCACCGGCGCTCACCGCGGACGGTCGCGTCCCCCCGGCCGCGAGCACCGTCACCAGCACCGCGTCCGCCGCGCGGAGTTGCTCGATCATCTCCGGTTCGCGGGTGCGGAGCGTGGCGCAGTACATCGGCATCGCCTGACCGCCCGCGTCCTCGACGGCACGCGACAGGGTCTCCACGAACGCGGTGTTGCCTGCGAAGTGGTGTGCCCGGTAGTACAGGATCGCCACCACGGGCCCGTCCATCGACCGCGGTTCACGCTCCAGGAAACCCCAGGACGGCTGCTCGGCGGGCGGGTCGAAGCCGTCGCCGGTCAGCAGCAGCGTGTCGGACAGGAAGTGGTGCAGCTGCGTGAGATTCTCCGGACCGCCGTGCGCCAGGTACGTGTGTGCCTCGCGGGCGATTCCGGCTGGCACGGTGGACAGCTCCATCAGCTCGGCGTTCGGCGCCTGCTCACCGCCGAGCACGACCACGTGCGCCCCGCTGGCGCGTACCGCGTCGAGACCCTCTTTCCACGCCCGCTCGTCACCGAGGATGCGCACCACCACGATCGTGGCGCCGTCGAGCAGGCCGGGCAGCTCGTCGAGGTCGATACGCGCCGGATTGCCAAGGCGGTACCCCATATCGCTGGCACGTGCGCTGAGCAGGTCGGTGTCCGAGGTGGACAGCAGAACGATCACGGTGGTCTCGGCTCCTCTCGGGGTGTCCGCGCCCCGGTTGGTCGGTCGTCGCTGGTTGGAGTCTCCTGGCTGCAGGATCGTCGCTCGCCCCGGCCTTCCAGACGCTGCCGTTCCGGCGCCCGTGACCTCGGCCCGTGATCCGGGCTGGGGCTCGCTCCCCTCTCACAGTGGCGGGACCGCCCCGGACTCGCACCGGGTTCCTCCACTTCCAGCGGGCTTGCCCGCACCTCACTCTCGCCGGGGCCGGAGCCCGCGTCAAGCCGAGGTGCCAGCACACAATCTACAGTGACAGCCATGCCGGATCCGTACCCCGCCCCGTGGGCGGGCACCGCTCACCGGGAACGCCCCGACGCCTGCCCCGGCGCGCTGACCACTCACGACGCCGCCGACGGGCGGCTGGCCAGGGTGCGTGTGCCGGGAGGCAAGCTGGCAGCGGGCCAGCTGGTCGAGCTGGCCGCCTGCGCCGAGGAGCTCGGTGACGGTGTGCTGCATCTGACATCCCGGGGCAACGTGCAGCTGCGCGGGCTCGCGCAGGCGATGCTGGGCGAGCTGGCCGATCGGCTGGCCGAGGCGGGACTGCTGCCCTCGCCAAGCCACGAGCGGGTGCGCAATATCCTGGCCTCCCCGGTCAGCGGGCTGACCGGGGGTGTCGCCGACGTGCGTGCCCTGGTGGGCGAGCTGGATCGCGCGGTCTGCGCGCGGGCGGAGCTGGCCGGGCTACCCGGCCGGTTCCTGTTCGGCCTGGACGACGGCCGAGGCGACATCGCGGGTGACCGGATCGATGTGTGCTGGCGCGCGGTGACTCCGGACACCGGGGCGGTGCTGCTCGCCGGTGCCGACACCGGGCTGCGGGTGCGCACCGGCGACGCGGTGGCGGCGCTGGTGGCGGCAGCCGTGGCCTTCGCCTCCTCGCGCGGCGACGCCTGGCAGGTGCGCGAGCTCGTTACCGGGGGCGGGGCGTGGGGATCGCTGGTCGATGCGGTGGCAGCCGAGGTGACCTGCCACCCGCAGGCACCGTGCTCGTTCACCCCTGGCGGCGAGCTCGCGCTCGGCGGCCACCGGCAGGACGATGCCCGCGGTGAACGCTGGTGTGTCGTCGCTGGTGTGCCGCTCGGCGCGCTGCCCTCGGCGGCCGCTCGGTCGCTGGCCACCGAGGCGCCACGGCTGGTGATCACGCCATGGCGGTCGGTAGTGCTTCCGGATCTCGAAGCGACCGCGGCAGCGAGCGTCACAAGGCGGCTGGCCGCCGACGGCCTGCTGGTCAGCGACGGAGAGCCGCGGCACCGGGTCACCGCCTGCATCGGGGCACCCGGCTGCGACAAGGCGCGCGCCGACGTGCGCGCGGACGTGAGCGAGCTCATCCGCACGGCAGGTGGCGCGCTGGCCGGGACAGCCGCGGCGGCACACTTCTCCGGGTGCGAGCGCCGCTGCGGGAAGCCGTGGGCGGCGGGAACCACCGTGGTCGACGTACTGGCTGCCGAGGAGGGCGGCTACCGGGTCGACGGGCGGTGGGTGCCCACCGTGACGTTGGCGGCGTCGTTGGCGCGCGCCATGGGCGATGGCAGGAACAGCACCGACTCCAGGGAAGGACGCCGATCGTGACCGATCACCCGCTCGAGTCCCCTCTCGAGTACCTGCGCGACGGGTCCGAGATCTACCGGCGCTCGTTCGCCACGATCCGCGCCGAGGCCGAACTCGGAGACCTCCCCGCGGACGTGGAGCGCGTCGCGGTCCGCATGATCCATGCCTGCGGGATGGTGGACCTGCCCGGTGACCTCGACTACGCGCCGAATGTGGTGGCTGAAGGGCATCGGGCGTTGGCCACGGGTGCACCGGTGCTCACCGACGCGAAGATGATCGCGGGAGGGGTTACGCGCAAGCGCCTGCCCGCCGGGAACGAGGTGCTGTGCACCCTGGCCGATCCCTCGGTGCCCGAGCTTGCCGGGCGGCTGGGTACCACGCGCAGCGCGGCCGCGCTGGAGCTGTGGCGGGAGCGGTTGCCCGGATCCGTGGTGGCCATCGGCAACGCCCCGACGGCGTTGTTCCGGCTACTGGAGCTGCTGGCCGAAGGGGTACCCGCCCCTGCGGCGATCATCGGTACCCCCGTCGGGTTCGTCGGCGCCGCCGAGTCGAAGACCGAGCTGGCCCGCCAGGCGCCCGCGCCGTATTTGGTGGTGCACGGCAGACGCGGCGGCAGCGCTATGGCTGTCGCCGCCATCAACGCGATCGCGACGGAGGCTGAGCTGTGAGCGGGGCACGAACCGGCAAGCTCTGGGGTGTGGGGCTCGGGCCGGGGGACCCGGAGCTGGTCACCGTGAAGGCGGCACGGCTCATCAGCGAGGCGGAGGTCATCGCCTACCACTGCGCGCGCCACGGGCGCAGCATCGCCCGCTCGGTGGCCGAACCCTACCTGCGGGACGGGCAGCTCGAGGAGCGGCTGATGTACCCGGTCACCACCGAGACCACCGACCATCCCGGGGGGTACGAGGGCGCGATCGCGGAGTTCTACGAGCATGCCGCCAAGCGGCTCGCCGAGCACCTGGATGCGGGTAGGGATGTGGTGCTGCTCTGCGAGGGTGATCCCTTCTTCTACGGCTCCTACATGCACATGCACGAGCGGCTGCACGACCGCTACGATGCCGAGGCGATCCCGGGCGTGACCTCGGTGAGCGCGGCCGCCTCGCAGCTCGGACGCCCGCTGGTGCAGCGCGAGGAGGTACTCACCGTGCTGCCCGGCACGCTGCCCGGCCCCGAGCTGGCGATGCGACTGGCCGACACCGACGCCGCCGCGGTGCTCAAGCTGGGGCGTACCTTCACCTCGATCCGGTCGGCGCTCGCGGAGGCAGGCAAGCTCGACGAGGCCTACTACGTAGAACGGGCCACCTGGGGACAGCAGCGGATCGAGCCGATGGCCGAGGTGGACCCGGAGTCGGTGCCGTACTTCTCGGTTGCGGTGCTGCCGAGCCCCGCGTATACGGCGCGCACCTCAGGGGAACAAGCCGACTCGCCGGAACCGGCTCAGGCGGCGGGGGCCGCCTGCGGTGAGGTCACGGTGGTCGGGCTCGGCCCCGGCGGGACCCAGTGGCTGACGCCCGAGGCCGACCAGGCACTGGCCGAGGCCGAGCACCTGGTCGGTTACGGGCCCTACCTGGCGCGAGTGCCGCAGCGCGCGGGTCAGCAGCGCCACACTTCCGGCAACCGGGTCGAGGCGGACCGGGCGGCGCACGCGCTGGAGCTGGCCGCGGCAGGCACCCGGGTGGCGGTGGTGTCCTCAGGGGACCCCGGGGTGTTCGCGATGGCCGCCGCCGTGCTGGAGCGGGCCGAGACCTCCCGGTGGGGTGACGTGCGGGTGCGGGTGCTGCCCGGGATCACGGCTGCCCAGGCGGTGGCAGCGCGGGTGGGCGCGCCGCTGGGACACGACTACTGCGTGCTGTCGCTGTCCGACCGGCTCAAGCCGTGGGAGGTGATCGAGCGCAGGCTGGAGGCTGCCGGAGCGGCCGACCTGGCGGTGGCGATCTACAACCCGGCCTCGCGCAGCAGGACCACCCAGCTCGCCGACGCGCGCGAGGTGCTGCTGCGCCACCGCGACCCGGCGACACCGGTAGTGGTGGCGCGCGACGTCGGCGGCGAGGACGAGTCGGTGCGGGTGACCACCCTGGCCGAGCTGGACCCGGCACAGGTGGACATGCGGTGCCTGCTGATCGTGGGTTCCTCGACGACGCGGGTGGTGCGGCGCGACGGCAGCACCACGGTGTTCACGCCCCGGTGGTACGCGGCAGGACACGAGCCAGCATAGCCTGCGGCGCGTCTACTGTGGATCGGGTGTTCCCTCGGGCCAGACACAGGGGGAGGAAGCGCCGATGCGCATCGCCCCTTGCTGGTTGGCTTTGAGGGTCATGCGGAAGCTGTCATCGTTGTTTTCGACCCAGAGGAACTCGTATTCTGGTTCGTTGTCGAGGACGCGGAAGTTGTTGTTCTGCCACCATGTCTTGAGGGTGTCGAAGTACGTGGGGATCTCGTCGGGATCCAGTCCGACCACTTCGTAATCGCGGCTGGCGAATTTGCGGCCTTCTGGGCCGTGGTCGTCGGGGTCGGTGCAGTCGCGGTCGTGGTAGTGGTGGGGGTTGGTGAGTTCGGCGGCGTCGGGGAGCTGGGCGAGGGCGCGGTCGATGTAGTCGTCGAGCCGGTCGTTGGCTTCGTCGAGGGTGATGGTCGGTTGCATCCCTGCTCCTAGTGTGGTGCATCCGAAGAGTACAAGCGATGCGAGGATCGCGATCAGTCCGAACGTTCTGGGAGCTGGCGCCTGCATCTCATGGTCCTCCTGCATCTTCGCCCGGCGGTGTCAGCCGCCAGTCGGCGCTTGACCGGCGATGATTCGCCCCATGTTCGTGAGCGCCTTATTGTTCGGGTCCCAGTACTGACTGTGCGCGCCGAGGCTCTTTCCCAAGAGGAGGCCGCTATCACCGGGGTCTGATGCGAACGTCACGGCCCCGAAGTCATCGGCTATGGGTTGCTGTTCGTGGATGGACTGGGGTGTTCCCCTGATGACGTCGTTCTCGGCGGTTGTCGCGTAGACGTTGCCGGGATCGATGCCGAGGTCGCTGGCGTGCTCGACGCCGACGCCGGGGCTTCCGACGAATACCATCCGATCGACGTCGAGCTCCTCATGTCTGGCGGTGTGTCCGATGGTGGTGCTGCCGTAGCTGTGCCCGATCAGCGTGTGTTGCGAGCGGCCCGGCTCGTCGTAGGTGGCACGGAGCCCGTCCTGGAATCCGGCGAGGTCGTCGGTGGCCTGCGCGGCGTAGTGCTCACGGGTGGCTTCGGTGACCACGTTCTGCGGGGCGTCATAGCCGACTCAGGTGATCACCGACGTGGAGCCGGTTCCATGGAACGCCGCCTCTCGCTGCATATCCTCCCCGCGGTTCATCAGCTCTCCGATGCCGTCCAGGCCTGCGCCGGTGCCGGGGACGTAGGTCGCGGTGTGCTCGGCGGTGTCGGGGTTGCCTTTGGCGATGATGGCCTGACCGTTGCCCGCAGTGTCGATGCCGAGCAGGTAGTGGCGCTGATCGTCCGGGGCGTTGGCGGTGCTGGCGAGCCGGTCCTCGATCGCATTGATGCCGCCCAGCTTGCTCTCGATCTCGGCGATCTGGTCGCGCAGGTGGCGCTGTTCCTGCGAGCCGAACCGGCTGAACGGGGTGTCATCCAGCCGCTGCTGGAGCTCCTCGCTGCGGTCGATGAGCTGCTGCTTCTGCTCAGCCAGCACGATGCGGTTGGCGGTGTCCCTGGCCTCGGCGGGGATGCCGTCGGTGGCGCCGACCCATTGTGGGTTGGCCTCGAGGACCTGGGCCTGCTCGGCCTCGGACAGGCCCGTCCACCAGCGGTGGACCTCCTCCGGTTCGGCGCCGCGCGGGGGTTCCAGCCGGGCCGGGTCGCCCTGGCGGGCGTCGACGATCTCGCCTTGCTCGGCGCGGTCCAGGATCGCGGCCAGTTCGACGTCGATGTCATCGGCACGCTCCAGGATGCGGCGGATGGTGTCGATCAGCTCTGCCCTGACCTGCCCGCGCTCGGCCTGCACGGCGGCGACCTGCTCGGCGGGCACGTCCGGTCCCGGCCCGTGGTCGGTGAGGCTGCCGTCGGCACCGATGGTGAAGTTGTGCGCCGCCGCCAGGTGCTCGGCGTCGCCGTGCTCGCGCTGCAGCGGCACGATCTCATCAGCCGCGCGCTGCAACGCCCGCATCACCGCCCCGGCCTCGTCACCGACCGACTCGATGCCTCCGGCGATGCGCTTGCGCCGCTCCCGGGCGGCAGCGGCGCCGCCACACCGGAGATCGCCCCTGCCAGGTCCACCTCGGCGAGGCTCTCGCTGGTAGCGACCGCGTCGGCGCCCCGGCTTCGGATCTCGGAGATGATCGCCTCGAAACCGCTCACGGTCGGTGCCCCTCCTCTCCCGGAACGAACACAGCATGCCAGGCGCGGACGTCGTCACGCAGGCTCATCGCCGGGAAATGAGTAAAAGTACCGAGACGGGATGTCGCAGCGCGCTACTGCCCGTAGCGTTCCCGGTGCACCGCATCAGCCAGCGGCCTGCGTTCCCGCCAGCCGTGCCGTTCCAGGTCCGGCTCGCTCGCGAGCTCGTGCACCGGCCCGAGACACAGCCACGCTACCGGACGCACGCCCGGGGGCAGCCCGACGAGCTCGGCAAGGAACTCCTCCCGGTAGAAGCTGACCCAGCCCACGCCGAGGTTCTCGGCCGTGGCCGCCAGCCACAGGTTCTGGATCGCCAGGCACACCGAGTACAGCCCGGCGTCGGCGATCGCGTGCCTGCCAAGCACCGCTGGTGCCCCGCGCTGTGGGTCGTAGGTCACCACGATGCCGAGGCTGGATTCCAGGATGCCCTCGATCTTGATGCGGCTGAACGTGCCCTTGCGCTCGGCGTTGAGCGACTCGGCGAACACCTCCCGCTCGGCGAGTACGTGCCTGCGGAACTCCTCGCGCGTGTCCCGATCCGAGACGAGTACGAAATCCCACGGCTGGGACAGCCCCACGCTGGGCGCGGCATGCGCCGCCTCCAGGACGCGCCGCAACACGTCCTCGTCGACGGGTTCCCCGGTGAATTCGGCGCGCACATCACGCCTGCGCTCCAGCACCCGGTAGAACTCCTCCAGCGAGGCATCCAGTTCGTTGCGGGTCGGTCGGTCACTCACGCTGTCGTATCCCATCTGGTCAGCACCCATGCCACGGCATCGCTGACCTCGGTGACGGTCGGTACGTCGGCGCGGTGCGGCCTGCGCACCGCGAGCACGGTCACGCCGAGCTGCTGCGCCGCCTCGAGCTTGGCAGCGGTCATCGAGCCGCCACTGTCCTTGGTGATCAACACCTCGATGCCGTACTCGCGCATCAGCTCCCGCTCGCCCTCCACGGTGTACGGACCGCGGGAGAGGACGATCGAGCAGCGCTCGGGCAGCGGCGGGTCGGGCTGTTCCACACAGCGGATGAGGAACCACTGCTCGCGGTTGTCCGCGAACGCGGCAAGCCCCTGCCTGCCGGTGGTCAGGAACACCCGCTCGCCCAGCTGCCCCGCGAGCTGGGCGGCCTCGTCCAATGAGCTCACCCAACGCCACTGCTCGCTGTCGGTCCGGTCCCAACCGGGGCGTTCCAGCCGGAGCAGCTCCACCCCGGCCTGCCTGCTCGCGGCCACGGCGGCGGCGCTGATGCGCTCGGCGAACGGGTGGGTGGCGTCCACCACGGCCCGCACCCGCTGCTCCCGCAGCCAGGCAGCCAGGCCCTCTGCGCCGCCGAAGCCGCCGATACGGACCTCACCGGCGGGCAGCCGGGGTCGATCGACCCGGCCCGCGAGCGAGGAGATCACGCGTACGCCCCGGTCGGTCAACTCGGCGGCCAGCGTGCGTGCCTCGGCGGTGCCGCCAAGAAGGAGCAAGGGATAATCCACAGGCACGAGACTATGGCAGACGAACTTCGCTACGGGTGGACCACGGGGGCATGTGCGACCGCGGCCACCACAGCCGCCTACACCGCACTGCTGACCGGCGCGTTCCCCGACCCGGTCGAGGTGCTGCTGCCCAAGGGCAAGCGGCCCTGGTTCGCGCTGGCCACCGAAGGTATGACCGGCGACACCGCGCACGCCGGTGTGGTCAAGGACGCGGGTGACGATCCCGACGTCACCCACGGCGCGCTGGTCGTGTCCACCGTCGGCCACGGGGAGTCTGGCAGCGGTGTCACGTTCAAGGCAGGCTCGGGCGTGGGGACGGTGACCCGGCCTGGGCTGCCGGTGGCGGTGGGCGAGCCTGCTATCAATCCGGCGCCGCGCCGGATGATGCGTGAGGCGATCGAGCGGGTGGCCGGCGAGCACGGCGGCAGCGGTGACGTGGTGGTGGAGATCGCGATCCGGCACGGCGAGGAGATGGCACGCCATACCTGGAATCCCCGGCTCGGCATCGTCGGTGGCCTCTCGGTGCTGGGTACCACCGGGGTGGTGGTGCCGTACTCGTGCTCGGCGTGGATCGACAGCATCCGGCGCGGCATCGATGTCGCCCGCGCGATGGGGGTGGGGCATGTCGCCGGCTCCACCGGCAGCACCTCCGAGCAGGTCGTGGCCGAGCTGTACGGGCTGGACGACACCGCGCTGCTCGATATGGGCGACTTCGCGGGCGCGGTGCTGAAGTACCTGCGCAAGCACCCGGTGCCCCGGCTCACGGTAGCGGGCGGGTTCGCGAAGATGTCCAAGCTCGCGGCGGGGTACCTCGACCTGCACTCGCAGCGTTCGCAGGTGGATCTCGGCATGTTGGCCGAGCTGGCGGACGGGGCCGGGCACCCCCGACTGGCTGGGGAGGTCAAGGAGGCCAACACCGCGGCGCACGCCCTCGAACTCGCCACCGCCGAAGGCTTCGACCTCGGCGGGATGGTGGCTGAACGCGCGCGGCGTGCCGCGGTCGAAGTGCTCGGTGACGCCCCCGTTGAGGTCGACATAGTCGTCGTCGACCGCTCCGGCACCATCGTGGGCCGCGCCCCGTAGCCGGCTGGCCCGCTACAGCGAGCCCGGTTGAGCGCGGCGGTCGCGTCCCTTGGAGTAAAGGAAGCTATCGGGGAAGGCTTCCGCGTCCAGCACCCGGCCCACGAAGATTGTTGCCGCACGGCTCAGGCCAGCCGCGCGGACCTGCTCGGCGATATCGGCGAGGGTGCCGCGCAGCACCGTCTCCGCCGGCTGGCTGGCGTGGGCGACCACGGCGACGGGGCAGTCCGGCCCGTAGTGCGGCAGCAGCTCCTCGACCACCTGCTCGATACGGCCGATCCCCAGGTGCACCGCCAGCGTGGTGCCGGTGGCGGCGAACGCCGACAGGCTCTCCCCCTCGGGCATCGGGGTCGACCGCGCCTGGGTGCGGGTGATCACCAGGCTCTGCCCGACCGTGGGTACCGTCAGCTCGCGCTTGAGTGTGGCGGCAGCGGCGGCGAAGGCGGGCACTCCCGGAGTGACCTCGTAGTCCACGCCCGCAGCGTCCAGCCTGCGCATCTGCTCGGCCACCGCGCTGTATACCGACGGGTCACCGGAGCACAGCCGCGCCACCACCGGGTTGTGGTCAGCCGCGTGGGCGGTGACCAGCTCGTCGACGATCTCGTCGAGGGTGAGTTCGGCGGTGTCGACCAGCCGCGCCTGCTCGGGACAGTGGGCAAGCAGGTCGGTCGGGGTGAGGCTGCCGGGGTACAGGCACAGCGCGCAGCGGGCCAGCAGGTCGCGCCCGCGAACGGTGATCAGGTCCGCCGCGCCGGGGCCGGCGCCGATGAAGTGCACGGTCACGCTCGATCCCTCCTGAGGTGGTACTGGGTGACGGTGCGGGCCGGTTGCCAGCCGGTGTAGCCCCCGAGTGCCGTGGCGTGTTCGACGGATATGCGGGTGAGCTCGCCGCCGTGGATGCGGTAGGCCTCGACCAACACCGCCTCCGATTCCACGGTGACGCCGTGGGCGACCAGCCTGCCGCCCGGCGCCAGCCAGCGCAGGCAGGTCTCGACCATGCCGGGTGCGCTGACCCCGCCGCCAAGGAAGATCGCGTCCGGTCGCTCGTCGCCTGGCACGTCCTGCGGCGCGCGCCCGGTGATCACGCGCACGTCCGGCACGCCGAGGTGGGTGGCGTTGCGCGTGATCCGCTCGGCGCGCACGGGGTCGCGCTCGATCGCCAGCGCCCGGTTGGCCGGGTGGGCCCGGCACCACTCGATGGCCACGCTGCCCGCGCCCGCCCCGATGTCGGCCAGGAGCTGGCCAGGAACGGGCGCCAGCCGGGCAAGGGCGCTCGCCCGCAGGTCGCGCTTGGTGAGCTGCCCGTCGTGCTCGAACGCGTCGTCCGGCAGGCAGGCAGCGATGCCGTACAGCGGGGCGTCCTGGTCGGCGTGGCACTCGATGGCCACCACGTTCAATGCGGCACCAGGCGGGTGGGGCCAGTCCCGCGCGGTGCCGTGCAACCGCCGCTCATCGGACCCGCCCAGGTTCTCCAGCACGGTCACCGCGCTCGACCCGTAACCCCGGTCGGTGAGTACCCGCGCGATCTCGGCGGGGGTCGCCGCGTCGGCCGAGAGCACCAGCACCCGCCGTCCCGGCGCCAGTGCCCTGCTGACCCGGTGCACGCTGCGGGCGACGGAGCTGACCACCTCGGTCTCCTCGAACGACCACCCGAGCCGTGCGCGCGCGAGGGTGGCCGAGGACACCGTGGGCAGCACCCGTACCGAGGCAGTGCCGTAGCGGCGTACCAGGGTGGTGCCGATACCGGACAGCAACGGATCGCCGCTGGCCAGCACGCACCGGCGGCGCCCGGCGTGCTCGGCGAGCAGCCCGTCCAGCGCGGGCAGCAGCGGGCTCGGCCAGGTCACCCGTGTGGCGGACACCTCGTCGGGGATGAGGTCGAGCTGCCGCGCGCTGCCGAACAGGACCTCTGCCTCCATGATCGACGCCCTGGCTTGCTCGGCCAGGCCGGGCCAGCCGTCGGCGCCGATGCCGACGACGGTGATCACGCTGGGGTCCGGTTGGTCTGCGGTGGGCACGCTGGCACGGTATCGGAGCCGGGTGCCATCACGGTGGGGTACCGTGCGGCTGCCATGGGACTTCTCACGCCCACCGCCGTGACCGGCTATGCGATGATGCGCCGGACGGCCATTCGAGGAACCTGGTGAGCGCGCGCCGCGCGAGTCCAGGGCGGTCCCGCCACTGTGACCGGTCGCGCCCGGCCAACCGGCCAGCGCGGCGACCGGGAGCCAGAGCTTCGGTGGTCGTTGCCCGTGCCGGGGGTCTCCCGGGCGTGGCCGAGCTGGAGAGCGGGCGTGGATACCCGTCGATAGCGAAGGAGTCGTAGGTGCGACCGTTTCCGTTCACCGCCGTGGTCGGCATGGCCGACCTGCGGTTGGCACTCGTGCTGTCCGCCGTGTCCCCCGCGATCGGTGGGGTGCTGGTGCGTGGTGAGAAGGGCACGGCGAAATCCACCATGGTCCGGGCGCTGGCCGGGCTACTGCCCGAACTGGACGTGGTCACCGGCTGCCGGTTCTCGTGCGATCCCGCCGAGGTCGATCCCGAGTGCCCCGACGGGCCACACCAACAGGGGGGCGAGCACCACCGGCGGCCTGCGCGTTTGGTGGAGCTGCCGGTCGGCGCGGCCGAGGACCGGGTGGTGGGTTCGCTGAACCTGGAGCGGGCGCTCGGTGAGGGTGTGACCGATTACCAGCCGGGCCTGCTCGCCGCCGCGCATCGGGGACTGCTGTACGTCGACGAGGTGAACCTGCTGCACGATCACCTGGTGGATGCGTTGCTGGATGCCGCGGCCATGGGGCGAGCCACGGTGGAGCGGGAAGGCGTGTCGGTGTCGCACGCCGCGCGTTTCGTGCTGATCGGCACCATGAACCCGGAGGAAGGCGAGCTACGGCCGCAGCTGCTGGACCGCTTCGGCCTCACCGTCGAGGTGGCCACCAGCCGTGACCCGCAGGAGCGGGTCGAGGTGGTGCGCAGGCGCATGGCCTACGAGAACGACCCGGACGACTTCGCCGACAGCTACGCCGACGACGAGGCGGAACTGGCCAAGAAGATCGACGCGGCGCAGCAGTTGCTGCCGTCGGTGCGCATCACCGACGACGCTCTGGTGCGGATCGCCGAGGTCTGCGCCTCGTTCGAGGTCGACGGCATGCGCGCCGACATCGTCATGGCGCGTACCGCCGCGGCGCACGCCGCGTGGTCGGGTTGTGAGGAGGTCACCACCGAGGACATCCGGGTGGCGGCCCGGCTGGCGCTACCGCACCGCCGCAGGCGCAACCCCTTCGACGCGCCGGGAATCGACGAGCAGGAGCTCGAGCAGGCACTGTCCGAGGCCAGCTCCGGCACCGAGTCGGGGGAGGGAACCGGCTCGGAACAGTCCGATCCCGACGGTCCGGATGACGATCCGCCGCCCGGCGGGCCGGGTGGGCCCGGCTCGGGGGCGCCGGACCCCGGCGAACAGGAGCCGCCGCACCAGGGCGTCGGCAGCCCACCCCGGGGTGGGCAGGCCGGTGAGCAGGGCGCGGGTAGCGAGCAGGGCCAGCAGCACACCGTGGAGTCCGGCAACCCCTACCGGGCACGGCTGTTCAGCGTGGCAGGCAGCGGCACCGGGGAGCAGGGCAAGCGGTCCAGGGCGATTACCGAGACCGGGCGGACGATCGGGGTGCAGCCCGTTGGTGGCCGGGACGCCGGGCGGTCCCGCACCCCGCACTTGGTTGGCACGCTGTACGCGGCGGCTCCACACCAGCGGGCGCGGCGTGGCACCGGCACCGGGCCGGTGATCACCCCGCGGGACGTGCGCTACGCGCTGCGCGAGGGCAAGGAGAGCAACCTCGTACTGTTCTGTGTGGACGCCTCCGGATCGATGGGGGCGCGTGAGCGGATACGTGAGGTCAAGTCCGCGGTGCTGTCGCTGCTGATGGATGCCTACCAGCGCCGCGACAAGGTCGGCATGGTCGCTTTCCGCGGCAGCGAGGCCGACCTCGTGCTGCCACCGACCTCCAGCGTGGAAGCGGCGGCCGTCCGGCTGGAGGGCCTGCCGACCGGCGGACGCACCCCGCTCGCCGAAGGGCTGGTGAAGGTATCGGAGGCGCTGCGGATCGAATCGATCCGCGATCCCCGCAGGCGTCCGCTGGTGGTTGTGGTCACCGATGGCAGAGCGACCAGTGGCGAGGAGCCGGTCGCCAGGGCGCACCGCGCGGCGGAGAAGCTGGCGAGCAATGGCGTGGCCAGCGTGGTGATGGACTGCGAGACGGGCCGCATGCGCCTGGGGTTGGCACGGGAGCTGGCTGCCCGGCTGGGCGCCGAGCACGTACCGCTTGGCGCGGTCGCCGCCGACACGCTGGCAGGCGAGATCAAGGCACGCACGGCGCGCGGGAACGACGTACGGAGGGCAGCGTAATGCCGAAAGGGCAACCGGATGTGGTCCCGGACGACGGGCTGACGACCAGGCAGCGCAGGCACCGGCCGATCTTGGCGGTGCACACTGGGGAGATGAAGGGGAAGTCCACAGCGGCCTTCGGCATGGCGTTGCGGGCGTGGAACCAGGGCTGGTCGGTGGCGGTGTTCCAGTTCGTCAAGTCCGCCAAGTGGCGCGTCGGCGAGGAGTCCGCGCTGCGCGCGCTCGGCGAGGTGCACGACAACACCGGCCAGGGTGGCCCCGTCGAGTGGCACAAGATGGGCGAGGGCTGGAGCTGGGCGCGGAAGAAGGGCACCGAGGACGACCACGCCGCTGACGCCCGCGAGGGCTGGGAGGAGATCAAGCGCAGGTTGGCCGAGCAGCGGCACGATTTCTACGTGCTCGACGAGTTCAGCTACCCGCTGCACTGGGGCTGGGTGGACACCGCGGACGTCGTCGAGACGCTGCGTGACCGCCCGGGACGCCAGCACGTGGTGGTCACCGGCAGGAACGCGCCCGCAGAACTGATCGATGTCGCCGACCTGGTGGTGGAGATGACCAAGCGCAAACACCCGATGGACGCGGGCCAGAAAGGACAGCGGGGGATCGAATGGTGACCCTGCCCCGGCTGGTCATCGCCGCGCCCGCCTCGGGGCACGGCAAGACCACCGTGGCCACCGGCCTGATGGCCGCACTCCGGCAGCGCGGCCTGACCGTCTCCGGTCACAAGGTGGGGCCGGACTACATCGACCCCAGCTACCACGCGCTGGCCACCGGCAGACCCGGCCGCAACCTCGACCCGTACCTGCAAGGGGAGGAGCGGGTCGTGCCGCTGCTGCTGCACGGCGCCCATGCTGGACGGCAGGCCGAGGTGGCCGTGGTGGAAGGCGTGATGGGGCTGTTCGACGGGGCACTCGGCTCCGAAGGCTACGCCTCCACCGCGCACGTGGCTCGTCTGATCGACGCGCCGGTCGTGCTGGTGATCGACGCCAGCGCGGCGGGCCGCAGCGCAGCCGCGATGGTGCACGGATTCGCCACCTACGACCCGCGGGTGCGGCTGGCCGGGGTCATCCTGAACAAGCTGGGCTCGCCCCGGCACGAGACCGAATTGCGGGACGCCATCGAACCGCTCGGCGTGCCGGTGCTCGGCGCGCTGCACCGCGAGGACGGTATCCACGCACCGAGTCGCCACCTCGGACTGGTGCCCGTCGGCGAACGGGAGTCCGAGGCGTCGGCCGTGCTCGGTCGGCTGCGCGACTGGGTGGCGCACGGCATGGACCTGGACGCGGTGATGCGGGTGGCCTACCAAGCCCCCGGCGTGCACGGCAGGCCGTGGGACCCGGCCGAGCAGCTGGAACCGGTCGGCAACACCGGCGGCGTAGCCGGGCAGAACGGGGTGACCGTCGCCGCGGCGGCAGGCCAAGCGTTCACCTTCCGGTACGCGGAGAACATGGAGCTGCTGCGTGCCGCCGGGGTCGAGGTCGTCGACGTCGACCCGCTCGCCGACCAGTCGCTGCCACCCGGCTGCGCGGGCCTGTACTTCGGGGGCGGGTTCCCCGAGGTGCACGTCGAGGCGCTGGCGAGCAACGCCGCGCTGCGCGCGGAGATCGCCGCCGCGGTGGGGCGTGGTGTGCCGGTGGTGGCCGAGTGCGCCGGGTTGACCTACCTGTGCCGCGAGCTGGACGGCGAACCGATGACGGGAGTGCTGGACGCCACCGCCACCATGACCGGGCGCCGCACGCTCGGCTATCGTGCCGCGACCGTGGCCAGCGAGAGCTTCCTAGCCCCCGCCGGGGCGCGGGTCACCGGCCACGAGTTCCACCGCACCCAGGTCACCCCGCGGCACGGCCAGCGCCCCGCGTGGCGCTGGCAGGACAGTGAGGAAGGCTTCGTCACCCCCACCGTGCACGCCTCCTACCTGCACGTGCACTGGGCCGGTCATCCGGCGCTGGCGTACCGCTTCGCCGCCGCCGCGCACGCCCGAACTCTCTGGCTGGTGAGCGACCATGGCTGACACCGGCGATCGGGACCTGCGCCACCACGGCGACCAGGACATCGCCGACGGTCTCGTGGACCTCGCCGTGAACGTGCGGCTCGGCGAACCGCCCGCGTGGCTGCGGGAGGAGCTGACGGCGAGCCTGCACCGGCTGGCCGCCTATCCCGACGTCTCGGAGGCGACCAAGGCGGTGGCGGCGCGGCACGGCCGCAGCCCTGACGAGGTCCTGGTCACCTCCGGCGCCGCGGAGGCGTTCACGCTGCTCGCCAGGGCGCTGCGGCCGCGACACTCGGTGATCGTGCACCCCCAGTTCACCGAGCCCGACGTGGCGCTGCACGAAGCGGGGCACTGCGTGGAGCACGTGATCCTCGACGCCCATGATGGCTTCCGCCTGCGGCCCGAGAAAGTCCCCGCCGATGCCGACCTGGTGGTGGTGGGCAACCCCACCAACCCGACATCGGTGCTGCACCCGGCAGGGGCGATACGGCGGCTGTGCAGGCCGGGCCGGGTCGTGGTGGTCGACGAAGCCTTCGCCGATGCCGTGCCAGGCGAGCCGGAAACGCTGTCCGGCGAGCGCGCGCCCGGGGTGCTCGTGATCCGCAGCCTCACCAAGACCTGGGGGATCGCCGGGCTGCGCGCGGGCTACGTGCTCGGCGAGCCCGAGCTGGTGGAGCAACTACGCGCCGCGCAGCCGCCCTGGTCGGTGTCCACCCCCGCCGCTGCCGCCGTTGTCGCCTGCACCGGCCCGGCCGCGACCGCACAGGCGGACGAGCTGGCCGTAACCGCTGATGCCGACCGGAAGGCGCTGGTGGAGGGGCTGGCAAGGCTGGAGCCGCTGGGGGTCCGGGTCGCCGGTCAACCGCGTGCGCCGTTCGTGCTGGTCACCGTGCCCGAAGGGGAGCGGGTACGGCTACGGCTGCGCGAGCTCGGCTACGCGGTGCGCCGCGGCGACACGTTCCCCGGCCTGTCCAGCGACTGGATGCGCATCGCGGTACGCGACCCGGCTACCACCCGGGGGTTTCTGGACGCCTTGGCGGTGACGGTGGGGTGGAACCGGATGTGACCGTGGTCCGTCCGAGAGGTGATTGCTGTGGTAGCAGGGACTGGATACGGTACGTGTGCGTGAGGTGTGCGCGGTGACGTTGGGGTGTGTTCGCGCTCTGGGGTTGCCGGTCAGGGAGGGATCTGATGGGTGAGCAGGATGCTGCTGGTGGGCCGGAGCTGCCGCTACCGCAAACCGGTGAGGCGCCGGTGCCGTTGGGTCCGCAGCAGGCACCGAGTGGCGGTGCTGGCGGCGGCCTGGAGGACATCGCTTTCGACAGCGAGGGTGTGCAGAAGGTCATCGACCGGCTGGAGGACATCCGGGAGCGGTTGATGGACGCACAGCGGGATGCGGATGGTCTCGGTCGGGTGCAGGCGCCGAGTGACCCGGCGAGTAGCAGTTATGCCGATACAGCGGGAAAGGGCGCTAGAGCCTACCAGGCTTGCGTGCGGAAGGAGGTCGCCGCGTTGCAGGAGTTGATCGACGAAGCGAGGGAGATGAAGGCTGAGCGGGAGCGGCACGAGGACGAGGTCGCCAGGAGCTTGGAAGGACAAGCCTGAATGAACGCGCGGAAAGCAGTTCTGGCGGCTCTGGCGTGCACGGCGATGCTGGTGGCAGCAGCGTGTTCGGATGAGACGGCCGGTTCTGCTGAGCGGGACGGTGCTGACAACGGCCAGCAGTCGGAGGACCTGCCTCATAGTGGGGCTCCGGCTGTCGGTGATCCGATCGAGGATCTCTCGACGTTCGAAGACGACATGTGTCGTGTACTCCGAGATGACCAGCTGGAACAGCTGCCTGTGCACGTCAGCGAAGCTGAGCCAGGGTATCTGGACACCGTGGGTCCCAAGTGCAGCTGGCGAACCGAGTCCCGTAGCGAGTCGTTCGGGGCCTATCTGGTGACGGGGAATCCTGAAGGGCTCAGCCACGTGTACGCACAGGATGCCGAAGGCCTCTTCGAGTACTTCGAAGAGCTGGATCCCGTAGTAGGCCATCCGGCAGTAGCGGCGAACTATAACGATGACCGTAAGGACGGCTACTGCACTGTGGATGTTGGGCTCAGAGATGAGCTCCACTTTTATGTTGCCATGAGCGCTGTGGACGACTCCAGCCCGTATCACGATGATCCTTGCGGTGCGGCGTATGAGATCGCGGAGTTGGTTGTGGAGACGATGAAGGGGGATGGGTGATGTCGGGTCATCCTGCGACGGGGCATGGGTTGTCCGGTGCGGATATCTTCCGGATGATCAGGGAGCCACGCCCGTTCGCTGAAACGCTGGGTACGGGTGAGGACACCGCCCGCGACCTGCACAGCAGGCACAGCGAGATCGCCGAGGATGTGGCCGCGCTGCGGCGCACCATCAACGAGGTATGGCGGGGTGAGTCGGCCGAGGCGTTCAAGGTCAAGCTGAGCACGGTAGAGCGACGCAGCAACGAGACCGCGACTGCGGTCAGCCCCTCCACATTCAGCATGTCCAGCCAGCGCGGCGCGTACTCGCACATCTACAACGAGGTCGAGGACATCCCGGGAGAAGTGGATGACGCCGTCGGCGGTAGCTGGCGCAACTACGCCAGCTGGACAGGCCTGGTGGACTCGCAGGAAGACCAGCGCAACGCGTGGTACGAGGCCGACGCCAAGAACCGCAGGCTGTACTCGGCCTATTCCAGTGAATCGGGGGAGAACCAGGTCCGGATCTCGCAGGAACGGGACTACCCCGACCCGGACGAGGAGGAACCGGGCTCGTCGAGCGGAGCAACCGGGACCACCTCACCGTCCGGTGTAGCCCAACCGGGCGTCGCGGCACCGACCGCCGCGGCTGGTGCGGGCGCAGGTACTGCTGGTGGTGGGGGTGTGGCGCCGTCGGGTGGTGTTGGTGGTGCTCCGGGTGTGCCGGGGGGTGCGGTAGCCGGTGCTGGTGCTGGTGCGGGTTCCGGTACAGGTGCTGGGGGTGGTGGTGCTGGTGTTGGTGGTCGTCAGGGTGGGGTGCGGTTGCCGGATGGCAGTATCCGGTATCCGGATGGCACGATCCGGCGTCCGGATGGGAGTCTGGTGCGTCCGGATGGGACGGTGATCCCGCCGAGTGGTACCGGCGCCTCGGGCCTGGGTGGCGCTGGTGGTGCTGGTCGTGCTGGGGGTGAGTTCGGCCCGATGGGTTCGGGTGCTGCTGCTGGGGGTGCTGGGATGGCTGCCGGTGGGTTCGCTGGTGCGGCCCCGGGTGGTGCTGCCGGGGGCGCTGCCGGTGGTGCGGCTGGTCCTGGGGCGATGAGTGGTCAGGGTGGTTTCGGTCCGACGGGTTCGGGTGCGGCCGGTGCTGCCGGTGGTGGCCAGGGTGCTGCTGCCGGGGGGCGGGCGCCGATGGGCGGCATGATGGGTGCCGGTGGTGGTCGTGGTGGCCAGGGCAGTGAGGATGAGCAGCATGAGCGGAAGTTCATCCAGGATGAGCAGCTGGATACCGGGCTGCCGGTGGTGCGTGACGAGCACGGGGAGAAGGAGTACGACCCGGTGACCGGGATGGTCATCATCGACGGCGTCATCGGCGAGTAGTCACCGTACGAGGAGTCGACACTCGGAGGGGGAGTCAGACCTGTGATCACGCGACCGGTCACGATCAGCCTGGAGACCTACGCCACCCTGCTGGACAAGGAAAACCTCGGCGAACCGCACGTCACCCTGCTCGGCGGCGATCGCTGGTACCCCCCGGAGGCCGCAAGGGAACGTGACGTGCGGGTGCTGCGTGAACTGGCCGAGCAGGGGCTGACCTCGGGCAACCGCGCCAGCGACGACTTCCGCGACACGCTGGTCACCATGCAACGCCCCGCCGTCGAGTACTACACCATCGCCTCCATCGGTGAGTCCACCAAGACGGTCCGCACCGTCAGTCATGGCCGCGACGCGCTGCTGATCATCCAGGAAGGACAGCGGATCGACATCTCCCCGATCCCGGCCGAGCAGCTCGGCGTGCGACTGGTCACCGCCCTGCCGGAAACGCCTGCCGCGCGCATCCACTCCACGAACTGCGCGACGGCGGACCTGGATGCCGCGGAGAAGGGCGAGGCGTTCGGCTCGGATGCCAGTTCGCGCGACGCCAAACGCATGAAGCGCTTCCTCGACCAGGACCGCAGCGCGGCCGGGCAGCTCTACGCCGCCATCCGCGACGGGCACGGTCGCCGGTACGTCAACCGCACCCCGGTGCCGTGCTGGATCGACACCAACTCTGGCAGGGCGCTGCTCAGCGTCAGCGAGGGAGGCTGGGTGACCCTGGTCAGCGGTGATTCGATGACGCTGGCCGGCAAGCTCACCGAGCTGGAGCAGCAGTTGCGGACTCGCTAGGGCCGCGTCCCGGCCCGCCGCGCTCGCTGCCGAGCGTGCCCTCGCGGAGCGCGCGGGCGAAAGCCAGCACCATCGCCAGCATCAACGCGGGAGCGATCAGCTCGATCGATTCCTCCAGGACCGAGTCCACCAGGAAGTAGTGCGCCAGGCCTTCCGGCTGGCCGGGTTCCGGCGGGAAACGACCACCGAAGACCCACCGGTCGATCACGGCTCCCAGCTTGACGTAGAACAACCCGACGTGCGCCAGCAGCGCGGTCGACGCCACGACCCCGTAGGTGCTGTACGCGGCCACCAGGTAGCGACGCACCCCCGGCACCCGCCAGATGTGTTTCCCGTAGCGCAGCAGCGCATACACCGGGAACCAGGCGATGATCGCGAACACCGGCGCGTGGGCGAACAGCGCGTGGTGGGTCCCGAGGATAGTGTCGCCGAACGTCCCGCTGACCCACGCGCCGATCAGGTGCCGGACGTCACCGGCCTCCTCGATCAACATGAGCCCCAGCCCGATGGCGAGCAGGAAGAAGAACGACGCCGCGGCGGGCCATCGCCGCTCGCCGAACGCCAGCGCCCCCGCGAGGTAGGCGGCCGCTGCCACGGTCAGCGCCGACAGTACCCACTGAACGACCTCGGTCACCCCGCGGTTGAACAGCCCGGACCACACCGGCCCGGACAGCGAGTCCCCGATCCCGCCGAGGTTGACGATATCGACCGCGAGGAAGACAGCCCAGACCGTGGCGAGGAAGGCCGCGGTCGCCAGCAGCACCTGCTGCGGCCTCACCCGCAGCAGCCAGGGCCAGTGCCCGCGCTCGCCGTCAGCGTGAGCGCCGCGCGCGGGCCCAGCGGCGCCACCGGGCGTGGCCAGTGGTGTGTCCGGCATACCGGCGGAGAGTACACCAGCGGAACCAGCTACGTAGCTGGAATGGGCGGTATCGAAACGGATCAATGACCCGATCGCGACCCTGTCGGGACGGCCGGGGATCACCAGGCGAGAGCGACCAGTACGGCCGCGGCGGCCACCTCGACGCAACCCCCCAGCACGTCGCCGGTCACCCCGCCGATCCTGCGCACGCATCGTGCCGTCAGCAGCGCCGCGGCGATCGTGCCCGCCGCCGCAGCCAGCACCCCGCGCCACCACGGCAGCCCGGTCACCACCGCCGCCGCGGCGCACAGCGCCCACCACAGGGCGGTGCTCGCTACCACCTGCCACACCGGCACGGTGCCCGCGACCGCCCCACCGAGGCCGTCACGCCGGGCGGCCGGGACACCGCTGGCACAGCACAGCACGAGCACCTGCCTGCTCGCCAGCGCGGCCAGCGCCGCGGCGACCACGCCGTGCCCCGCCGAGATCGCCCCGGCCAGCGCGGCCACCTGCACCAGCACCACCAGCAGGAGCGTCACCGCCCCAGCAGGGCCCACGTCGCCGCGGCGCATCACCTCCAGTGCCCGCTGGCGGTCGTAGGAGGCGCTGAGCCCGTCGGCGGTGTCGGCCAGGCCGTCCAGGTGCAGCCCGCGGCAGGCGAGCACCACCAGCGCGATCGCCACCGTCGCGGTCAACAGAGCGGGCGCGCCCGCCGCGGTGCCCGCCAGCACAGTGCCACTGCTGAGCAGGGCAAGGGGAATGGCTGCCACGGGAGCCAGCACCATCGCCCGGCGCGCCACCCGGACGTCGATCACGCGCGGCGCGGTCACCGGAACGGCCGTGAGGGTGCCAACGGCCATCCGCAACCCGTCCATCATCAGCCGAGGCCGAGATCCGCCAGCGATCCCATCTCGGCCAGCACCGCCCGTGCCGCGCGTAGCGTCGACACCGCCTGAACGGCCCCGCTGCCCTCGCCCAGCCGCAGCCCGAGGTCGAGGATCGGCTCGAGGCCAAGCGCCTTGAGAGCGTACGTCTGGGCCGGCTCCGTCGAGCGATGCCCGGCCAGCCACCACCGCGCCGCTTCCGGTGCGATGTCACGGGCGACCAGCGCGGCGGCGCAGGAGAACACACCGTCCAGCACGACGGGCACGGCCCGCTGTGCCGCGCCGACCACGAATCCCGCGGTCGCGGCGGCGCAACCGCTGCCGAGCGCGGTGAACAGCTCGAACGGGTCCTCCACGCGGCAGGCAGCACGGCTGACAGCAGTGTCGATCACCGCCGCCTTGGCCTCCAGGCTTGCTTCGTCGATCCCGGTCCCCGTGCCGGTGAGCTCGCGGGCTGGCACCCCGAGCGAGGCGGCTACCAGCGCCGCGGCGACCGTGGTGTTGCCGATCCCCATGTCCCCTGGGATGAGGAGGTCGGCGCCCGCTTCGATCTCCGCCTCGGCGATCGCGCGTCCCGCGTCGAACGCCCGGCGCGCCTCGCCGGGCAGCAACGCGTCCTCGCGATCGATCGCCCCGGAACCGCGCCGGATCTTGTGTGCCGACACCTCGGGCGGTACGCCATCGAGGTCGTCGTCGACCGCGATGTCGGCGACCCGCACCGTGGCGCCGACCTGACCGGCGAGCACGTTCACCCCGCTGCTGCCTGCCACGAAGGCGCGCACCATCGCGCCGGTGACCGCGCGCGGGTAGGCGGAAACGGCCGAGCTCCCGGAATCACCGGCCAGGGTGACGCCGTGGTCGCCCGCGAAGACCACGACGCGCACGTCCTCGATCTGTCGAGGGGGAACCGTGCCGTGCGCGGCGCACAGCCACGCGCCGAGTTCTTCCAGCCTGCCGAGCGCACCGAGCGGTTTGACCAGGCCGTCGAGCCGTTGCTGCGCGGCACGGCGCGCGGCCTCGTCGGGCACCGGTATCGCGAACTCCGTCATCGTCACTCCTGGTTGTTCCGGGGCGGTCCCGGTGGTTCGGGTAGGGCTATGGCGCGCCCGGCCACGACCAGGTGCACCACGTCCGAGGCGGCCGAGACGCGGCTGTTCAGCGAGCCAAGCACATCTCGGAACAACCTTCCCGCGGGTGTAGCCGGGACCACACCGCTACCGACCTCGTTGCTGACCGCGACGGCAGGCACCGGCAGCGAACGCCACACCCCGATCAGCTCGTCCATCCTGCTCGTCACGTGCTCCTCCCACCGGTCGGCGCCGTCCCAGGCACCCGCACCGTCCAGCTCTCTGGCCAGCCACGTCGCCAGGCAATCGACCAGCACGGGGGCCTGCGCCCGGCGCAGCGCCGCTGGCAGGTCGGCGGTCTCCACGGTGTGCCAGTGCGGGGGTCGACGCGCCCGGTGCCGCCGTACCCGCTCGGCCCACTCGGAATCCTGCCCGTCCGGTGCGTGGCCGGTGGCAATGTAGACGACCTCGCGGTAGCCCGCGAGCAGCCGTTCCGCGTGCTGTGACTTACCCGACCGCGCGCCCCCCAGCACCAGCACCGTCGCAGGCGGTCGTGCCGTGGTCGCCAGCATCGCCAACCGGTGTGACAGCCGACTGGCGACCCCGGCGAGGAACCGCCGGGCGGGTGAGTAGGGCATGGCTCGCATTGTCGCAGCGCCGCGGGCGCGCATAGTCTGTTGGTCCTGGATCGAGGGAGGTGCCCGTGCCGCTGGACCCGGTATTCGAGCAGCTGCTGCCCACCATGCCCCCGCTGGTCGGCGAGTCCGACACCGTCGAGCAGGTGCGGCAGCGGTTCGAGGAGATCGCGGCCCATCCGATCGTCGTCGACGCCGCACCCGGCGTGGGTTCGGTGAGACAGATCACGGTCACCGGCGCGGCCGGGCCGATCGATGCGCGGGTGTACCGCCCCGAGCGGGAGCAACCCGCGCCGACGGTGGTCTACTTCCACGGCGGTGGATACGTGATCGGCAGTCTCGACACCCACGACCTGGTATGCCGCGAGATCTGCAGGCAGGTCGGCGCGGTGGTGCTGTCCGTGGACTACCGGCTCGCGCCGGAGCACCCGTTCCCCTCCGGTCTCGAGGACTGCCTCGCGGCGACACGCTGGGCCGCAGGCCACATCGACGAGCTGGGAGGCGACCCGTCGCGGCTGGCGGTGGCCGGGGACAGCGCGGGCGGCACCTTCGCCGCCGTGACCGCCCAGGAACTGGCGGTGGCCGGGCACGCCCCTGCGCTCGCGGCCCAGCTGCTGATCTACCCGGCGACCGACGTCAGCCGCGACTACCCGTCGCGCGAGGCGTTCAACGAGGGGTATTTCCTGGACAGCGCCGCCCTCGAGCTGTTCGCCGAGGCGTATGTCACCGACCTGTCGTTGCTGCCCGACCCGCGCATGTCGCCGATCCTGCACCCCAAGCTCGCCGCGCTGCCGCCGACGGTCGTGATCACCGCTGAGTACGACCCGCTGCGGGACCAGGGGGAGGCGTACGCGGACGCGGTGGAGGGTTCCGGGGTCGAGGTGTACCGGCGCCGGTGCGAGGGCCTGATCCACGGCTTCGCCCATTTCGGTCCGTTCGTTCCCGCTGCGGCAGCGGCCGTGGCGGACAGCTGCGCGATGCTGCGTGCGGCACTGCGACTGTGAGCTGGCCCGCGCGGTCACGCCCCTGCCGCCGCTGCGGCGCGGCCCGCCACGATACTGGTGACTCATGTCCAGCAGGCCGGTGACCGTGCGAGCGCTGCCCACCGTGGCGGGACTCGTTGCCGGGTACCTGGCGGACACCGCCTTCGGTGACCCCCGTCGAGGCCACCCCGTCGCGCTGTTCGGCGCGGGCGCGGAACGGCTCGAGCGGCTGCTGTGGCGCGACAGCCGCGCGTGGGGAACGGCCTATGCCGGGCTGTGCGTCGCCGCAGGCACGGCGATCGGTGTCGCGGCGCACGCGGGCACCGGCAGGCGCCCGCTGGCGCGCGCGTCGGTCACGGCGCTGGCGACGTGGGTCGTGCTCGGCGGGCGTGGCCTGGCCGAGGAGGGCCAGGCCATGGCTGAGCTGCTCGACGAGGCCGCCGCCTGCGGCGATCCGGGGCCCGCCCGGGCCAGGCTGTCACACCTGTGCGGCAGGGACGCGAGCGAGCTCGACACGGTAGCCCTGACCCGCGCCGCGACCGAGTCGATCGCAGAGAACACCTCGGACGCGGTGGTCGCGCCGCTGCTGTGGGGTGGTGTCGCTGGTGTGCCCGGCCTGCTCGGCTACCGGGCGCTCAACACGCTCGATGCCATGGTGGGGCACCGCTCACCCCGGTACCGCCGGTTCGGCTGGGCAGGCGCGCGCGGGGACGATCTCGCCAACCTGGTGCCCGCGCGGTTCGGCGCGTTCACGGCGACCGTGGCCGCCCCGCTGGTTGCCGGGCGCGTTCGCGACGCCGCACGCGCCTGGTGGCGGGACGCGGGCAAGCATCCGAGCCCGAACGCGGGACCCGTCGAGGCGGCCTTCGCTGGTGCGCTCGGGGTGCGCCTCGGTGGGGTGAACCGCTACGGCACGACCGTGGAGGATAGGGGCAGCCTGGGAATCGGGCCCGACCCGAACACCACCGACCTGCGCCGCTCGGTACGGCTGTCACGGATCGTGGGGGCGGCAGCGCTCGCGGGTGGCGCGCTCCTGGCGGTCGGTCGTGAGGTGGTGCGGGCCGGATCGACGCGAGGGAGGCGCGGATGAGCGGGCTGCTGGTGGCGGGAACCACATCGGACGCGGGCAAAAGCCTGGTCGTCGCCGGGATCTGCCGCTACCTCGCCAGGCAGGGATACTCGGTCGCGCCGTTCAAGGCGCAGAATATGTCCAACAACTCGATGGTCTGCCCGGATGGTGCGGAGATTGGACGCGCGCAGTGGCTGCAGGCGCGCGCCGCGGGCGTGACTCCGGAGGCCGCGATGAACCCGATCCTGCTCAAGCCAGGCAGTGATCGGCGCAGTCACATCGTCGCTCTCGGTAAGCCGTACGGCGCTCTGGACAGCGGTGAGTACGCCACGGGACGGGGGGCCCTTGCGGAGATCGCGCACGACACGCTGGCCGATCTCCGCCGCCGGTTCGACGTGGTGATCTGCGAAGGAGCGGGTAGCCCCACCGAGATCAACCTCCGTGCCGGCGACTACGTCAACCTGGGGCTGGCACGCCGCTGCGGGTTGCCCGTCGTGGTGGTCGGCGACATCGATAGGGGAGGGGTATTCGCCGCGATGTTCGGCACGCTGGCGCTGCTCGCCCCGGAGGATCAGGCGTTGGTTTCCGGTTGGATCGTCAACAAGTTCCGCGGTGACCCCGGGCTGCTCCGGCCGGGGCTCGATTCGCTGTCCCGAGTCACCGGCAGGCCGGTGCTCGGGGTGCTGCCGTGGCTGGAGGGCGCCTGGATCGACTCCGAGGACGCGCTCGCCGCGGCGGGTTGGCAGCGCGATACGGGGGTGTCCGGCCGGGGCAGTGGGGCCGGTCCGGCGGCTGATGGGAACCGCCCGCTGCAGGTGACTGTGGTCCGGTTGCCCCGTACCTCCAATGCCACTGACGTGGACGCGCTGGCCGCCGAACCCGGAGTGTCGGTGACGCTCACCGACTCACCGGAGACGGTGCACTCCAGTGACGTGGTGGTGTTGCCCGGTACCAGAGCCACGGTGGATGACCTGCGGTGGGTGCGCGAGCGCGGCATCGACAGGGCGGTGCTGGCCAGGGCGGCGGCCGGCAAGCCGGTGCTGGGGATCTGCGGTGGGCACCAGATGCTCACGAGCACCATCCACGACGAGTGGGAATCGGGCAGCGGCGTGGTGCCCGGGCTCGATCTACTGCCCGCCACGGTCACGTTCGAGCGGGACAAGGTGCTGGGCACACCAGAGGGAGCGTGGCGTGACCACCCGGTGCTTGCCTACGAGATCCACCACGGCAGCGCCGCACTTGACCGGCGGGATCCGCGTGCCGATCGGGTGGAGCCGTTCCTCGACGGGTGGCGTCTCGGCGCGGTGTGGGGCACCACCTGGCACGGCGCCTTCGACAACGACGGGTTCCGCCGGGCCTGGCTGGCTGCCGCGGCCGAGCAGGCCGGCCTGCGGTGGGAGCCTGCGCGTGACGCGCCGGGTTTCGCCGAGCTGCGGGAGGGGATGCTGGACCGGGTCGCCGACGCCGTCGCCGAGCATCTCGACACAACCGGGCTGCTGCGGACGGTGAGCCACGGCGCGCCAGCGGGGTTGCCGTTCGTGCCGCCGGGCGCTCCCGGCTGAATCCCCGCTCCGGTGGGGTTCAGCCGGAACGCTGATCGCGCGGGATGCGGCTGCGCCTGGTGTGCGCGAACACCCATACCCGGAGCAGGGTGAAGCGGGCCACGCCGAAGAGCATCGCGGCCGTGATGATCGTGGCGGTCTGCTGGGTCGCGGTCGGGTTGTCGATGGCGGTCTGCAACGCCAGCAGGGCCGCCGAGCTGTAGGTGGCGTAGAAGCAGATGGTCACCACGATCGCGATCGCGCGCCGGAGTTTCGGGCTGCCGCGCGCGTTGAACGTGATGTGGTGGTGGAACTCGGTGTTGGCCACCGTGGCGATGGCGATGGCCGTGAGGTTGGCGGGGTAGGTTCCCAACGGTTCCCGGAGGAGCAGGAACAGCAGCGCGTGTACTGCGGTGGCACCCGCCCCGGCCGCGACGTACCACGAGCCCTGCCGCAGCAACTGGACCAGCAGCGGCTCTTGCTGGGTGCGCGCGGGCGGCGAGGCCGACGTTCCGGCTCCCATAATCCCGACGATAGACCTTCGTTAAGCCCGACGCCGCCATGTCAGGCGGGTGACGGTACGGGCGGCCGAGACCAGCGGGTGGGGCGGCCGGTGGTGGCGCGCCTCCGGGGCGGATTCGGGCATGATCCGGTAGAGCACGTTCGCCACCGCCCGAGCCAGCCTGGGTGAGGTGCGCGCGGCGAGCTCGGCTGCGGTGCCCGCGGGCAGGCTGAGGATCACGGGTTTGCGCGCCAGCGCCTTGAGCACGAGCTTGGCCGCTTGGTCGGCGCTGATCGCGGGCAGCGAGCGGTACACACCGCCGGAGGCGATCATCTCGGTCCGCACCAGCGGCATCCGCAGCGACGTGAACGTCACCCCCTCGTCGTAGGTCTCCCGCCCGGCGCACAGCCCGAATTCCTCGAGCGCCGCCTTCGACGCCAGATACGCGGAGAAGCGTGGGGTGTCGGTCTCGAGCCCCTGGCTGGTCACGTTGACCACGTGCCCGAAGTGCCGGTGCTGCATCGCGGGCAGCAGGCCGAGGGTGAGCCGGACGTGGCCGAAGTAGTTGATCGCCATGGTGCGTTCGAAGTCGTGGAAGCGCTGCGTGGACAGGTTCAGCGAGCGACGGATCGACCGGCCCGCGTTGTTGACCAGCATGTCCACCCCGCCCAACCGGTCGAGGACGTTCTTGACCATGGCGTCGACCGCTTCGCCGTCGGTGAGGTCGCAGGGGAACGCGTGCGCCTGACCGCCGGCCTCGGCGATCTCGGCACGCACCGCTTCCAGCTCGTCGGCGCGGCGCGCGACCAGCACCACCGTGGCTCCCTCGCCTGCCGCTCGTAGGGCCGTGGCCCGACCGATCCCCGAGGAAGCCCCGGTGATCAGTACGGTCCTGCCGTGCAGGGGAGACGACCGGGCGTGCTGGCGCGCGTGGCGGCGGGCGCGGTCCGGATCGAGGTGGTCGGCCCAGTACCGGTACAGCGGGCGCGCGTAGTCGGCCAGCGCGGGCAGCTCGATACCGCTGCCCGCGAGCGCGTCCCTGGTCGCCGCGGTGTCGAACCGGACGGGTGACGACAGGTGCGGCAGGACCTGGCGCGGCACGCCGAGCTCGTCGAGGATCGCTGCCAGCACGTCGGCGCCGGTGCGGGACCGTTCGATCGCGGAAACCACCGGCCTGCCGAGCGCGCCGCCCGCGGCCCGCAGCGCCGTCGAGACGGCGGCGGGGGCGACCGCGGCGACGCGGGGAGCACCCGCAGCGGCGGCGAAGGCGTTGTACACCTCGTGCAGCGGTTGTGGTTCCGGCGCGGCGAGATGGTAGGTCGCCCCGGACGGCGCGTCACGGTGCATCAGGTACGCCATGGCGTCGACGACGTAATCCACCGGGACCAGGTTGGTGGCGCCGAGATCGATGCTCGGCAGCGGCAGCCGTCCCGGCAGCGAGGCGAGACGCGTGATGGCAGGCAGGAAGTAGTACGGCCCGTCGATTTTGTCCATCTCGCCGGTGCGTGAGTCGCCGACCACAGCTGACGGGCGGTAGACGGTGACGGGTACGGCTCGCTGCCTGCGCACCAGCCGCTCCGCCTCGAACTTGGTGGCGTGGTACGGCGAGGGCAGGGATTGCCCGAGATCGAAGTCGTCCTCGGTGAAGCGGCCCGCGTGGTCGTCAGCGACCGCGATGGATGAGACGTGGTGGAGCCGGGGTGAGCCGAGTCGCTCGGCCAGCGTGAGCACGTTACGGGTACCGGCGACGTTGGCCGACCAGTTGTCCTCTTCGGCAGCGGTGAGGTCGTAGATCGCGGCCAGGTGCACCACGTGGTCCACGGGGCCCAATGCGCCCAGCGTCGCCTCGTCGATGCCGAGGGCTTCCTCTGTGAGGTCGCCGACCACCGGAATCAGGGCGTTATCGCGGCCGAGCTGGCAAGCCAGTTCGGTGACGCGGTGCTTGGAGGAGGCTCGTACGAGCGCGTAGACGGTGGCTTCCGGCGTGGTGAGCAGCCGGGCCACGAGGCGCCGACCGATGAAACCGGTCGCTCCGGTCACGAAGTATGTGGTCATCCTCGACCTCCTCGGCAGGGGCACGCGGGCATGACCTTACCTACTCGCGAGTAGATAACGCTAGTCGATGGCGGGTGGTTCCGGCGGCTCGGAGGTGGGGTCGGTGCTGAGTACGGCATCGCGTAGCGCGGCGCGGAGCCTGCCGACGTCGAGGCGGCTGAGGACGGCGGATTCCCCAGGTGGAGCGGTGAGCACGATCGTGTCCCCGATCGCGGACACGGTGACGGCTCTTCGCCTGCCTGCCAGGTCACGGCAAGTGATGCGCCAAGTGTCGGGAGCGGGCATGGTGTCCTCCGGCGTGGTCCGCGGCTTGTCCGGTGTCCTGCCGTGAGACGGCGGCGCTGTGTGCCCGTGACGCCACGGTTCGCAGGCGACTGTCCCTGGATCGGGTGACAGTGCCGCAGGTTCCTTCCAATGGAGGAAGACCGGCAGGTTCGGATGGACTAAACACCGGGACGACATATCTCGTGATTCACATCACAGCTACGTTCCGCTGGGCTCGCCGCTGAGATGCGGCGGAGGAGGTCGATGACCATGGCTGTTCCGGTCGGCAGGCGCGCGTTTCTCGCGCGCCTCGGGGTACTCGGCGTCGCGCTCGGTTCTGGTGCCCTGCTGCCGCGTTCGGTGCTGGCGGCGGCACCCGCCGGTCGCTCCCTGCACGAGCTCGTGTCGCTGGTGCGGCCGGTGCTGGCAGAGCTGGCGCGCGACACCATGAACGGTCTGGCGGTGTTCACCTGTCCCGGACCGGACAGTTACTCGAGGGCGCAGGGGACGCCGAGAGAGGAACCGGGCGCGATGGAGGCGGAGACGCCGGACTTCCTGCTGGAAGCCCTCGACAGCTTCGTGCCGTTCCCCGACCAGATCGCCCAGCCGGTGGGCGCCGCGCTGGTCACCGGGCTGTCGGACAGCGAGGTGCCGTTGGACGGCCTGGAATCCTTGCCTGCCGAGCTCCGTGCGCTCGACGAGGCGCTAGCTGCGGTCCTGGTCAACGACGCCACCCTGCCGCTGTCGTTTCCCGTCGCCGGAATGCTGAACCTGATGGCCACCAGGGTCAACCCGGCGGCGGTCAACGGCGCGTTCCACTCCCCCTTCTCCCGGCTGACCTATGAGGAGAAAGCGGAGGTGTTCCGGCTCATCGAGGGGCCCGATGCCGATCTGGTGGCGCTGCTGGACGCCGAGTTCCCGCAACCGCTGCGCAACTCGGTGTCCGGGCTGCTGCGCTTCGTCGGTGGCGCACTGATCGAGTTCGCCCACTTCGGGGCTTACTCCGAGTACGCGGTCTTCGACACCGACAGCAGGCAGCTCACCGGCAGGCCCGTCGGCTGGCGACTCACCGGGTACCAGCCCGACGGCCCGGTGGAGGGCTGGGATGACCTGATCGGCTTCTACCAGGAACGGACGGAGGTCAGCGACTGATGCGCGACGTGATCATTATCGGTGCGGGTGGTGGCGGCCCGGTGGTCGCCAAGGAACTGGCGGCCAGGGGCCTCGACGTGCTGGTGCTCGAGGCGGGCCCACGCCACGACGATCCGCGCCAGCAGTGGACCTCCTTCGAAAACGACGCGAACAACCCGTTGACCGGTTACTTCCGGCTCGGCCCCTCGGATCGTTCGCGTCCGGCCTGGTTCAAGGAATGGCCGCAGAATTCCTTCGTGTGGCAACTCGCCGGAGTTGGCGGTACAACGGTGCACTACTACGGCAACTCGCCAAGGGCGCTGCCGGGAGTGTTCGCTGGGTACGACGGCGCGGACCGCGACGAGTACGACGTCGAGCATCGCTTCCCGTTCCCGTACTCCGAGCTGGTGCCGTACTACGAGTGGGTCGAGCAGACCCTGCCGGTGCAAACCGCTGTGATGGCCACCAAGGAGCGGGTGTTCTTCGACGGTTGTGAGACGCTCGGGCTTCCGGTGCAGACCACCAAGACCACACTGGAGCCGTCCTACCGGCCGCAGGAGAACGCCATCCTGCAACCGGGAGGTAACGCGGGTCGCACGACCGACACCAACCTGCTGCATCACCCCGATGCCACCGGTTGCACGCTGTGCGGGTACTGCTTCCAGGGATGCATGCGGCCGGTCAGCGCGCCACGCAACCAGTTCGCCAAGCGGTCGACGGACAACAGCTACATACCGATGGCCCTGACCGCCGATGCCTGGGCAGACGGCGGCAAACCCATCGAGCTGATCACCGATGCCTACGTGACGCAGGTGCACGCCGAGAATTCCGGTGGTGCGCTCACCGCGACCGGGGTCACCTGGCGCGACAACGTCACCGGTGACAGCCACCGGGAGGAGGCCCGGGTCGTGGTCATGGCAGGCGGCTGTACCGAGAACCCGAGACTGTGGTTCAACAGCGGGCTGCCCAACCCGAACGACTGGGTCGGTCGCGGCTACACCGACCATTTCTTCGACTGGATCACCGGTGTCTTCGACGAGCCGACCGGTAGCTCCAAGGGCCCGGGTTCGGCTGCGCGCCTCGACTACCCGCCGTACGGCGGCCTCGAGAACGTGGGGTTGCCACCCGCGTTGCAGGCGTTCGCCACCACACTGTCCGACAGCGGCATCCGGGGGCAGTACACCAACGGGCGCGGCATGACCGGACCATGGGACGGCGCGGCCGGTCGGATCATGGGACCGGAGTTCAAGGATCTGCTGGACGGCGGCCTGGACAACCTGCTGAACGTGCTCGTCATCACCGACGACGACGTCGAGCCGCAGAACAGGGTGGTGCCGTCGGCCTTTCCCGCCGATGAACACGGCCCGGTCGCCAAGGTCTCCTTCCCCCGCCGCAGCCGTTCGGCGCGGACCAACCGCAACCGCGAGTTCCTCGCCAGGAAGGCCACCGAGCTGTTGCGCGGGGCAGGCGCGAGGAAGGTGTACCGGATCGATTGGGCACCCTTGATCCTGCACGTGCAGTCGAGCATGCGGATGGGAGCGTCCGAGGCCAACTCGGTGCTGGACGCCGACGCCGAAACCCGCGCGGTCAGGCGGCTGTTCATCGCGGACAACTCCGCGCTTCCCAATGCCGTCGGAGGTCCCAACCCGACGCTGACCAGCCAGGCGCTGGCCACCCGTACCGCTGAGCGGATCTTCCAGCGCTACTTCGGAGGTGACCCCTGGGTGGCAGGCGAGGCACCGATCGTCTCCACCGATGCGCGCGTCAGCGATCGTCTCGCCGAGATCGGCTACTGAGCCGGGCGAGCAATTCCTTCGAATCGCCCACAGTGATCGTCCGCCGCTGGCAGGATGGTGAACCTGCCCGGAGTTCCACGTTTTCCCTGCGGCGTGGGAGTGGCGCGGAGGTGTGACAACCTCCGGGGGAGGCGCCGCGCGCACGATACATCGGAGGTGGGCGAATGGAGTACGGCCACAAACAGGCCGTCTATGCATGGGAAGCGTTGTTCCGTTCTCAGGTCACGTTGCTGCGCCGGTTCAAGCGGAGCTTCCGTTCTGCCGAGATCAGCCTCAGCGAGTACGACGTGCTCTACAACCTCACCCTGTTCCCCGGTTCGCGGCTGCGGCTCAACGAGCTCAACGAGCACGTGCTGCTCGCGCAGCCGAGCCTGAGCAGGCTTGTCGAGCGGATGGAGGCGGATGGGCTGGTGCGTCGCGAGCGTGACCCGACCGACGGGCGGGGCACGGTGGTCGTACTGACCGAGCACGGTTCGCGCGTGCAGCGCAGAGTGGGACGTGGCCACGCGGAGGCTATCGCGAAGTACGTCGGAGGTGCGTTGGATGAGGAGGAGCTGCGCACCCTCGAGCGGTTGTGCGACAAGCTGCGGATGTCCCAGCCGGGGATCCCGGAGTAACCGTGCGATCCGGGTGCCGCCCATCAGGACCGGTGCCCGCGCTGGCCGGTGGCCAGCGCGGGCACCGGGATCAACGGGATCGCCAGGAAGCACAGCAACAACACGAACACCACGATGGCGGTGCTCAGCGGCAGGATCAGGCTCAGCGCACCCACCCCGATCGCGGGCAGGCCCGCGCCCAGGTAGCAGAGCACGTACAGCGCCGAGGTGATGCCCGCGCGGTTCCGGACGGCGCAGGCGTCCACATCGGCCGCGGCACCCCAGTAGGCGAGGCCGTGACCGATGCCTGCTAGCACCGCCGCAATGCCGAGCAAGCCGAGACGCAGTGTCTCGCCAGGGACGACCGCCAGCTGTGAGGCTGCGAGCACCACGAGCCCGAGGCTCAACGTGACCAGCCCGAACGCCTGAGCCACGCCTGCGGCCAGCCGGTAGCCCAGCGGCAGTGCCAGCGCCGAACACAGCAGTAGGGCGGCGACGATCCCGCCGGATAGCGCGTGGTCGATCCGTCCCGTCACCTCGGCGGCCACCGCGGGAAGCAACGCGAGGAACACCCCGGCCACCGACCACGCCGCGAACCCACTGGCGGCCGCTACGGTGAACCGCCGTCGCACGGTGGCCGGGATCTCGGGCACCCGCGGCCGCCACCGCGCGGGTGCGCCGTGGGACATGGCGCCCGCGTCGTCGATCACGCATGCCGCGGCCACCGTCACGGCGAGCAGCGCGAGCGTAGGCAGGTAGGCCACCAGTAGCGGGGACGAGCCCAAATCGGCGAGTACGCCGGTGACCAGCGGCCCCGCTCCGGTGCCCGCGAGGACGGCCATCGTGGCCAGCAGCGAGGCGCGCGGCGCGCGCCCGGGCGCCGCACGCTCGACGAGCACGGCGACCCCGGCCCCGGTTGCCGTGCCGAGCGCGACACCGAGGAGCGCGCGACCGGCGAACAACCACGCGAGCGAGGAGCTCGCCGTCAGGCACGCGGTTCCCATCGCCGCGGTGAGCGCGCTCGCGACCAGCACCGGCCTCCGGCCGAGCGTGTCGGCCACGGGGCCGAGTACCAGCAGCGCCACCACGGCCACCACGGCGTATGTGGTGTGCAGCGCGGTGATAACCAGATCCGAGGTACCGAGTACGGCCCGGTAGGTGGGGTAGAGCGGGCTTGCCGCGTTGGCCGCCGCGGACAGCGCGGCAAGCGCCAGTATCGCCGCCACCCGCTCCGCCGCGAGCCGCGCGCGAGCGGCCGCGAGGCCGGTACAGCCTGCGCGGCGCCCGGGACGGTACCTGCGAGGTGCGGGGGAGTCCACGTGTGACAGGGGCACGGCGTCCAGCGTGCAGCGGCATAACAGTGAAAGAAAAGCGAACGTTTCGCAATAAAATCGTGCAAAATAACCGCATGATTGACTCGCGACTCCACGTCCTGCGGCTGCTCGCGCACCACGGCACGGTGACGGCGACGGCCGGTGCGTTGAACTACACGCCCTCGGCGGTCTCACACCAGCTCAGGCAGCTGTCAAGGGAACTGGGCGTGCCGCTGCTGAGCCAGCGGGGACGCCGGGTGGTGCTGACTTCGGCGGCACGGGCCCTGTTGGAGCACGCGGACGTGCTGTTCACCCAGTGGGAGCGGGCGCGGGCCGAGCTGACCGCCCGCGCGGGCGAGGTCACCGGAACTGTGGGGCTGTGCGGGTTCAGCACGGTGGCCGCGCCGTTGCTGCCCGAGGTCGCTCGGGCGCTCACCGAGCGCTACCCCCGGCTGCGTACCACCGTCATCGAGGCCGAGCCGGAGGAATGCTACAGCCTGCTCCTCGCAGGGGAGGCCGATCTCGCCGTGGTGGTCCTCACTCCGACCACACCACCCACCTCGGACGCGCGCTTCGACCAGCGCCCCCTCATCGACGAACCGCTGGACCTACAGGTACATCGCGAACACCGGTTCGCGCACCGGGCGAGCATCTCGCTGGCCGACGCCGCGGCCGAGCCGTGGATCGTGGCCCGGCCCGGCACGGCATTTCACCAGCTGGTGCTCGGCGCCTGCGCGCAGGCGGGCTTCGCCCCGGCGGTGGCGCACTACAGCAACGACTGGGACACCGGGACGGCGCTGGTCGCGGCGGGATTCGGCGTCGCGCTGGTGTCACGCCTGGCGCGCTGGTCAGGCGAGCACGATGTGGTGCGGGTGCCGCTGCACGGCGATCCACCGCCGTCCCGGCGGGTGCTGGTGGTCACGCGGGCAGGTGCGGGAGAGTCACCGCCGCTCGGCGAGGCGCTGGACGTACTCGACAGCGCGGCGCGGCGGGTGCTGGCAAGCACACCCCGAGCGGGAGTGTGAACAGGCGTCCGCGGCGGCTCGATACCCTGGACAGCGGTATGGCCACGACACGATCGGCGGCGACCAGTGACGCGGCCGCCGCGACCGAGAAATCCGCCGACGCACCAGGTGCGTTGCGCGCACGCCTCGACGAGGTGTCGCTCACCGACCGGCAGCGACTCCGCCGCAGGATCGACCGCACCCGCAAGATGCGCGATCGCGCGGCGCGGCAGCGGGCGTGGCAGGAGCTCACCGAGGAGGTCGCCGCGGCCGAGGCGCGTATCGCCGCACGGCACGCGGCCGTTCCCTCTGTCAGCTACCCAGCCGAACTTCCCGTCAGCCAGCGCAGCGAGGGCATCGCCGAGGCCATCCGGGACAACCAGGTGGTGATCGTGGCTGGCGACACCGGCTCGGGCAAGACCACCCAGCTGCCGAAGATCTGCCTCGAACTCGGCAGGGGCGTGCGCGGCATGATCGGCCACACCCAGCCGCGGCGCATCGCGGCACGCTCGGTGGCCGAGCGGCTGGCCTCGGAACTGGGAACCGAACCGGGCGGGGCCGTTGGCTGGAAGGTGCGCTTCACCGACACCGTCGGTCCGGAGACACTGATCAAAGTGGCCACCGACGGTATCCTGCTCGCCGAGATCCAGCACGATCCGATGCTGCGGGCCTACGACACGTTGATCATCGACGAGGCGCACGAGCGTAGCCTCAACATCGACTTCCTGCTCGGGTACGTCAAGCGGTTGCTGCCGCGCAGGCCGGACCTCAAGGTGATCATCACTTCGGCCACCATCGAGCCGGAGCGGTTCGCCAGGCATTTCGGAGACGGTGACCGACCGGCCCCTGTGGTGGAGGTCTCCGGCCGCACCTATCCCGTCGAGGTGCGTTACCGGCCGGTGGTCGATCCGGACGATCCGGACGCGGATCCGGACCGCGACCAGGTGCAGGCGATCTGCGACGCGGTCGACGAGCTCGCCGCGGAGGGGCCGGGGGACATGTTGGTGTTCCTGTCGGGAGAGCGGGAGATCCGCGACACCGCGGAAGCGCTCGCGGCGCGCGAGTCGGCAGGAGCCGAGATCCTGCCGCTGTACGCCAGGCTGTCCGGCGCCGAGCAGCAACGGGTGTTCCAGCAGCAACGCCATCGCCGGATCGTGCTCGCCACGAACGTGGCCGAGACCTCGTTGACGGTGCCGGGGATCTCGTACGTGATCGACGCGGGAACGGCACGGATCTCGCGCTACAGTCACCGCCTCAAGGTGCAGCGGTTGCCCATCGAGCCCGTGTCGCAGGCCTCCGCCGAGCAACGCAAGGGCCGGTGCGGGCGTATCGGGCCGGGGGTGTGCATCCGGCTGTACTCCGAGGAGGACTTTGCCTCCCGGTCGCGCTTCACCGACCCGGAGATCCTGCGCACCAACCTCGCCTCGGTGATCCTACAGATGAGTGCGGCCCGGCTCGGGGACATCGCCGACTTCCCGTTCCTCGACCCGCCGGATCCACGGCAGGTCACCGACGGCGTGCAGCTGCTGCGCGAGCTCGGCGCCCTCGAGCAGCGCCCCGACGAGCGCCGTGACGGCGACGGCGATCGCGGCGATTCCGGCGGCGGTCGTGGTCGCGGGAAGCATTCCGCGCACCGCCTCACGGCGATCGGTCGCAAGCTTGCCCGGTTCCCGGTGGATCCCCGCATGGCACGGATGGTCGTGGAGGCCGAGCAGCAAGGCTGCGCCCGGCAGGTTATGGTGATCGCGGCTGGGCTGTCCATCCAGGACCCGAGGGAGCGGCCTGCCGAGCACACCGATGCCGCCGACACCATGCACGCACGGTTCGCCCACCCCCATTCCGACTTCCTGTCCTACTTGAACCTCTGGGGGTACCTGCGGTCCCGGCAGCGCGAGCTGTCATCGAGCAAGTTCCGCAGGCTGTGCCGCTCCGAGTTCCTCAACCACCAGCGGGTACGGGAATGGCAGGACATCTACAACCAACTGCGCGAGACCGCCACCTCGCTCGGCATGCGAGTCGGCGGGGAGGAGCTGAGCCACGACGAGCCGAGCGATCCGGGCTATGCGCGTATCCACCTGAGCGTGCTGTCGGCGATGCTGTCCCACATCGGATTGTGGGACAATGCCAGGAAGGACTACCTTGGCGCGCGCGGCGCGCGGTTCGCGATCTTTCCCGGGTCGGCACTGTTCCGCGCGAACCCGCGGTGGGTGATGGCGGGCGAGCTGGTGGAGACCTCTCGGCTGTGGGGGCGGGTGGTAGCCAGGATCCAGCCGGAATGGATCGAGAAGCTCGCCGGGCACCTGGTGCGGCGTAGCTACTCGGAGCCGCGCTGGGAGCGCAAGCGGGGTGCGGTGATGGCCGAGGAGAAGGTGACGCTCTACGGCGTGCCGATCGTCGAGGGACGCAAGGTCAACTACGGCGCCGTCGATCCGCCGTTGTGCCGCGAGCTGTTCATCCGCCACGCGCTCGTCGAGCGCGACTGGCACACCGAGCACCGGTTCTTCCACGACAACGCCGCGCTCCTCGACGAAGTCGCCGAGCTGGAGGAACGGGCGCGCCGCAGGGACATCCTCGTCGACGACGAGACGCTGTTCGAGTTCTACGACCGGCGCGTCGGCGACGAGGTCGTCTCGGCGCGGCACTTCGACACCTGGTGGAAGCAGGTGAGGCGGGAGCAACCCGAGTTGCTCCATTTCACAAGGGAGATGCTGATCAATGCCACCGCCTCCGATGTGGACGAGGGAGAGTTCCCCCGGACGTGGCGGCACGGCAGCATCGAGCTGCCGGTGACCTACCAGTTCGAGCCGGGTTCCGACGCGGACGGTGTCACGATGCACATCCCGCTGGCCGCGCTGAACCAGGTCGCCGATTCCGGCGCCGAGGCCTTCGGGTGGCAGGTTCCCGGGTTGCGAGGGGAGCTGATCACCGCGCTGATCAAGGCGTTGCCCAAGCCGATCCGCAAGCACCTGGTGCCCGCGCCCGACACCGCGGCGGCGGTGCGGGAGCGGTTGACCCCGTACGTCGAACCGATCGAGGGCGCGCTCGCCCGTGAGCTGCGGCAGCTGACCGGTGTCGAGATACCCTCCGATTCCTGGGATTACAGCAGGGTGCCCGATCACCTGCTGATCACGTTCCGGGTGGCCGACGAGCACCAGCGCACCCTTGGCGAGGGCAAGGATCTGCGTGCGCTGCGCAACCGGCTGGCCCCGCAGCTTCGTACGGAGCTGTCCAGGGCAGCTGGAGACGTCGAACGCCGGGGACTGCGGGACTGGTCGATGGCGGAGCTGCCCCGCTCGTTCCGCGCGGAAAGCGAGGACGCCGGGAGCGTGGCCGGCTTTCCCGCACTGGTCGACGCGGGCGATGCGGTGGATGTGCGGGTGCTGGCTACCCCGGACGAGCAGCACGCGGCGATGCTCGAGGGCACCCGCAAGCTCGTGTTGCTGAACGTGCCCTCCCCGCGCAAGTCGCTGCGCCGCACGCTGTCCAACACCGCCAAATTGGAGCTGGCGCACAACCCGCACGGCGGGGTCGGTGAGCTGCTCGACGACTGCATACGGTGCGCCACGGATGCGCTGATCACCGAGGTGGGTGGGCCCGCGTGGGACGCGGCGGGTTTCGCGACGCTGGTGGAGAAGGTGCGGCAACGGCTGGACAGCAGGGTGGCCGACACGCTCGAACGGGTCCGGGGGGTGCTCCTCGCCTGGCATGGCGCCCGACAGGTGGTGGCGGAGCTTCCCGAGGCCGCGTTCGCCGAGGCACGTGCCGACATGCAGCGACAGCTCGGGGAGCTCGTCTACGACGGCTTCGTCGCCGCGACCGGCTGGCATCGGCTACCCGACGTGCGCCGTTACCTGCAGGCGATCGAGCGCAGGGCGGGCAAGCTACGAACCGCGGCCGATCGCGACACCGAGCGGATGCGGGTGGTGCACGCGTTCGAGGAGGAGCTGGACGAGGTACGCGCCGGGATCCGGGCAGGCGGCGACGGCCGCGCCGAGGACATCGGATGGATGTTGCAGGAGTTGCGCGTCAGCTTTTTCGCTCAGACGCTCGGCACCGCCTACCCGGTATCGGAGAAGCGGGTGCGCCGGGCGCTGGACGAGCTGGCGGGGTAGCGGTACGCACGGGATCCACCCGATTTGTCTACTCGGCAGTAGGTAACGTGGGTGCTGGGTCTGGATCGGGTGCTCCCGGTTCGTTAGGGTCAGTTGCAGATACCGGCGGTACGGCGCTGTGTGGATGGCGCGTGGTTTACGGAGGTGCAACTGATGGGCCCGTCATCGGTGGTGAAAGGCGTCGCGCACAAGGCAGGTGTCCTCGGTCGCAGCGCGATCGTGCTTCGCCGGTCGGGGTTGGCTGGCAGGCCGGACCAGAGCCTGCGCTCGCTGCGGTCGATTCGCAAGTACGGACCGTTCGCCGGGGTGATCGACATGGCCGCCCGCGAGCACGGCCACGAGGTCGCGCTGGCCGATGAGCTCGGGGAGCTCACCTACAGCGAGCTCAACAACCGAGCCAATGCGTTGGCCAGGGCACTGTCGGCACGTGGCATCCGCGCGGGCACCGTGATGGCCGCCCTCTGCCGGGATCACCGGGGCCTGGTGACCGCGATGGCCGCCTCCGGCAAGCTCGGCGCGAAGCTGCTGATGATGAACACCGGGTTCGCCAAGCCGCAGCTCGCAGATGTCGCCCGGCGCGAAGGTGTACGCGCGCTGATCTACGACGAGGAGTTCACCGAGCTGCTCGATGCGGTTGATCCCGCGGTGGAGCGCTACCTGGCTTGGGCCGACAGCGACACCCCCGGTGACGGGTCCGTCCCGCTGCTCGACGAGCTCATCGCGGGCGTCGACGATCGTCCCGTGGCTGTGCCGGATCGGCCGGGCGGGTTCATCCTGCTGACCAGCGGTACGACCGGCACGCCGAAGGGTGCGCCGCGAGAGCGCACGTCGCCGCTGGCCTCTGCGCAGTTCCTCGACCGGATCCCGCTGCGCAAGCGGGAGGTGACGTTCATCGCCGCGCCCATCTTCCACGGCACCGGTCTGTCACAGGCGCTGCTGTCCTGGGCGCTGGGGTGCAAGGTGGTGCTGACGCGCTCGTTCGATCCGGAGGAGGCGTTGCGGCGTGTCCAGGATCACCGGTGCACCGCGCTGGTGCTGGTCCCGACGATGCTGCAGCGCATTATCGACCTGCCAGCCGAGACGCTGGCCAAGTACGACACCTCGTCGCTGCGGATCATCTTCGCCGCGGGGTCGGCGATCCCCACCGATGTGGTGACCCGGACCATGGACATCTTCGGCGACGTGCTCTACAACCTGTACGGCTCCACCGAGGTCGCGGTGGCCACCGTGGCCACACCCGAGGAGCTGCGTGCCGCGCCGAGCACCGCGGGCAAGACTCCCGTGGGGTGCCGGGTGGAGCTCTACGACGACAACGGGAACCGGATCACCGAGCCGGGCAAGGTGGGGCGCATCTTCGTCGGCAGCGGGCTCAGCTTCACCGGCTACACCGATGGCAGGAACAAGGAGGTCATCAACGGCCTGCTCGCCAGCGGTGACGTGGGCTACTTCGACGAGAACGGGCTGCTGTTCGTCGTGGGCAGGGACGACGACATGATCGTCTCCGGTGGGGAGAACGTGTACCCGCTCGAGGTGGAGAACCTGCTCACCGAGCGGTCCGACATCCTGGAGGCTGCGGTCGTGGGTGTGGATGACGAGGAGTTCGGCCAGCGCCTCAAGGCGTGCGTCGTGCTCGCCGAGGGCGCGACCACCACCGCCGAGGAGATCAAGCAGTACGTCAAGGCCAACCTCGCGCGTTACAAGGTGCCGAGGGACGTGGAGTTCTACGACGTGCTTCCCCGCAACGCCACCGGGAAGTTGCTGCGTCACGAGCTCGCCGCCTCGTAATATCCCCGGCCATGGATTTCACGCCATCAGCAAGGGCGGAGGACTACCGGCGGCGGGTCGCCGATTTCCTGACGCGGGAGATCGAACCGGTCGAGCCGGAGTACCTGCGAACGTTGCGCGGTCTCGAGGACCCGTGGGTGGTTCTGCCGGTTATCGAGGAGCTCAAGGCCAAGGCGCGGCACGAAGGGTTGTGGAACCTGTTCCTCCCTGAAGGGGCAGGCGAGACCGGGTTGTCCAACGTGGATTACGCGCCGCTCGCCGAGCTCATGGGGCGCTCGTCCATCGCACCGGAAGTCTTCAACTGCAATGCTCCGGACACCGGCAACGCCGAGGTGCTGTTGCACTACGGCAGCGACCAGCAGTGCAGGCAGTGGCTCGATCCGCTCCTCGACGGCCGCGTCCGCTCGGCGTTCTGTATGACAGAACCGGATGTGGCGTCCTCCGACGCGACCAACATGACGGCGACGGCGGTGCCCGACGGCGAGGACGTGGTGCTCAACGGCCGCAAGTGGTTCAGCACCGGGGTGGGGCACCCGCATTGCCGGTTCGTGATCTTTATGGCGCTGACCGAGCCGCACGCGCACCGGCATCAGCGCCACTCCATGGTGATCGTGCCCACCGACGCTCCCGGCTTCCGCATCGAGCGCATGCTGCCGGTATTCGGCTACCGCGACGAACCCTATGGGCACGGCGAGGTCAGCTTCACCGACGTGCGTGTCCCAAGGGACAACGTGATCGCCGGGCTGGGGCGGGGATTCGAGATCGCCCAGGGCAGGCTGGGACCCGGCCGCGTGCATCACTGCATGCGATTGATCGGGCTCGCCGAGCGGGCGCTCGAACTGGCCGCCCGGCGGGGCACCCAGCGCAACGCGTTCGGCAAGCCGCTGATCAATCTCGGCGGCAATCGGGAGCGCATCGCCAGGGCGCGGATCGAGATCAATCAGGCGCGGCTGCTGGTCCTCTACACCGCCTGGCTGCTCGACACCCGGGGTATCGGGGCCGCGTTCTCCGAGGTGTCGCAGATCAAGGCGGCGGTGCCGGAGATGGCCGAACGCGTGATCGACACGGCCATGCGACTGCACGGCGCGGCGGGCTTCACCGACGACTTTCCGCTGGCCGGTGCCTACGCGGGCGCACGGTCACTGCGCATGGCCGACGGCCCCGACGAGGTGCACCTCGGGGTCGTCGCCCGCCTCGAACTGGCCCCGTACCGCGAGGTGCCGGGTGGGTGAGGCACGCGCTAGGCGACCACACGCATGGCGAAACATGACAGGGAAAGGGACGTGATGGCACGCGATCGAACGAGGCGCCGCACCAACATCGTGATCACCGGAGCCAGCTCCGGGCTCGGCGAAGGCATAGCGCGGGAGTTCGCCGCCAAGGGACACAACCTGGCGTTGTGTGCACGGCGTACCGACCGGTTGGACCAGCTCGCCGGTCAGCTGCGAGAGCGGCACCCGGGCATCACGGTGCTGACCCGCAAGCTCGACGTGACCGATCAGCAGGCGGTGTTCGAGGTGTTCGGCGCGTTCCGCGCCGAGCTGGGCTCGTTGGACCGGGTGATCGCCAACGCCGGGCTCGGTAAGGGGCAGCCGATCGGTACCGGTTACGTCGACGCGAACCGGGAGACGGTGGAGACCAACGTCATCGGCCTGCTCGCCCAGTGCGAGGCGGCCGTGGAGATCTTCAACGAGCAGCGCACAGGCCACCTTGTGGTGGTCTCCTCGGTGGCCGCGGTGCGCGGCATGCGCGGCAACGTCACCGCCTACGCGGCGTCCAAAGCGGCCGCAGCCTCGCTCGCGGAGGGGATCAGGGCGCAGCACCACGGCGGGCCGATCGCGGTGACCACGTTGTATCCCGGCTACATCGAGTCGGAGATGACCGGCCGCGCGCGCAAGACCCCGCTGATGGCCGACGCTGAGAAGGGCGCGAAGGCGCTGGTCGCGGCGATTGAGCGGGAACGCCCGAAGGCTTACGTACCGTGGTGGCCGTGGACGCCGCTCGCCCAGGTGCTCCGGTTCGCCCCGCTGGGGTGGGTGAGGAAGTTCTCGTGAGTGAAACGGTGGATACTCCCGGCGAGGTCCGGGACGAGGACGCCTTCGACGTCGACGCCGTGCACGCCTGGCTGGCCGCCCGGCTGGACGGGCTGGACGGCCCACCAGCCGTGCGGCAGTTCGCGCGCGGCGCGTCGAACCTCACCTACCTGTTGCGTTACCCGGATCGTGACCTGGTCCTGCGCAGACCGCCCGCGGGCGAGAAGGCCGCCTCCGCGCACGACATGGGGCGGGAGTACCGCGTACAGGCCGGGTTGAAGCCGGTGTTCGGCTACGTGCCCGAGGTGCTCGCGTTCTGCGACGACCCGGGCGTGATCGGCTCCGAGTTCTACGTGATGCAGCGGCTGACGGGCATCATCCTGCGCAGTGACCCGCCGGAGGGCATGGAGGTGGACGCCGGGCAGGCGCGGACGCTGGCCGAACGGTTCGTCGACACGCTCGTCGAGCTGCACAATGTGGACCCCCGCGCCGCTGGCCTTGCCGACCTCGGCAAAGGTGCGGGGTACGTGCACCGGCAGATCACGGGATGGTCGGATCGCTACCGCAGGGCGCGGACGGACAACGTCGGCGACTTCGAGAACGTGATGCGGTGGCTGGCCGCCAACGAGCCGGACGACGTTCGGACCTGCCTGATCCACAACGACTTCCGGTTCGACAACATCGTCTTCGACGCGCCGGGGACGTGGCGCGTAGTCGGGGTGCTCGACTGGGAGATGGCCACGCTCGGCGACCCGCTGATGGAGCTGGGCGCCACGCTGGCGTACTGGGTGCAGGCCGACGACGACGAGGTCATGCACGCGAGCAGGCGACAGCCCACCCACCTGCCTGGCATGCTCACCAGGAAGCAGATCGTCGAGCGCTACGCCCAGCTCACCGGCCTGTATCCGGAGCACTGGACGTTCTACGAGGTCTACGGGCTGTTCCGGCTCGCGGTGATCATCCAGCAGATCTACCGCCGCTACCACGACGGGCAGACGACGAACCCGGCCTTCGCCGAGTTCTGGATGTTCGTGGGCTACCTCGAAGACCGGTGCGAGCGCATCATCGAGCAGGGAGGGTCGCTGTAGATGGGAGCCGTCTATCTCGTGCGGCACGGGCAGGCCTCCTTCGGGGCGCGCGACTACGACGAGCTCTCAGAACTGGGCGCCCGGCAGTCGGCGGCGGTGGGCGAGGAACTGCGCCGCAGGACGGGGCGCATCACGCGGGTGCGGTGCGGCACGCTGCGCAGGCAGCGCGACACCGCTGCAGCCGCCGGTTTCGACGCTATCGAGGATCCACGCTGGAACGAGTACGATCACGAGGCGGTTCTGGCCGCCCACGCCGAGCTCGGTGCGGGCGGGAACCCTGGTGCGGCAGGGGGGCGGGTGCAGGAGATGCTGGACGGCGCGCTGCTGCGCTGGATCGCGGCTGACGGCGCTGGCGAAGCAAGCAACGGGCAGGCCCTCGAACACTGGTCGGGCTTCGCGGCACGCGTCACCGAGGCGTTGGACGAGCTGGTTGCGGAGCTGAACAGGGGCGAGGACGCGCTGGTGGTCACCTCGGGCGGGGTGATCGGGGCCTTGGTCGCGCGGGAGCTGGGCTGCCAGGCGGACGGCTTCGTGCCGCTGCACCGGGTCACCTGCAACGTGGGGATCACCAAGTTCGTCACCGGCCGTTCGGGAACGAGCCTGGTGTCGTTCAACGAACACGGCCACCTGGAACACGACGCGGCGGCCCTACTCACCTACCGGTAGGCGGGAGCGAAAATGACACTGGCATCGTTCGAGGGAACCACCCTGATCCCGATCAACGGCCGGGGACCGGAGGACGTGGTCCTCGACGGCGACGGCCGGATCTACACGGGTCTCGACGACGGCAGGATCATCCGGATCAGCGACGGCGGCCACCGCATCGATACGGTGGCACGGACGCCGGGACGGCCGCTCGGGATCGAGCTCGGCCGGGACGGCGAGCTCGTGGTCTGCGCTTCCGATCACGGGCTACTCGCTGTATCCCCCGAGACCGGCGCGATACGGACGCTGGTGGACACCGTCGCCGGCCAACGCATCCTGTGCTGCAACAACGCGGCCGTCGCCGCCGACGGCACGGTCTACTTCAGCGATTCCTCGCAGCGCTTCCCGATCCCCGAATTCCGCGCCGACCTGATCGAACGCACCGGATCGGGACGCGTGTTCCGGCGTGATCCCGACGGGACGGTCACCGAGGTGATGGCTGGCTTACAGTTCGCCAACGGGGTCGCGCTCGCGCCTGACGAATCGTTCCTCGTCGTGGCGGAGACGGGCGGCTGCGCGCTGCACCGGCTGTGGCTTTCCGGGCAGCGGGCCGGGCAGTGCGAGCTGTTCGCGTCCGGGCTGAGCGGGTACCCGGACAACGCCGCAACCGGCACCGACGGATTGATCTGGGTGGCCGTTCCCAGCCCTGCGGTCACCACGCTCCCGGTCGTGCAGCGCCTGCCGGACCCGGCACGGGCGCTGGTGCGCGCGCTACCCGAGCGGCTGCAACCGTCGCCGGGGCGCACGGTGAGCGTGCTGGGCTTCGACGAGTCGGGCACTGCCGTGCGTGGCCACCGGGGCGTCGTCGACGGATTCACCATGCTCACCGGCGTCCGCGAGTACGACGGCGAGCTCTACTGCGGCAGCCTGGTGGCCTCTGCCATCGCGGTCGTCGGGCGCTGACGGGCGTGCGGCGGGCACCTTCGCACGTCTCGGTTCCCGCAACACGGGCCGCATGACACACTGGACCGCGTGCCCGATACTTCGCTGCCAGGCATCAACCGGTCGTTGCTGGACGGGCCGCTGCGCATGATCGGCGCCGTTGAGCGCTCCGAGGACGCGATCAGGCAGGCCGCGTGGGTCGCCCGCTGCGTGGGCAGGGGGGAGTCAGCCCCGCTGAACAGGGACGACATCGCCGCACTCGCCGGTTCGCTGCGCACCTTCCGGTTCGCGGAGGGCACCAAGCTGTTCGGTGCGGGAAGTGTCTCGGGCGGCGTGTGGATCGTGCAGCATGGCCGGATCGAGCTGTCGGTCGGCTCGGGTGGCAGGCGCATTGTCGTGCACCTGCTGCAGCCGGGTGATGTCGAGGGCGACGTGCAGCACCTGCTGGACATGCCCTTCCCGTACACCGCGCGGTCCACCGGCGCGGTCACCGCCCTGTACCTGGACAGCTCCGAGTTCGAGCGGCTGCTCGCCAAGCGGCCCGCCATCGCGAGGCGGTGGTTGTCGAGCGTGTGCTTGCGGTTGACGACCAGCCAGAACCGGTTGCTCGGCCTGCTGGGGCGCACGCTCTCGGAGCAGGTGGCCTCGTTACTCGCCGAGGAGACCATCGACGGGGAGGTGCCGCTGCCACAGCGGACGCTGGCCGCGATGCTTGGGGTGCGCAGGCCCTCGCTGAACAAGGTCCTCAAGGAGTTCGAGCGGGACGGGTTGATCAGGGTGCGTTACGGGGCCATCGACATACTCGACGGTGAGGCACTGGCGTTGCGCGCTGGGTGAGGTCGGGCTCGTTGCCCGGAAACGAGTGAGAGGACCGCTGGGAGGAAGGCTATGCGTGCCGCGGAGAAGCGCGTACCCGCACACGAACCGGTTGCTTACGCGATGCGTGCCGGGATGGTGGAGAGCGTGCACTACGGTTCCGTCGTGGTGCTGGATGGCGATGGTGCCGAGCTGCTCGCGGTCGGCGATGCGGACGCCGCGTACTACCCGCGATCCACGGTGAAACCGGTGCAGGGTACGGCCATGGTGCGTAGCGGGCTCGACCTGCCCGACGAGCTGCTTGCGCTGGCGGTGGCGAGCCATTCCGGCGAGCCGCGCCATATCGAGGGTGTTAGCAGGTTGTTGGCCGAGCACGGGCTCGACGAGTCGGAGCTGCGGAACACCCCGTCGCTGCCCGCTGGCCAGCAGGCCCGTCGCGACTGGCTCGCGGCGGGTGGCTATGCCGCACGGCTACCGCAGAACTGCTCGGGAAAGCACGCCGCCATGCTCGCCACGGCGAAGCTGCTTGGGCAGCCCCGCGACGGCTATCTCGATCCGGACCATCCCGTGCAGCGAGCGATCGCGCGCACCCTCGAGGAATTGGCTGGTGAGCCGATCGCGCACGTCGCTGTTGACGGTTGCGGGGCGCCGTTGTTCGCGCTGTCGCTGCGGGGGGTGACCAGGGCCATCGGCCGGATCGCCGCGGCGGGTGCCGACACCCCGGAGGGCCGGGTCGCCGCCGCCATGCGCACCCATCCGGAGATGGTGGGCGGCAGCGGGCGCGCGGTCAGCGAGCTGCTAGGGGCGCCGCCCGGGCTGCTGGCCAAGGACGGCGCGGAAGGCACGTACGTGGCGGCGTGCCCCGATGGCACGGCGGTCGGGGTCAAGATCGCCGACGGTGGTGACCGGTCGAGGGTCGCGGTGACCGCGGCCGCGCTGGCCATGGCAGGCGTGCCACGGGCGACACTGGCCGAGGTCGACGGTGCCTGCCCGGTCACCGCGGGCGATCTCGCACTGGCTGGGGAACTCGCCGCGTACTGGCAGGCGTGAGAGCGCGATCCCGACGCGGCCTCACGCGGGCTGGCTGCCTGCTCACGTCGTGCGGGGCATGGTGCAGCCGACCTCGGCGAGGCCGTTGCCGTCGGCTGCGGTGGCGGAGTCCTCGACGATCGTCTCGCTGTCGACGGAGATGGCGCAGCGTACCGGGCCGCCGGTGGGGTCCTCGGTCTTGGCGAACACCGCGATGTCGAGTTCGGCCGGATCGGTGCCGTCCTCGGTGAACTCGAAGTCGAACGGCTCGCCGCCGAGCGAGACCGGGGACTGCTGGCCGTCCCGCTCGACCACCATGATGGTGTCGTCCGGGCCGCTGACGCTGACCCGGACCGTGTAGCTCCCTGCGTCCTCGTCGCCATCGGCGTCCGGCGTCGCCGTCGGTGGTGTCGAGTCGGCGTCGCTGTCCACGTCACCACCACACCCGCTGATCATGATCGCGGCCAGCATGACGGTCGCCGCGCGCTTCACGGTGCGGTCCCTTCCTGGTTGATGGCGGTCGGTCGCCTTCTCCCGTGTCGCCTTCCGGGTGGGCGAGCCCTTCACTATGCCCCTACCGGAGGACGCGGTTCCACTCGCCCCACCCGGCTGTGCGGTAGATGCCTCCGAATGGAGCAGCGCCGCGGGGCGGCTGCCGCTGCCGTGTTTCCTGCGTGCTGGTTCACGCGAGCCCTCTCGTCGTCCGTGAAGGTGGCCTGCTGCCTGCAATGCTTGCGACCATGTCGACGACCTGCCGGGTGCGGCCGACCTCGTGTGCGCGGAACACCGCGGCGCCTTCCCACGCAGCGACAGCGGTGGCCGCGAGCGTGCCGTCCACGCGATCGGCCAGCCCGACGCCGAGCGTCTCGCCGACGAAGTCCTTGTTGGACAGGGCCATCAGCACCGGCCACCCGGTCGTGGTGAGCTCGCGGGTCCTGCGGAGGAGTTCGAGGCTGTGCCAGGTGTTCTTGCCGAAGTCGTGGGTCGGGTCGATCAGCACTCCCTCGCGGGGAACGCCGAGCGCGACCGCCCGCTCGGCACCGCGGGTGACCTCCTCGACGACGGCGGCGACGATGTCGGGATAGCTGACCCGGTGTGGCCGGGTGCGCGGCGTTGCCCCACCGGTGTGCGAGCACACGTACCCGGCGCGGAACTCGGCGGCCACCTCGACCAACCGGGGATCGGCACCCTGCCAGGTGTCGTTGATCAGATCGGCGCCCGCGGCACAAGCCTCACGTCCGACTTCGCCCCGCCACGTGTCCACACTGATGATCACCTCGGGGTGCCGTTCCCGGAGCGCGGCGATCAGTGGTACCACGCGGCGGGTTTCCTCGGCCGCGGTGACGGCCGGCCCAGGGCCGGCCTTGACTCCGCCGACATCGAGGATGTCGGCCCCAGCGGCGACAGCGCTGCCCGCGGCCCGCAGGGCGTCGTCGAGCTCGTAGGTCGCGCCCGCGTCGTAGAACGAGTCCGGCGTCCGGTTGATGATCGCCATCACGAGGGGACGTGCCGCGGGCGCGTCCTTGTCCCGGAATCGCAGCTGCCGCTCGGCTGGGGAGGACATCCAGGCCACGGTATCCGAGCGTGATCGAGCTCGGCAGCAGAACGTGACGTGCGGCGCTCCCGGCTCCCCCGCGGCCGCGCCCGCGGGGGAGTGGCCGGCGATTGACCGCCGACCGGCGATCGATTATGTTCATTCGAAGAACAGATGTGCGTATAGCGCACACTTGCTGGTCGGGTGGCGCGAGCGGGGTGATGACGTGGCGGCGATCCTCCCTTCCCTGGGTGACGCGGTCACCGGTCTCGTGCACGACGGCGACGAGGTGGCGCTAGAGGGATTCACGCACCTGATCCCGGTGTCCGCCGGGCACGAGATCATCCGACAGCAGCGGCGGGACCTCACCCTGGTGCGGATGACCCCGGACATCGTCTACGACCAGCTCATCGGGGCGGGGTGCGCGCGCAAGCTGATCTTCTCCTGGGGCGGGAATCCCGGAGTCGGCTCGCTGCACCGGTTCCGCGACGCGGTGCAGCACTCCTGGCCCGCGGCGCTGGAACTGGAGGAACACAGCCACGCCGGGATGGCCAACCGCTACGTCGCGGGCGCTTCGGGCCTGCCGTTCGCGGTGTTGCGTGGCTACACCGGTACCGACCTCCCCTCGGTTACCGGCACCGTCAAGCCGATCACCTGCCCGTTCACCGGTGAGCGGCTCACCGCGGTACCGGCGATCAACCCGGACGTGACCATCATCCACGCCCAGCGCGCGGACCGGTCCGGGAACGTGCAGCTCTGGGGTCTGGTCGGGGTACAGAAGGAAGCCGTGCTCGCGGCGCGCCGCAGCCTGGTGACTGTGGAGGAGATCGTCGACGAGCTGGAGCCGGTGGCCGGGCAGCTGGTGTTGCCCAGCTGGGCGGTCACCGCGGTCGCCGAGGTGCCCGGCGGGGCGCACCCCTCCTACGCGCAGGGATACAGCGAGCGGGACAACACCTACTACCAGCGGTGGGATGCCATCGGCCGGGACAGGGCCGCCTTCGAGTCCTGGCTGGGGGAGGTGGTGTACGGATGAACCCCGACGGCTACTCCGCGAGCGAGATGATGTCGATCGTCGCAGCGCGCGCGCTGCGCGACGGCATCACCTGCTTCGTCGGCATCGGCCTGCCGTCCACCGCGGCCAACCTGGCACGCCGCAGCCACGCACCCGGCCTCACGTTGATCTACGAATCGGGCGCGCTCGGCGCGAAACCGGACCGGCTGCCGCTGTCCATCGGTGACGGCGTGCTCGCCGAGACCGCCGATGCCGTGGTCGGCGTGCCCGAAGTGTTCAACTACTGGCTGCAACCCGGACGCATCGACGTCGGTTTCCTCGGGGCGGCGCAGCTGGACCGGTTCGGCAACATCAACACCACGGTGATCGGCGAGGACTACGCGGATCCCCTGGTCAGGCTCCCGGGTGCGGGGGGAGCGCCGGAGATCGCAGCATCCTGCCGCGAGGTGTTCGTGGTGGCCGAACAGAGCAGGCGCAGCTTTGTTCCCGAGGTGGACTTCGTGACCTCGGTCGGGTACGGCACCGGCGCGGGCGACCGCGAACGCCTCGGTCTGCCGGGTGCGGGCCCGACGATGGTGATCACCGACCTCGGCGTGTTCCGGCCCGATCCGGTGACTCGCGAGTTGGTGCTCGACCAGCTGCATCCCGGGGTGTCGGTGGCGCGGGTGCGCGAGGCGACGGGGTGGGAGGTCACCGTCGCCGAGCACCCGGCCACCACCGCGCCCCCCACGCAGGAGGAACTGGCGGCACTGCGGGCGCTGATCGGACAATCGGACGACGCGGGCGGAGAGGAGTCGTCGTGACCGGTGACGTGTACATCCTCGACGGGATACGGACACCGTTCGGCAAGCACGGCGGGCAGCTGGCCGACATCCGGCCCGACGACCTGGCAGCTCACGTGCTGCGCGCGCTCACCGAGCGCATCGGTCTCGATCCCGCGACGGTGGACGAGGTGTATTTCGGGGACGCCAACCAGGCAGGCGAGGACAACCGCAACGTGGCGAGGATGGCCGCGCTGCTGGCAGGCTGGCCGACCTCGGTGCCGGGGAGCACCGTCAACCGGTTGTGCGGTTCCAGTATGGACGCGGCCATGCAGGCGTCGAGGGTGATCGCGCTCGGCGAGGCCTCGCTGGTGGTCGCAGGCGGTGTGGAGTCGATGAGCCGCGCGCCGTGGGTGCTGCCCAAACCGGAGAAGGGGTTTCCCGCGGGCAACGGCACGTTGCACTCCACCACGCTCGGCTGGCGTATGACCAACCCGGCTATGCCCGAGCAGTGGACGGTCTCGCTCGGGGAAGGCACCGAGATCCTCGCCGAGCGCTACAAGCTCGACCGTGAGCAGCAGGACGAGTTCGCGCTGCGGAGCCACCAGCTCGCCGCCGCGGCCTGGGACAACGGCTTCTACGCCAGCCACGTGGTCGGCGTCGACGGCACCGAGCTGACCACCGACGAGTCGCTGCGGGCGGGAACCTCGATGGAGAAGCTGGCCGCGCTGAAACCGGTGTTCCGCAGCGGCGGCACGGTCACCGCGGGCAACTCGTCGCCGCTGAACGACGGGGCCGCCGCGCTGCTGCTCGGCGACGCAGCGGCGGCCGAGCGGCTCGGGACGACACCCCTGGCGAGGATCGCAGGCCGGGGCGCGGCCGGGGTCGACCCGCACACCTTCGGGATCGGCCCGGTACGGGCAGCGGAGATCGCGCTGCGTAGGGCGGGGATCGGCTGGTCCGACCTGGATGCCGTGGAGCTCAACGAGGCCTTCGCCGCGCAGTCGCTGGCCTGCCTCGCCGAGTGGCCCGAGCTCGACCCCGCCATCGTCAACGTCAACGGCGGCGCCATCGCAATCGGCCACCCGCTGGGCGCCTCCGGCGGCAGGGTGATCGCGCAGCTGGCGCACCAGCTGCGGCGCGGCGGTGGCCGGTGGGGCCTTGCCACCCTGTGCATCGGGGTCGGCCAGGGCCTTGCCGTGGTGCTGGAGGGGCAGTCATGAGCGTCCAGCACCGGCCGCAGCCCCGGTCGTGGCTCGAACCACCGCACTACCGCCGCGCCCCGCATGGCACGCACCCGCCCCTTGTCACGCCCGAGTACCGGTCCACGGCGCTGCGCCACCCGAGCGCCCCCTCACCGAGCTCATCCGCAGTACCGGCTCGGCGGTACATTGGCTACGCATCAGCCTCGGCAGGACGCTGCGCGAGGTGCTCGCCGAGGACACCCTCGTCGGCCGGTACCTCGGCAAGGAGCGGATCGGCGAACTGCTCGATCCAGCGGGTTATCTCGGCAGCGCCCGCACCTTCGTGGCGCGGGCGCTCGCGCGGCATCGCCGTGGTGGGCAGCAGCACAAGGAGGAGTACGGATGAGCGTCGAGGTGCACGCCACCGCGGACGGTCCCGGCGGGGACGCGGACACGCCGACCGTGGTGCTGAGCGGGTCGCTGGGCAGTGACCTGGGGATGTGGTATCCGCAGGTCGGCCCGCTGGTCGAGGCCGGGTACCGGGTGGTGCGGTACGACCACCGCGGGCACGGCGCGTCACCGGTGCCGAACGGCCCGTACAGCATGGCCGATCTCGGCGGTGACGCCGTCGCCCTGCTGGATGCGCTCCGCCTCGGTCCGGTGCACTGGGTGGGGCTGTCGCTGGGAGGAATGGTCGGCATGTGGTTGGGCAAGCACGCAGGCGACCGGCTGGCCAGCCTCACACTCTGCTGCACATCGGCGGCGCTGGACCCGACCCCGTGGGCCGAGCGGACCAAGGTGGTGCGCGCCAGGGGCACCACCGCGGTGGCCGGTGCCGTGGTCGACCGGTGGCTCACACCGGAATACGCCGAGGCGCATCCGGAGACGGTCCGCTGGATGCGGGGCATGATCGAGGCGACACCGGACGAGGGGTATGCCTCGTGCTGCACGGCCATCGCGACCATGGACCTCGCGGGCGGCCTGGGCAGTATTGCGACTCCCACGCTGGTGCTGGCCGGTGAGCGGGATCCCGCGACACCACCCGGGCACGGCAGGCGGATCGCCGAGACGATCCCTGGGGCCCGGTTCGCGATCGTCGGACAGGCCGCCCATCTGGCCAATGTGGAATGCGCCGACGAGGTGAACCGCTACCTGATCGAGCACGTCAAGGAAACGGCATGAGCGACTCCGGCGACGAGTTCGACCGGCTCTACCCGCAGCCAGCAGGGGATCGTTAGGGAGGCGGGATGGATGGGCAGGACAGCGCGCGGCACGGCGGCACGCACCGGGTGCAGTCCCTGGTAAGGGGGCTCGCGGTGATCACGGCGTTCGGGGAGCACGCGCCGGAGCTCACCCTCAGCGAGGTCGCGCGCGCCACCGGGCTGACGAGGGCGGCGGCACGGCGATTCCTGCTGACGTTGTCCGATCTCGGTTACGTGCGGAGCGATGGGCGGTACTTCTCGCTGACCGCGAAAGTGCTCGAGCTCGGCTACTCGTACCTGTCCAGCATGTCGCTGCCCGAGGTGGCGCAACCGCACCTGGAACGGCTGTCGACCGAGGTCGGCGAGTCGAGCTCGGTGTCGGTGCTGGACGGCACCGATATCGTCTATGTTGCCCGCGTCGCGGTTTCCCGGATCATGACGGTGGCCATCAACGTGGGAACCCGCTTTCCCGCCCACGCGACCTCGATGGGGCACGTGCTGCTCGCCGGGCTCGACGAGCGGGCACTGCGGGAGTACCTGGAGGTCGCCCCGCTCGAGCGGATCACACCCCACACCATCACCAGGCCCGAGGCGTTGCGCGCGGAGCTGACCACCGTCCGCGATCAGGGGTGGGCGCTGGTGGACCAGGAGCTGGAGGAGGGGCTGCGTTCGCTAGCCGCCCCGATCCGCGGCCGGGGCGGTGCGGTGGTGGCCGCGGTCAACGTCTCCAGCCACGCAAGCAGGGCCTCGCTGGAGTCGATGCGGCAGACCATGCTGCCCCGGCTGCGGGACTGCGCCGCCCGCATCGAGGCCGACCTGGCTGTCACCGCCTCCGCGCACCGGCACCCGGCGGGCAGCTGAGCCGGTAGCTGCCCGCCGGGTGCCGCGCGTACTATGCCCGCCAGGCCGCGCCCCTGAGCAACCGCATCCCGTTGAGCGCGACGATCACCGTCGAGCCTTCGTGGAAGGCCACCGCCAACGGCAGCGGCAACGGCGCGAACAGCGGCCAGCTCACCAGGGCGACGATGAACGAACCCGCGATCACCAGGTTCGCGATCACGAACCGGCGGGCACGCTGGGACAGCCGCACCACGGCGGGCAGCGTCGTCAGGTCGTCGCGCACGGTGACGGCGTCGGCGGTTTCCAGCGTGAGATCGGCACCGCCACGTCCCATCGCGACCGCGGCCGAGGCCACTGCCATGGCAGGCGCGTCGTTGACGCCGTCGCCGACGACGAGCACCCGCTGGCCGCGCGTCTCCCGTTCGCGCACGAGCTCGACCTTGTCCTCGGGGAGCAGTCCCGCGTGGACCTCGCCGATTCCCGCGTCGGCGGCCACCCGGCGTGCCGCGGCCTCGCTGTCCCCGGTGAGCAGGATCGGCCTCGCGCCGGTCAGCTCGGCGAGCCGGGTCACCACCTGGCGCGCGTGCGGGCGGAGCCGGTCGGCAAGGCCGAGCAGCCCGGCAGGTACACCGTCGACGAGTACCACGACCGCAGTATGTCCGGCGCTGGAGAGCTCGTCCGCGACAGCGCCCGCCCGGCGCGACAGCGCGGCGTCACCGGCGGGAAGCAGCCGTGCGGGGTTGCCGACCTCGACTCGGTGACCGTCGACGGTGGCGCGTATCCCGTAGCCCGGGACGGCCTGGAACTCTGTCGCGGGCGGCAGCGGGTGGTTCTGATCATCGTCCTGCTCGCGGGCAGCGGTGACCACCGCACGCCCCAGCGGGTGCTCGCTCGGGTACTCGGCCGCGGCCGTCAGCCGCACCAGCTCCGCGGCGTCGAACCCGGCACCCGGCAACGTGCGCACCTCTGCCACCCGGGGTGTGCCCTCGGTCAGCGTGCCGGTCTTGTCGAAGGCCACGGTGGTCGCCGCGCCGAGCTGTTCCATGACGACGGCGGACTTGACGAGCACGCCGTGCCTGCCGGACGTGGCGATCGCCGACAGCAGCGGGGGCATGGTCGACAGCACCACGGCGCACGGTGAGGCCACGATCATGAACGTCATCGCGCGGAGCAGGGTGGACTGTAGTTCCGCGCCGAAGGCGAGCGGGACGAAGAACAGCGCCAGCGTCGCGACGACCACCCCGATCGAGTAGCGCTGCTCGATACGCTCGATGAACAGCTGGGTCTTGGCCTTGGTCGCCGAAGCCTCCTCCACCAGGGCTACGATCCGCGCGACCACGCTGTCCGAGGCCGCTGCCGAGACCCGCACCCGCACGGTGCCCGTGCCGTTGAGGGTGCCCGCGAACACCTCGTCGCCGGGGGATTTCGCCACGGGGAGCGGTTCACCGGTGATCGAGGACTGGTCGATGTCGCTGGCGCCTGCCACGATCTCGCCGTCAGCGCCTACCCGCTCGCCGGGCCGGACCAGGATGAGCTCGCCCGCGACGAGGGAATCCGCGTCCACGGTTTCCTCGGTGCCATCGGCGGCCAGCCGGGTGGCGCGTTCGGGTGCCATGTCGAGCAGGCTGGTGACGGAATCGGCGGTGCGCTGGGTGGCGAGCGTCTCCAGCGCTCCGGAGACGGCGAAGATCACGATCAGCAACGCGCCGTCGAGGACATGGCCGATGGCGGCCGCGCCGATCGCGGCCACCACCATCAGCAGGTCGATGTCCAGCGTCCGCTCCCGCAGCGCCCGCAGCCCGGCGAGGCCGGGTTGCCAACCCCCCGCGGCGTAGCAGGCCAGGTACAGCGCCCACGACACGCCCTCCGGCGCCCCGGTGAACTGCGCGAGGAGGCCGGCGCCGAACAGCACGACGGCCGCCGTGGCCCAGCGAACCTCGCTCAGCGCGAACGCGCGCGTGCGGCGGGAGTGCAGTGCCCGCCTGGCCGTGTCGTCGGTGGCGGGCCGCGTGCCGGATCGGATATCGGGTGGGGCGTCGGGAACGGTGGGTGCCACCGGGTACCTCCAGGCTGTGCCGTGTTCGCGATAGTGCGCTCGAAAGAATATAGGATCATATGAAGAATTATTCAATAGTGAGACATGTGGCTACCCGGCAGGCTGATAGCATTGCCGCGTGGGTCACGGAGTGGAGGGGCGCCAGGCACCGGCAGCCGAGCTGGACGCCGAGAGCGCGGTCACGGTAGCGGCCACGCTGCAAGCACTGGCGACGCCGAGCAGGCTACTGATCCTCACCAGGCTCCGGAAAGGACCGTGCCCGGTGGGGGAGCTGGCGCAAGCGGTGGAGATGGAGCAGTCGGCCGTCTCGCACCAGCTCCGGCTGCTGCGCGCGCTCGGCCTGGTGTCGAGCAGGCGCTCGGGGCGCAGCATCGTCTACAGCCTCTACGACGACCACGTGGCGCAACTACTGGACGAGGCGGTTTACCACATCGAGCACCTGGGCCTGCAGGCCGAGGACGCGCCGAGCGAGACGGCGTAACCCTTCGCGGTAGGTCAGCCGAACCAGGGTGGCTCGTTGCCCGGCTTCCACTTGATGTTGCAGCCGACGCTGGGCAGCTGCTCGCGCTCGATCGGGGAGCCGTTCAGCAAGGCCTTGACGGCATTGTCCAGTTCCTCCCCGGTGACCGGCTGTTCGTTGCCCGGGGTCGCCCCGTCGAAACGTCCCCTGTAGACCAGCCGACGCCCCGAGTCGAACAGGAAGAAGTCCGGGGTGCATGCCGCGCGATACGCCAGTGCCACCGACTGGTTCGGGTCGGAGACGTACGGGAAGGTCCAGTTCCACTGCGCCGCGTACTCGACCATCCTCTCCGGCCGGTCCTCGGGGTGGGAGTCGGTGTCGTTGCTGTTGATGCCGATCACCGAGACACCCGACTCGATCCAGCGCGCCGCGGCCGTACCGAAAGGTACGGCGATGTGCTGTACGAACGGGCAGTGGTTACACAGGAACGCGACGAGCGTGCCGTGTTCGCCTGCCACCGCGTCGAGCGACCAGATCTTGCCCGAGGGGTCGGGCAGGGCGAAGTCCGGGGCATGGGTACCTAGCGGAAGCATGGTGGATTCGACAGCAGCCATGGTGTTCACGGTACCGTGCCGCGCGCCCTGATGGGTGGTACGGATCCGGCGGGCCGCGTCGAGGTCGGCTGGCGTGTCGATGTCCGCGGGTGTGCCTGCGTCGTCGCACACCACGGAGGTGACTGCGCCGGGGTGAGCGCGCAGGTAGGCACGCGCACCGGTGTCGCCGTGGGCATACGAGCACACCTGCCGCCACACCGAACGGTCGAGCAGCACAGGATTGCGCGTCACTCCCCAGTAGCTCGCGGCGGCGACCACAGCACCCCTGGCGTGCGCCTCGCGCAGCCGGATCAGCGCGGTCGCCCCGACCAGTGGCTGGTCGACGAGGGTGACGATCGCCCCCTGCACCCCACTCGGTAGCGAGTCGAGACCGGCGCGCAGCGAGGTGGACAGCCCGCGTTGCCATTCCCGGTTGATCACCGGAGTGGCTCCCCGCAGCGCGGCGGTATCCAGCACCTGTTCGGCGGCCGCGCCGAGCACCACGTGCACCGGCGAGCATCCCGCGCGCAGCAGCGTGTCGACGCCCCGCTCGACGAGCAGCGAGCCGTCCAGCTCGACAAGGGCTTTCGGCGAGCCGAGGCGGCTGCCTCGCCCGGCGGCGAGCAGCACCCCCGCGACGCGCGGCTCGCTCATCGGCGCCCGTCCACGCGGATACCGTCGAAGGCGATCCGCGCCACGGCATCGGCCAGCTCGGCGGCGTCGGCGTCTCCCCGCGGCTTATACCACTCGATGATCGAGTTGACCATCCCGAACAGCAAGCGCGCGGTGGTGGCCGGTTCCACGTCCGGCCGGACGTCCCCTTCTTCCTCCGCCTGCCGGACCAGTTCACTGACGATACGGTCGAACTCACGCCTGCGGGACAGCGCCGCGCGCTCGGTGGCGGTGTTACCGCGCACCCGCAGGAGCAACGTGACGAACGGCAGCTCGTCGATCAGTACCCGCACGCTGCCCCTGACGAGGTGTTCCAGCCGGTCGATGGCGCGCTCGCCCGCCCGGCTCGCCTCGTCGGCCACGCCGAACAGCTCGTCGAGGGCACGGCCGGTGGCCAGCCGCAGCAGCTCTTCCTTGCTGTCGACGTGGTAGTAGATGGCGGACTTGGTGATGCCGAGTTTGCGGCCCAGGTCCTCCATGCTGGTGCCGTCGTAGCCGCGCTCGTTGAACAGCGTGACGGCGATGTGCAGCAAGGTCTCCTTGTCGTAGCCGGGGCGGCCGCGTCGCCTGGCCTGCTCGGCATGGTCCCGCCCGCCGCGGCTGCCCGGCCTGCCCGGCGTGCCCGGCCTGCCCGGCGTGCGCTGGCTGTCGCTTGCTGTCGCCATGAGGTGCAGTCTCGCAGACGTGGCCGGTCGATCGTGGTAGGAGCCGCCGTCAGCCCGCCGGACCTGGCTGCTCGACGATGCGGCTGTGACCGCGGAACTCGGCGACGACCTCGGCGCCTGCCTGCGTGCTCCGGTGGACGGTGACGTCGTAGATACCGTTGCGCCCGAAGGTGGTGCGCTCGGCTGCGGTGGCCACGAGGAGGTCGCCGCGCCGCGCGGCGGCCACGAAGGTGATCTCTGCGGCTGCCGCCACGGTCACCGGGCCGTGGCTGTTGCATGCGCAGGCGAACGCGGTGTCGGCGAGCAGGAAGACGTAGCCGCCGTGTGCGATGTCGTGGCCGTTGACCATCGCCTGGCGCACCGCCATGCGGGCGACCGCCCGGCCCCGCTCGGCTTCCACCAGCTCGATACCGAGCGCTTGGGACGCCGTGTCCACGTCGAACATGGCGTGTGCGGCGTTACGTGACACGTCACCCATCCCGTGATGACCGAACGGACGGTTGTGCATCGATGTCGCCAGTGAACGGGCAAGCCGGTCGCGGTGTCAAGACGCACGCTCGTCGACGATGCGGCGGACCTTGCCGAGCGACCGTTCGAGGGTTTCCGGGTCGACCACGTCGACCTCGGCTGTGACCCCGACGTGCTCCTTGATCAGCGAGGCGAGCTCGGTGGCAGCGTCCCCACGCCGCTCGGATGGGCAGCCGGGGCGCGCCTCCACCCGCACGGTCATGTGATCGGAGCGGTTGCGAGTGGACAGCACGAGCTGGAAATGCGGCGCGAGACCGTCGGTGCGCAGCAGCAGCTCCTCCACCTGGGTGGGGAACACGTTCACCCCGCGGAGGATGATCATGTCGTCCGAGCGTCCCGTCACCTTCTCCATGCGGCGCATCGCCGGGCGGGCCGTGCCGGGCAGCAGCCGGGTGAGATCCCTGGTGCGGTAGCGGATGACCGGCATCGCCTGCTTGGTGAGCGAGGTGAACAGCAGTTCGCCGTGCTCGCCCTCGGGTAATGCTCGCCCCTCGAAGGGGTCGATGACCTCCGGGTAGAAGTGGTCCTCCCAGATGTGCAGCCCGTCCTTGGTCGCCACGCATTCCTGCGCCACGCCAGGGCCGATGACCTCGGACAGCCCGTAGATGTCGACGGCATCGATGCCCGCGCGCGCCTCGATCTCGGTCCGCATCTCCTCGGTCCACGGCTCGGCGCCGAAGATCCCCACCTCGAGCGAGCTCGCCCTTGGGTCGATGCCCTGCCGCTCGAACTCGTCGAGCAGCGTGAGCATGTAGGAGGGGGTGACCATGATGATCCCGGGGCGGAAGTCGGTGATGAGCTGCACCTGTCTGGCGGTCATCCCGCCGGAGGCGGGCACGACCGTGCAGCCGAGCCGCTCGGCGCCGTAGTGCGCGCCGAGCCCGCCGGTGAACAGGCCGTAGCCGTAGGACACGTGTACCAGCTGGCCCGGATCGCCACCAGCCGCGCGGATGGAGCGGGCGACAACCTCGGCCCAGGTGTCGACATCGGCTTCGGTGTAGCCGACCACGGTGGGCTTGCCCGTCGTGCCGCTGGAGGCGTGGATGCGGCGCAGCTGCGTGCGCGGCACGGCGAACATCCCGAAGGGGTAGGTCTCGCGCAGGTCGTGTTTGGTGGTGTACGGGAACCGGGTGAGGTCCTCCAGCGAGCGGCAGTCTTCGGGGTGCACCCGTGCCTCGTCGAACTTCCGGCGGTAGATCGGCACGTTCTCATAGGCGTGCTTGAGTGTCCACTGGAGACGTCGCAGTTGCAGATCGCGTAACTCTTCGATGCCGAGGAGTTCCGCATCGTCCAGCCGCACAGGTCTGCCCGCTGCCGTGGTCACGATCCCACCACCTCGATACTGACCGGTTGGACGGTTATCGGTGTGCGGTCCAGTAAAGAATCGGCCCTTACCGGTGTCAAGGGGTGGTTCGCCCACCGCGCCCGTGGTGTCGCTCGAACTCGGTCTTGGCCCGCCCGTGGGCACCGCGCTAGGATGAATTACTGAACAGGCGGTCGGTAAATCTGGGAGTGATGGCGCGATGGCAGGCGAAGCGGCGGAGTTGCTGCGTCACTATGTCGCGGACCGGTGGCAGACGCCCGAAGATGAGGGCACGCCGCTGCACCATGCCGCGACAGGAGAGGAGATCGCGCGGGTATCGGTCGCGGGCATCGATCGGGCGGCTGCGCTGGACCACGGCCGCCGGGTCGGGAGTCCCTCGCTGCGCGCGTTGACCTTTCATCAGCGTGCCGCGTTGCTGAAGGCGCTCGGCTCGTACCTGCGGGAACACCGGGACGCCCTCTACGAGCTGTCCATCCCGACAGGGGCGACGAGGGGCGATGCTATGGTCGATGTGGACGGTGGCATCGGGGTGCTGCTTGGCTATGCCAGCAAGGCGAAGCGGGAGCTGCCCAACGACACCGTCTATGTCGACGGCCCCGTCGAACAACTGGGCAAGGGCGGCACCTTTCTCGGCCAGCACATCGCCACTCCGCTCCATGGCGTGGCCGTGCAGATCAACGCATTCAACTTCCCCGTATGGGGGCCGCTGGAGAAGCTGGCGCCCGCCTTCCTCGCTGGCATGCCGACACTGATCAAACCTGCCAGCCCGACCGCATACCTGACCGCGCGGCTGGTGGAGCTGATCGCCGAATCCGGGCTGCTTCCCGACGGTGCCGTGCAGCTGATCTGTGGCCCGACCGGTGACCTGTTGGAGCACCTGACACCGCAGGACATGGTGTCGTTCACCGGCTCGGCCGCGACCGCGCAGAAGGTCCGTAGCCACCCGGCCGTGGTGCGCAACGCGGTGCGGTGCAATGTCGAGGCGGACTCGCTGAACCTGTCCGTGCTCGGGCCCGACGCCGAACCCGGAACCAGCGAGTTCGACCTGTACGTCAAGCAGCTGGTGACCGAGATGACCGTCAAGGCTGGCCAGAAGTGCACCGCGATCCGCAGGGCGCTGGTGCCCGCTTGGCACATCGACGCGGTCGCCGAGGCCGCGGCCGAGCGGCTGAGCCGGATCACGGTCGGCCACCCTGCCGATACCGACGTGCGAATGGGGCCGCTGGTCAGTCTTGAGCAGCGGGACGAGGTACGTCGCTCGCTGAAGGCGCTGCTCGACGCGGGCAGCGTGGTCGCGGGCGACCCGGAGTCGGTTGAGGTCATCGGCGCCGACGCCGATCGTGGGGCGTTCGTCTCGCCCGTGCTGCTCCGGGCCGACGACCCGGATCGCGCCGAGCCACACCAGGTGGAGGCCTTCGGCCCGGTCGCCACACTGATCCCGTACACCGCAACCGAGCGGGCGATCGAGCTCGCCGCGCGCGGTGAGGGTAGCCTCGCGGGCTCGGTGGTGACCGCGGATACCGGGTTCGCCCGCGACATGGTGCTCGGCGTCGCGCCGTGGCACGGGCGCCTGCTGGTGCTCGACGACACCGACGCAGGCGAGTCCACAGGGCACGGCTCGCCGCTGCCCGCGCTGGTGCACGGCGGACCCGGACGCGCGGGAGGCGGCGAGGAGCTCGGCGGGATGCGCGCCGTACTCCACCACATGCAGCGCACCGCGGTGCAGAGCAGCCCGGAGGTGTTGCGGGCGGTGACCGGTCGGTGGGTGCCGGGAGCGGCGCGCTCGGTCACCGAGGTCCACCCGTTCCGCAAGTCGCTGGCCGAACTGCGGGTCGGAGACACCGTCATCGGTGGCCCGCGTGAGGTGACGGCAGGCGACATCGCCCACTTCGCCGAGTTCACCGGCGACACCTTTTACGCGCACACCGACGAGGCCGCGGCCTCGGCGAACCCGCTGTTCGGCGGCATCGTCGCGCACGGCTACCTGGTGGTCTCGCTCGCGGCAGGCCTGTTCGTCGACCCCGATCCCGGTCCGGTGCTGGCCAACTACGGGCTGGAGAACCTGCGGTTCCTCACGCCCGTCAAGCCGGGGGACGCGCTGACCGTGACGATGACCTGCAAGCAGATCATCCCGCGCACCGACGCCGATTACGGCGAGGTGCGCTGGGACGTCGACGTCACCAACCAGGACGAGGCCTCGGTCGCCAAGTATGACGTGCTCACGCTCGTCGCCAAGGAGATCGGCTCATGACCACGACACAGCAGGAAGCCGAACTGGAACGCCACTTCGACGAGACCATCCGCCGGGACCAGCGGATCGAGCCCCGGGATTGGATGCCGGACGGGTACCGGAAGACCCTCGTCCGGCAGGTCGCGCAGCACGCGCACTCGGAGATCATCGGGATGCAGCCGGAAGGCAACTGGATCACCAGGGCTCCTTCCCTGCGGCGCAAGGCGATCCTGCTGGCGAAAGTGCAGGACGAGGCGGGCCACGGGCTGTACCTGTACGCGGCGGCCGAGACCCTCGGTGCCGACAGGGACGAGATGACCGGCAAGTTGCTGTCCGGGGGGCAGAAGTACTCGTCGATCTTCAACTACCCGACGTTGAGCTTCGCCGACGTCGGCGTGATCGGGTGGCTGGTCGACGGGGCCGCGATCTGCAACCAGGTGCCGCTGTGCCGCAGCTCCTACGGTCCCTACGCGCGAGCGATGATCCGCATCTGCAAAGAGGAGTCGTTCCACCAGCGGCAGGGTTACGAGCTGCTGCTGGCCATGATGCGCGGTACCGACGAGCAGCGGCGGATGGTCCAGGACGCCACGGACCGCTGGTGGTGGCCGTCGCTGATGATGTTCGGGCCACCGGATCACGACTCGCCGAACACGGCGCGATCGATGGCGTGGAAGATCAAGCGCCACACCAACGACGAGCTGCGGCAGCGGTTCGTGGACATGACCGTGCCGCAGGCGGAGGCGCTCGGCGTGACCCTGCCCGACCCGGAGTTGCGCTGGAACCCCGAGCGCGGCCACTACGACTTCGGCGAGATCGACTGGGACGAGTTCAAGCAGGTGCTGGCGGGCAACGGCCCGTGCAACGCCCAGCGGATCGCTCACCGCCGCGCCGCCCACGAGGGCGGTGCGTGGGTGCGCGAGGCTGCGGCGGCTTATGCCGCAAAGCAGGCGGCACGGGCACGAGGGGAGGCGGCATGACCGAGCAGCGACCAGTCGGGCGGCCTGCTGGGCAGGAACAGCACACGCCGTTGCCGCTGTACGAGGTGTTCGTGCGCAGCAAGCGCGGGCTCAACCACGTCCACGTCGGCTCGCTGAGGGCCGCCGACGCCGAGATGGCACTGCGGCACGCGCGCGACCTGTACACCAGGCGCAACGAGGGGGTGAGCATCTGGGTGGTGCCCGCCGCGGAGATCACCGCGTCCAGCCCCGACGAGAAGGACCCGTTCTTCGCTCCCAGCGGGGACAAGGTCTACCGGCACCCCACCTTCTACTCGATCCCCGAGCACGTGCCGCACATCTAGCGAGGTAGCAGGCGATGGCATTCGACAACGCCTACGAGGCGATCACCGAACAGAACGACGCGCGGTGGGCGTTCGGTACGGGCTTCGACGACCCGTTGGCCGCAACGAGCGTCACCGACACCGCGATCCCGGCCGGCATAGCCCCTGACGACCTGGTCACCTACTGCCTGATGCTGGCCGACGACGCGCTGGTGCTGTCGCACCGGCTGCAGGAGTGGTGCACCCACGCGCCGGACCTGGAGGAGGAGGTGGCGCTGGCCAACATCGCGTTGGACCTGCTCGGACAGGCACGGCTGCTCTACAGCAGGGCGGGGCAGGTGGACGGCTACGGGCGGGGCGAGGACGAGCTGGCGTTCTTCCGCGCCGAGCACGAGTTCGGCAACGTGCGGCTGGTCGAACCCAGGCTCGGCGACTTCGCGCGGTTGATCGTCACCCTGCTGGTGTTCGCCACCTGGCGGCTCGCCCTGCTGCAGCGGTTGTCCGGCTCGGCCGATCCGGTGCTGGCGGCGATCGCGGCCAAGGGTGTCAAGGAGGTCACCTACCACCGCGACTACGCGGCGAGCTGGGCCGTGCGGCTGGGCGACGGCACCGACTACTCGCACGCCCGCGCGGCAGAAGCGGCGGAGGCCGTCTGGCCGCTGGTCGACGAGTTGTTCTCGACGCATCCGGTGGAACAGCGGGCGGCGGCGGCCGGGGTCGGTGTCGACCCGGCTACGGTGGCAGAGGAGTGTGCTTCGGTGCTGCGGACCGTGCTGACCACTGCCACGCTGTCGGTGCCGGAGGTGGCGCCGCTGTCCGGCGTCGCCGGTCGCGCGGGACGGCACGGCGTGCACACCGAGACGATGGGTTACCTGCTGGCCGAGCTGCAGAGTGTGGCCCGCGCACACCCGGAGGCGACATGGTGACCACCAGCCAGCACACCGGAACCACCGGGCACGCCCGGGCGGTGGCCGAGCAGGTCACCGATCCCGAGCTACCCATGCTCACCCTTGCCGACCTCGGCATCCTGCGGGAGGTCTCGGTACGCGGGAATGCGGTGCGAGTGACGATCACCCCCACCTACTCGGGGTGCCCCGCGCTGGAGACCATGCGAGCCGACCTGGTGGCCGCGCTGACCGGCGCAGGCTACTCCGAAGTGGACGTGCGGACCGTGCTCGACCCGCCGTGGACCACGGACTGGATCAGCGAGCGCGGGCGGCGCAAACTCACGGAGGCGGGGATCGCGCCGCCCGGCCCCGCTGACGGGCACGGTGGTGGGCACGGTGATGGGCCGGTGCCACTGACCCTGCACGCCCCCGCGCCGCGTGTGCCGTGCCCGCGGTGCGGTTCGGTGGACACGCGTGAGCTGTCGCGGTTCGGCGCCACGGCGTGCAAGGCGCTGTGGCAGTGCCGCGCGTGCCGTGAGCCGTTCGAACGTGTCAAGGAGATCTAGAGAGGTTCGTGGTCGTGTCCACCCGCCTGGAGTTCCACGCCCTGACGGTGAGCCACGTCGAGCGGCTGACCGAAGACGCAGCCGCAGTGACGTTCGATGTGCCCGGCGAACTGGCCAAGGCGTACGCGTTCGCTCCCGGCCAGTCGGTGGTGCTGCGCCGTGTCGTCGATGGGGTGGAGCAGCGCCGCAACTACTCGATCTGTGCAGCGGCCGGGCAGCCGTTGCGGATCGGGGTTCGGGAGATCACCGGCGGGGTGTTCTCCACGTGGCTGGTGCGGCAGGTCCGGCCGGGCGACGAGATCGAGGTGTCCACGCCGACCGGCTCGTTCACCCCGGACGGCACCGTCGGTGCGCACCACGTGCTCATCCTGGCGGGGGCGGGCATCACGCCAGGCCTGTCGATCGCGGCCTCGGTGCTGGCTGACGGGCGGAGCACGGTGACGCTGCTCTACGGCAACCGGCGGACCGGGACGGTGATGTTCGCCGACGAGCTGGCCGACCTCAAGGACCGTTACCCGGAGCGGCTGGAGCTGGTGCACGTGCTCTCCAGGGAACCGCGGGAATCCGAGCTGTTCACCGGCAGGCTCGACGGGAACAAGCTGCGCACCCTGCTGCCGTTGCTGCTGCGGATCGGCGCGGCGGACGACTGGTGGCTGTGCGGACCGTTCGGTATGGTCACCGAGGCCGATACGGTGCTGACCGAGCTGGGCGTGGATCGCGAGCGGATCCACCACGAGCTGTTCTACGTCGGCGACAGTCCACCGGAGCCGGAACGGCACCGGGAACCGACCGTGACCGGTGCCAGCAGCGAGGTCACCGTGATCCTCGATGGTAAGTCGACCACGGCGGAGCTCTCGCGGGAGCAGCCGATCCTCGACGGCGCGCAGCGGATGCGCCCCGACCTGCCGTTCGCGTGCAAGGGCGGGGTGTGCGGCACCTGCCGCGCTCGCATCACCGAGGGCAAGGGCCACATGCGCCGCAACTTCGCCCTCGAACAATCCGAAGTGGATGACGGTTTCGTGCTGACCTGCCAGACACTACCGGAGTCCGAGCGGCTGACTGTGGACTACGACGCGTAGCGACCCGCCCGGGGGCTGAACGTGACGTTCGTGCCCTCTACGGCACTGGACGTCACGTTCAGCCCCTCCCCCAGAGGCAGGGCGGGGGACCGGAAGGCTCGGCGGGAGTCCGGTCCCCCGCTTCGGTGGTGATCAGCCGCTCGCTACGCCGCGGCGGGCGCGCACCTGGTGTGCGGCTGTCACGAGGTTCCGCAGCGCGGGCTCGACCTCGTCGTATCCACGGGTCTTGAGTCCGCAGTCGGGGTTGACCCACAGCCGCTGGCCGGACACCGCGTTCAGCGCCAGCTCCAGCTGCTCGCTCACCTTGTCCACGTCCGGCACCTGCGGCGAGTGGATGTCATACACCCCCGGTCCCACACCACGGGCGAAGCCAGCGGCGTCGAGGTCGTCGAGCACCTCCATGCGCGACCGCGCCGCCTCGATGCTGGTGACATCGGCGTCGATGGCGTCGATCGCGGGCAGGATGTCGCCGAACTCCGAGTAGCACATGTGCGTGTGGATCTGTGTCGCATCCGAGATCCCCGACGTGGCCAGCCGGAACGACTCCACAGCCCAGTCGAAATAGGCTTTGTGCTCGGCCGAACGCAGCGGGAGCAGCTCCCGCAACGCGGGTTCGTCCACCTGGATCACCCGGATCCCTGCCGATTCCAGGTCGTGCACCTCGTCGCGGATCGCCAGTGCCACCTGCCTGGCGGTCTCGGCCATCGGCTGGTCGTCCCGGACGAACGACCAGGCCAGGATCGTCACAGGGCCGGTGAGCATGCCCTTGACCGGCCTGTCGGTCAACGATTGCGCGTACGAGGTCCAGTCGACCGTCATCGCGCTCGGACGGGAGACGTCGCCGTACAGTACGGGCGGCCGGACGCACCGCGACCCGTAAGACTGGACCCAGCCGTACTCGGTCGCCGCGAATCCCTCCAGCTGCTCCGCGAAGTACTGCACCATGTCGTTGCGCTCGGGCTCACCGTGGACGAGCACGTCGATCCCGAGATCCTCCTGCAACCTGATCACGCGCTCGATCTCGGCGCGCATGGCGCTACGGTACTCCTCCTCGGTGATCCTGCCCGCACGGTAGGCGGCGCGGGTCTTGCGCACCTCGCTGGTCTGTGGGAAGGAACCGATCGTGGTGCTCGGCAGTTCCGGTAGTCCCAGTGCGGCCTGCTGCGCCTTGGCCCGCTCGGCGTAGTCACTCCTGCGGCTGTGCTCCGGCCGGAGCGCTTCCAGCCGTGCCCGCACCCGGTGCTGGCGCAGGTCGGTGGCGTTCGCGCGATCGGTGGCCGCCGCGCGGGCGGAGGCGAGCCGATCGGCCACCGCGTCGGTGCCCTCGCGCAGCGCGGTGCCGAGCAGCACCACCTCGTCCACCTTTTGCCTGGCGAATGCCAACCAGGAGCGCAACCGCTCGCCGAGGTGGGTCTCGGCGTTCACGTCGTACGGCACGTGCAGCAGCGAGCACGATGTCGACACGCCGACATGCCGAGCGGATCCGAGGAAAGTGGCTGCTTTGGACAGCGCGGCGTCCACATCGGTACGCCAGATATTGCGCCCGTCGACGACACCGGCGACGATTTCCTTTTCCTGCACGCCGGACACCGATGCGAGCCGGTCCACGGCGGACGGGTGCGACACCAGGTCGACGGCCAGTGCCTCGATCGGGGAACGCGCCAGTACGCCGAGCGCATCACCCAAGTCGCCGAAGTACCCTGCTGTCATGATCGCGGGCCGGTGTTGTAGCTCCCCCAGCGCCTGGTATGCGCGGGCCAGCGCCTCGAGCTCCGCATCGGTCCGGTCTGCCGCGTAAGCTGGCTCGTCCAGCTGGACCCACTCCACGCCCTCGTCGTGCAGCGTGCGCAGCAGCTCGGCGTAAGCCTGGAGCAACGGCTCCAACAACCGTAGCGACTCGAAGTCATCCGGGGTTCCGTCGGCGGGCTTGGCCAGCAGCAGGAACGTCAGCGGCCCCACAAGCACCGGTCGGGTGGTGATACCGAGCGCCCTGGCTTCCCGGTACTCGTCGAGCGGCTTGCCGCCTGCCACAGAGAACCTGGTCTCTGGCCCGAGTTCAGGCACCAGATAGTGGTAGTTGGTGTCGAACCACTTGGTCATCTCCATCGGGGGCGCGTCGGGTGCGCCGCGTGCCGCCGCGAAGTACGTGTCGAGTTCCGACAGGCCCAGCCTGGTGAAGCGCTCCGGCAGTGCGCCGAACAGCGCGGCCGTATCGAGTACCTGGTCGTAGTACGAGAAGGTGTTCGACGGCACGCTGTCTAGGCCCGCTTCGGCCAGTTCCCGCCAGGTGTCCTGCCGCAGCTTGCGCCCGGTGGTCACCAGCTCGGATTCGTCGATCCGGCCGGACCAGTACCCCTCCAGCGCACGCTTGAGTTCGCGGTCGGGACCGATCCTGGGATAGCCGAGAACAGTCGTGCCGATTCGGGTTCGTTGACTCATCGCTCTCTCCCTCGCGAGCTCGTCGGATGAGCCCGAGCATGGCGGGGATGAAGCGGGAGCGCACGCGCGGCACACCTGGGGCCGCTCGAGTCGCCGCGCCCACCCTCGAGGCTCGGACTCGCGCTCGCCGGTTGGCGAGCGCACCACGGGCAGGTCTTCGGACTCGTGGGCGATGGCCGGATCGGCCTGGCCTACTGGCCGTCGCTTCCCGGAGGACCCCTCCAGTGCTTTTACCTCGACCGGTGTCAAGGTGACGGCGTTCGTTCCCACTCACCGCTGCGGGGCAGTCCCGGATTCGCACCGGGTTCCCTGTTGCCTCCCCTCCCGGCGGCACAACGGCTGGTTGCCGTCACCCCGGAAGGAGAACCAGTGGCAAGACCGAGCGTAACAGCAGGAGCCGGTCCCGCGACCCCGTACAGGGGTGACCTGCAGCACCCCGCAGACCCTGTTATCGAACGGCACGGGTGTACAACGAACGGGCAACGAAATCGGTGAACGGTCGGCGTAGTCGATCAACGGGAGAATACTGGGGCCTACCGTGATGCGGTCACATCGAGCGCGTGTGGCCAGTAGTGACAAATGGTGTTTCCGGAATTCGGTCGCCCCTGCGATGGCCGGGTGGCCATTGCAGAGGCATCGAGCGACGGAGGAAAATCGAACGTAGTGACACAACGGCACAGCACGGAAGCGAACAACGCTGTACGGTGCGCGAACGCGCGAGATCGCCGCTGTTCGCCACGTCCCCGACGGACATAGAGGTGATTCGTGGCCACCATACGTGCCGAAGGGCTCTACAAGATATTCGGTCGCAAGGCCGAACAAGCGTTACGTCTGCTGGAGGACGGCGCCGATAGGGAAGAGGTTCTGCGTCTCGGTGTGACACCGGCTGTCGTCGATGCCTCCTTCGAAGTCAAGGAAGGCGAGATATTCGTCGTCATGGGACTGTCCGGGTCGGGCAAGTCCACGCTGATCAGGATGCTCAACGGGCTGTGGGAACCGACCGCGGGCCACGTTCACATCGACGACGTCGACATCGCACGCATCGGGTCCAAGCGGTTACGGCAGGTGCGCAAGGACAAGATCGGCATGGTCTTCCAGCACTTCGCACTGTTGCCGCATCGGACGGTGGTGGAGAACGCCGCCTACGCGCTGGACATCCAGGGAATGGGCAAACGAGAACGGTTCGACCGTGCCGCCGAAGCCCTCAAGATGGTGGGCCTCGGCGGTTGGGAGGAAAAGTTCCCGGCACAGTTGTCGGGAGGTATGAAGCAGCGTGTCGGCCTGGCACGGGCGCTGGCCTCCGGCAGCGACGTGATGCTCATGGACGAGGCGTTCTCGGCGCTGGACCCGCTGATCCGGCGCGAGATGCAGGACCAGCTCATCGAACTGCAGGCGCGTCTCGGTAAGACCATCGTGTTCATCACCCACGACCTGAACGAGGCCATGCGGCTCGGCGATCGCATCGCGATGATGCGCGAGGGTCGTATCGTGCAGATCGGCACCGCCGAGGAGGTGCTCAACGACCCGGCCACCGACTACGTGGCGCAGTTCGTCGCCGACGTCGACCGCACCCGGGTGCTGACCGCCGAGAGCATCATGGAACCGGCGCAAGCCGTCATCGGCGCGGGCACCGGACCCCGCACGGCCCTGCGCACCATGCGCGAGTACCAGGTCGGGTTCGCCTTCGTGGCAGCGAGGGACCGCACCTTCCGTGGCACGGTGCGCGACGAGGACGTGGCGGTGGCAACCAACCGGGGAGACAGCTCCCTCGACAACATCCTGGACCCAGCCGCGATCGCGGTGCACAGGGACACGCTGCTGGCCGACCTGTTCGGCCCGGCCTGCGAATCCTCGGCACCGCTTGCGGTGGTGGACGACGAGCACAGGCTGGTCGGTGTCATCCCGCGGGTGACTCTGCTCGCGGCCATGGCCAGCGCGGCGACCGATGGGACCGAGGCACCGCAGCACGGCGAGTCTGGTGACGCGTCCGGCCCGGACGCCGACACCGCGGCCACCTACGAGGGGAGTGGACGCTGATGCGCATCGGTGAGTTCGACCTGCTCGAACCGCGGCTCCGGCTGGGCGACGCGGTGGAGGCCGCGTTCGACTGGTTCACCGACACCTTCCGCACCGCGCTCGACGGGGTCAGCGCGGCGTTGACGGGCGCGTACAACCTGCTGACCGACATCTTGTTGCTGGCACCGTTCTACGTCGTGATCGTGATCCTCGCGGTGTTGGCGCTGGTGGTCCGCTCCTGGCGGTTCGCCTTGTTCACGATGGCGAGCTTCTACCTCATCGTCGCGATGGACCAGTGGTACACCGCCATGCACACGCTGTCGCTTGTGCTGGTGGCCGCGGCGGTGGCGGTGGCGCTGTCGATTCCGCTGGGCATACTGGCGGCCAAATCGAACACGTTCGAGGGAATCATCCGACCGGTCCTCGATTTCATGCAGACGATGCCGCCACTGGTGTACCTGATCCCGGCGCTGGCCGCGTTCGGGGTCGGGGTGACCGGTGGCATCGTGGCGACGGTGATCTTCGCGATGCCGCCGGGGGTGCGGTTCACCAACCTCGCCATCCGGCAGGTGGATACCGAGGTGGTCGAGGCGGGCCAGGCGTTCGGTGCCTCGCCCCGCCGGATCCTGCGGCAAATCCAGCTACCGCTGGCACTGCCGACGATCATGGCCGGTATCAACCAGGTGATCATGCTCTCGCTGTCCATGGTCGTGCTCGCCGCGTTCGTCGGGGCCGCAGGTCTCGGTGGCGAGGTCATCAACGCGCTGATGCGGCTCGACGTTCCGCAGGGCGCTGAGGCGGGGTTGGCCGTGGTGATCCTGGCGATTTACCTCGATCGGATGGTGGCAGCGCTCGCGGACCGCGCTCCCGTTGTCCGCGCCTCTAGGGTCAGGACCTGACAGCCGAGGAGGCCGGCCAGGGGGAACAGGGTGTCAGTATAGAAGGAATAACCGGAACGAAGTGAGGAGTGTGGAGAGACGATGCGCCGATCCAGATTGTTCGGTGCGACCTCGGCGTTGCTCGCCGGTGCGCTCGTGCTGTCGGCATGCGCCCCGGACGACGAGAACGACGTGGCCGAGCCCGAGGAAGAAGAGGAAGTCGAGGAGGTTGACTGGGGCGAGTGCGACACCCGTGAGGGTGCGGCCGCGATCCCCGACCCCGACGGCACCGGCGAGGACGAGACCGAGGTGACTATCGGGATCTTCAGCGGATGGGACGAGTCCTATGCCTCAGTTCACCTGTTCGAGCACGTTCTCGAGGACATGGGCTACACGGTGGACACCACCGAGCTGGAGGCCGGCGCAACCTACACCGGTGTCGCCCGCGGTGACATCGACTTCACCACGGACGGCTGGCTCCCGGTAACCCACGAGCACTACCTCGAGGAACACGGCGACAACATGGAAAGCCTCGGGTGCTGGTACGACAACGCGAAGCTCACCTTCGCGGTGAACGAGGACGCCCCGATCGATTCCATCGACGAGCTCGCCGAGCACGCCGATGAGTTCGATAACCGGATCGTGGGAATCGAGCCGGGCGCCGGGCTGACCTCGACCACCGAGGAAGAAGTCATCCCGACCTACGGTCTGGAGGAGATGGAGTTTCTGACGTCCTCCACCCCGGCGATGCTGTCCGAGCTGCAGAGCTCCATCGAGGCCGACGAGAACGTCGTGGTGACGCTGTGGCACCCGCACTGGGCCTACGATGCCTTCCCCATCCGTGACCTGGAGGACCCCGAGGGCACTCTGGGTGAGACCGAGATCATCTACAACTTCGGTCGTGACGGTTTCGAGGAGGACTACCCGAACCTGGCGCAGATGGTGCGCAACTTCGTGATGGAGCCGGATGAGCTCGCCGAGCTCGAGCGGATCATGTTCAGCGAGGACGAGTACGACGGCGATGACCACGAGGCAGCCGTCGCCGACTGGCTGGAGGACAACCCCGAGTTCGTCGAGGACCTCAAGGCCGGAACCCTGTAACCCCCCGGTGATCAGCGTAGCTCAGCCCCCGCCGGCTTCGACGACGATTACGTCGAGCCGGCGGGGGCCGTGCACGCCCTCGACACGTTCCAGTTCGATATCGCTGGTGGCGCTCGGCCCGCTGATGAAGGTGAGCGGCCGGGCGGGATCGAGCTCGGCCAGGGCCTCAGGCACGGTGCCGACGATGCGCTCGGCCGTCACGCAGCAGACGTGGTGATCGGGCACCAGGCTGATCGCCCGGCGTCCCTGGTCGATTCCGCCGTCCAGCACCAGGGTGCCGGTATCGGCGATGGCGACCGCGCACCCGGTGAGCACCGCGTCGAACCGGTCGAGCTCGGCCGCCCCGCAGCCGGTGTCTGGCACCGGCTCGATACCGGTGGGAAGCCACCGGTCCGGGAACCCGCTGGGCACGATAACCCGGTGCGAACCGGCCTCGCCGAGCGCGGCGGCAACCGAGGACGGCACCTCGGCTGACGTTGCCCGGTACAGCCGGGCACGGTAGTCGGTTACCCGCTCGGTGAGCATCGTGACCAGCGCGTCCGCGCCGGGCGCGTGCTGCCCGGTCGCGCGGTATGTGCGGGGGATCCCGGGCGCGGCTGGTCGGTCGGCAAGCGCGTGGTGGATACGTGCCAGGATCTCGTCTCGCGCGGTCACCGTGCCCGCCTCCGTGCCCACAGCCTGCGGAAGCTCCGGCGGGGTGGTGCGGGCAGGTCGCGATGGTCGGTCCACCCGGACAGCGGTGGCGGCAGCCGCCGGATGCGCCCGTCGCGGGCGAGCAGCCTGCCCACCGGCATCAACCGCTCGGCCGCGCCGAATCGGCGCGCCGAGGACAGCACCCACGCCAGCAACCGCATGACCGCGCGCTCGCCCCGCCTTCCTTCCCGCATCGCCCGGCCTCGCAGGTGCACCAGGATCGAGGGGATATCGATCTTGACGGGGCAGACGTCGTAGCAGGCCCCACACAGCGTGGACGCGAACGGCAGCGAGGCGTTCGGGTCATCCGGTCCGCTGATCCCGGTCAGCAACGGCGACAGGATCGCCCCGATCGGGCCGGGGTAGGTGGAGCCATAGGCGTGCCCGCCGGTGCGGGAGTAGACCGGGCAGGCGTTCAGGCAGGCGCTGCATCGGATGCAGTGCAGCGCGGGCCTGCCGACCGGGTCGGACAGCGCCGCCGTCCGGCCGTTGTCCAGCAGCACCAGGTGGAACTCCCGCGGGCCGTCGGTGTCGCCGCCTGTTTCGCCACTGCCTGCCGGGCCGCTGGCGGAGGCGGCGTGCACGCCGGTCCACAGCGAGGTGTACGGGTTCATCCGCTCACCCGTCGACGAACGTGGCAGCAGCTGGAGGAAAACCTCCAGGTCGCGCCAGCTGGGTATCACCTTCTCGATCCCCATCACGGTGATCAGCGTGTCCGGCAGCGTGACGCACATCCGGCCGTTGCCCTCGGACTCGACCACGCACAGCGTGCCGGTCTCGGCGACGGCGAAGTTGGCGCCGCTGACGGCCACGCGTGTCGACAGGAACTTCTCCCTGAGGTACCGGCGGGCGGCCTCCGCCAGCGCGGCCGGATCGTCGGTGAGGTTGTCGATTCCTCCTGGCACGCGCCCCTGTGCGTCGCGCATCCGGGTCCGGAAGATCTCGGCGATCTCCTGCCGGTTGCGGTGGATGGCAGGCACCAGGATGTGGCTCGGGCGGTCGTCGTCGAGCTGCACGATCAGCTCGGCCAGGTCGGTCTCGGTGGCGGTGATACCCGCCGCCTCGAGCGCCTCGTTGAGCCCGATCTCCTGGGTGGCCATCGACTTGACCTTGACGACCTCCCGCTGCCCAGTGTCGGTGACCAGTCGGGTGACGATCCGGTTGGCCTCGTCGGCGTCCCGTGCCCAGTGCACCACGCCGCCGCGCGTGGTCACCTCCCGTTCGAGCCGTTCGAGGAGCTCGGGCAGGCGTGCCATCGCGTCGATCTTGATCGCGCTGCCCGCGTCCCGCAGTTGCTCCCAGTCGTCGAGTTCGCCGACCACCGTGGCTCGCTTGGCACGAATGGTGCCCGTGGCGTGGGCCAGGTTGCGCCGTAGCTGCTCGTCGCCGAGCGCGCCCGCGGCGGCTTCGGGAAACGGCCGGTCACCACGCAGGTTGCCGGATCCTGCCGTGCCGGGCATACCGAGAAAGGTGGAGCTCATCGGGTATCGGTGCCCTCCGCGTCGCCGTCGGTGTCGCTGGCGGTGCTCGCCAGGATCTCCGCCAGGTGGACGGTGCGCACATCGGCGCCCGCCCGAGACAGGCCGCCGCCGATGTGCAGCAGGCACGAGGCGTCGGCGGCGGCGCAGGCCCCGGCCCCGGTGGCCAGGATGGCCTCGATCTTGTCCGAAAGGATCGCACCCGAGGTGGCGGCGTTCTTCACCGCGAAGGTGCCGCCGAAGCCGCAGCATTCCTCCGCCGACGGCAGCTCGACCAGCTCCAGCCCACGCACGTGCCGGAGCAGCGTGAGCGGGCGCTGCCCCACGCGGAGCATCCGCAGCGAGTGGCAGGTGGGATGGTAGGTCACCCGGTGCGGGTAGTATGCGCCCACGTCGATCACACCGAGCACGTCCACCAGCAGCTCCGAGAGCTCGTAGGTGCGGCCGGCGAGCCGCTCGGCCTCCTCGGCCAGCGCGTGCTGGCCCTCGGCGCGCGCCACCGTGGCGTGTTGGTGGCGGACCGAACCCGCGCAGGAGGCCGAGGGTGCGACCACCAGATCGGCGTCGGCGAACGCGGCGACGTGGTTGCGGATCAGCGGCACGGCCTGGTCCGGGTAGCCGGAGTTGATGTGCATCTGGCCGCAACACGCCTGCTCGCGGGGGAACGTCACCCGGTGGCCGAGCCGTTCGAGCAGGCGCACCGTCGCCCGTGCCACGTGGGGCGTCACGGCGTCGGCCAGACAGGTGGCCAGCAGGGCGATGCGCATCGGCGGCCCTACTCCTTCCGCTGGTACGTGTCGCGAGCCGGTGGTGCCGTGCGGGGCGCGCGGGCTGCCTGGCGGTGCAGTGCCCATGCGGTGATCGCGAGGGTCAATACCACCCCGGCGAGTACGGCGGTCCCGAGGTTACCGCCGACGCCGTTGATCATGACGAACGCGAGGGCGCCCGCCGTCAGGCAGTAGTAGACCATCGGGATGATCATCTTGCGGATGAGGTCGCCCTCGCGGCCGACGAGACCGACGGTAGCGGAGGCGGCCACGACGTTGTGCACCGTGATCATATTGCCTGCGGCGCCGCCGACCGCCTGCGCGCTGACCACGGTGCGCGGGGTAGCGCCGAGCTGCTCTGCGGTGGAGAACTGGAACAGCGAGAACATCATGTTGCTCACCGTGTTGCTCCCCGCAGCGAACGCGCCGAGCGCACCGATCCAGGTCGCCAGCAGCGGCCAGGACTCGCCGGTGACAGCGGCCGCGCCCTGCGCGAGGGTGAGCGGCATGCTCGCCAGGTCGGAGCCGTTCAGCTCCGGTCCGGAGTTGATGAACACCCGCACCATGGGCAGCGCGAACAGCAGTGCAACGGCAGCACCCGCCAGCCGGGTGGCCGCGGTACGCCACGAGCCGAGGATCTGCCTGCCGCGCATCCGGTGCAGCGCGTAGGTGACCACGCAGGTGAGGATGAAGAAGAATCCGGGCAGGTAGAAGGGTGCCAGCGACTGGCTGATCCCGGTGCCGAGAATGCTGTCGGCGTCGATGACCAGGCGGTCGTTGAGTATCTCTGTGACCGGTTCGATCGTCCGGGTGAGGATGAGCAGCCCGGCCACGATGATGTACGGGGACCAGGCCCGTAGCAGGCCCATCCGTGAGCCGGTGGGCTTGGCGGTATCTGCTGCGGGATCGATGGAGCCCATCCAGCGCGGGTTCCAGCTCGAACGTTCCGGGAAGTCCCACGGTCGCTGCGGCATGAACAGCCCCTTGCTCGCCGCGAACATCACCACAAGCAGGCCGATGGCGCCGCCGAGCAGCGCGGGGAACTCGGGACCGAGCAGCGCCGCGACGGTGACGTACGGGACGGTCATGGCCAACGAGGCGAACAGTGCGAACTTCCAGACCGCCAGCCCGTCGCCGAACCGGCGTGCCCCGCCGAAGAAGCCGGTGACCATGCACGCGAGGAACAGCGGGATCAACGTGCCCACCACGGCATGGATGATGGCCACGTCGAGCGCGATCTGGTTCAGGTAGGTCGGCATGGTGACGCCGAGCACCGACAGGTGGTTCTCGACGGATGGATCACCCGCGAGGCCGCCGTCGACGCCGACGAGGATGGGTGTGCCGACGGCGCCGAAGCTCACCGGGGTGCTCTGGATCGTCAGGCCGACCATGACCGCTGCCATGGCGGGGAAGCCGAGCACCAGCAGCAGCGGAGCGACCAGCGCCGCGGGCGTGCCGAACCCGGCGGCACCCTCGATGAAGCTGCCGAACAGCCAACCGATGATGATGGCCTGGACTCGCCGGTCCGGGCTGATCCGGGTGAAGCTGGCGCGGATTGCGGCCATGGCGCCGCTGTTGCTCAACGTCTCCAGGAGCAGCAGCGCACCGAACACGATGTAGAGCAGCGTCGCGGCCACGAGCAGGCCCTGGATGGTCGAGGCCGCGACGACGCTGCCGGGGACGTCCCAGATCGCCAACGCGACACCGACGACGACGCAGAACCCGACGGGCATCGCGTACTTCGCAGGCCAGCGGAAGCCGACGAGCAGGATGCCGATCACGAGGATGGGGGAGAAGGCGGCGAGGCTGAGGAGCCCGAGGTGGTCCATGGCCGCGATCCCTTCGAACGGTGAGCGTGACCCTGTGGTCGTATGGTCTGACCACAGATGTGTACAGCCCGATGTGATCTATGTCAATAGCGAACGCGGCCCCGTCCCGAGCGGGGCGGGTTGCGCGGCAGCGCACGTGGTCCGGATGGGAGAATTCGGACGGGTAGGTAGCCACGAGCAGGCGGTGCAGGGCGCTGCTCACAGCGCGTCGAAGGAGCAGGGGTGGCGGACACGATCGACTGGTCACCGGTGCAGCGCAGCCGCACGTACCAGCTCGTGCTTGAAAAGGTCGAGCAGCAGATCATCGCCGGCCGGTTGCGTGTCGGCGACCGGCTGCCCGCGGAACGCGACTTCGCCGCGCAACTCGGGGTGAGCCGCGCCTCGCTGCGCGAGGCGCTGCGGGTGCTCGAGGCGCAGGGCGCGGTGAGGCTCGGGGTGGGAACCGGCCAGGACTCCGGCACGATCATCACGGCACTGCCGCGTAAGGCGTTGACCAGGTTCCTGCGTCTGCACGTAGCGCTGGCCAGCTTCGACATGGACGAGCTCGTGGACGCTCGCATCGGCTTGGAACGGTCCAGCGTCCGGCTGGCCGCGCAGCAGGCCACCGCCGAGGATGTCGCGAGGATGACCGAGCTGCTGGAGGGGATGGAGGCGAAGGAGGTGAGCAGGGAGGCCTTCAACGACCTCGATACGGAGTTCCACGTCAGCCTCGCCGCTGCGGCGCACAACCGGCTGCTCAGCGAGATGACCATCGCGATACGCGCGAGCGTGCGGCCCGCGCTCTTGGAGGCAATGGAGCGCCATCAGCACTGGGAGGAACTCAAGCACACGCTCTGCGGCGACCACCGCGCCATCCTGGACGCGGTGGCTGCCGGTCGGGCCGACGACGCGGAGCGGCTGGTCTCCGAGCACATCCGCGGCGCCTACCTCGCGCTGTTCAGCCCCGGTCCCGGTCGTTCGTGACGCCGCGAGTGGCATGCCCTCCTTCCAGGAGGCAACTCGCCCGGCTGCGGGACGTGGCCGAATCCCCGGCTGCGGCACGCACCCTCGCGGAGAACTCCGTCGGCTACCGGCGGTGGTGAGCCGAAGGGGGCCTCCGGTGCCGTATGTGTACCGAAGGGGCCCTTCGGCTCGCATCCCGGTGGTGCGCTACTCGCCGAGTTGGGCGAGCAGCTCGTCGAGGAAGCCCTTGGCCTCGGCCACCGCCCGGTCCGGGTCGCGCGCGGCGATGGCCTCCAGCAGGCCCCGGTGCTCGATGTCGTTTCCGTCAGCGACGTGGTTCGGCGAGGTGGCCGCCACGCTGCCGCGTACCACCTCGGTCAGTCCGTGGTACAGCTCGGACAGCAGCGTGTTGTGGCCGCTGCGGACGACCGCGATGTGGAACTCGGCGTCGGACCGGACGAAGTCGTCGAACCTGCGCTCACGTTGCGCGGCATCCCGCTCGTCGAGCAACCTGGTCATCTCATCCAGCTCCGCCGCGGAGCGGTGCAGCGCGGCCAGCCGCGCGCCCTCCACCTCCAGGGTGCGCCGCACTTCGAGGGCCTCACGAAGCTCGGATCCGCACAGCCTGCGAATGGCCCCGGAGACCTCGCTGGTGGCGCGCACGTACGTGCCGTCGCCCTGGCGCACCTCGACCAGGCCGCTGTGCATCAGGGCGCGCACGGCCTCGCGCACCGTGTTGCGGCCGACGTTGAGCGAGGCGGCCAGTTCCGGCTCGGTCGGGATGCGGTGGCCGACCGGCCACTCGCCGCTGGTGATCGCCGCGCGGAGCTGGCCGATGACCTGCTCGACCAGACCCGTTCGCGTGGTGGCGCTGAGCGGCACGGCACCTCATCCCTTCTCATTGCTCCTCACCGGCGAGCGCCCCGGGGCACCGGTCCCGACCGCGCGCGCCGATCGTTCGTATCGCCGTGATGATGCCACGGCAAGCGACGCGGGTTGAGCAATCTCACCCGAAGGTCGCTTCATCCAATCATCCTATGTTTGCCATGATAGTACTCGTGGTTCCACGTACCCAGACCTTCCAGCGCTCAGCACCGGCACCGGCCAAGCCGCCGGTGGCTCCTGCCGCGCGTGTCGCGGGTGCCGCCACCGGCGGTGGTGTGCTGCTGGCCGTCGCCGTGGTGCTGGTGGCGCTGAACCTCCGCCCTGCGATCACCAGCGTGGGCCCGGTGCTCGGCGAGGCGCGCGACGCGCTGGGCGCCTCGGCCACCTGGGCGGGCGTGCTGACCACGATTCCCGGCCTGTGCTTCGCCGCCGCCGGAATGGCCGCACCGCTGCTGGCCCGCCGTGCGGGAACCACCGTGGCGGTCGCGCTGGCGATGGCGGTGCTGGCGGCGGGTTTGGTGGTGCGAGTGCTCGGTGGGCCGCTGGTGGTGCTCGGCGGCACCATGGTGGCCACCGCGGGCATCGCGCTGGCGAACGTGCTGGTTCCCGTGGTGGTCAAGGACTCGTTCCCGGCGCGTGTCGGGTTGATGACCGGGACGTACACTGCCGCGCTCCAGGTGGGTGGCGCGCTCGGCTCGGCGGCCACCGCACCGGTCGGTGAGGCGTTCGGCGGGTGGCGTGCCGGGCTGGCGTCCTGGGCCGTACTGGCGGTGGCCGCCCTTGCGGTCTGGCTGGTCGCCGCACGCGTCAGGCGCCGCGCCATCGCGGTCGATGCGGCACGCACGGGGGCCGAGCGGTCACGCACGGGGGACGCGCAGCCCCCGCGTTCGCGCTCGCTGTTGCGGAGCCCGCTGGCGTGGGTGGTGACCGTGTTCTTCGGACTGCAGGCGTGGCTGGCTTACGTGATGATGGGTTGGCTGCCGGAGGTGCTGATCGACTCCGGTGTGCCGCAGGCGCGCGCCGGGCTGCTGGTCGGTGCGCTGTCGGTGGTTGGTGTGCCGGTCAGCCTCGCCATCCCCGTGCTGGCCGCGCGCAGGACCAGCCAGAGCGGCTGGATTGTCGGCCTCGGCGTGATCGGGCTGGCGGGCATGGTCGGGCTGATGCTGGCGCCCGCCGCCGCACCGCTACTGTGGACGCTCCTGGTCGGCCTGGGTATGGGGGTGTTCTCGCTGGCGCTGACCGTCATCGCGCTGCGGGCGCGCACTATCGCCGACACCGCCCGGCTATCCGGCATGGCGCAGGGCTTCGGCTACCTACTCGCCGCGGTGGGGCCGTTCCTGTTCGGCCTGCTGCACGACGTGACGGCAGGCTGGACGGTGCCGTTCGCGATGCTGATCGCGGTGCTGCTGACCCAGATGACCTTCGGCTGGTTCGCGGGACGGCCGCGCTACGTGTGAGTCACCGGGGTGCCCGGCGGCTCACACGGTGCGGCGCATGGTTCGCAGCAGCGCGGCCCCTCCCGCGGTCAGCCCGAGCAGACCGGCGACGAGCCCGGTGACCGCCAGCGGTGTCGCCGCCGAGGTGGTGTCGTCGGTATCGGCAGCGTGCTCGCCTTCGGCTGCCGTCGCCTCGGCCTCGACGTCGTCCTCGTCGGCATCACCCATCCGGACCTCGACGTAGGGGGCAGGCTCGTCCAACTCGCCCCACTCGTCGACCGAGTCGGGGACGTCGATCCAGCGGTGCTCGCCCTGCTCGCACTCCTGGATGGTCGGCAGCCACAGCACGTCCGGTGCGTCGTCGGCGATGCGGAGGTTCAGGCCGAACTCGAGGAACTGGTCGTCGGCTAACGCGCCGCCGGTCCACGAGACCTCGCTGACCCGCTCGGTGGTTTCCGACTCGTCGCCTGCGCCCTCGGTAGGTTCGTCCAGCTGCTCGCGCTCGATCTCGATGTCCCAGCCGGGCACCGCCTCGGGTTTGGCGCTGTCGACCCCCTCGGGAACCTGCACGCGCACGGCGGTCGTGGCTTCGCCGTCACAGCCGTGTGGCACTCGCAGCTTGGTGGTGAAATACGGCGAGTCCGCCTCGTCGGGATTCAGCGTGACGTGCGCCAAGGCGGGTGTGGCCAGCAGTGGCATCGCCAACGCCGCGGTGGCGAGCACCGCGGTGCGCCGGATCGTGTGTCCCATGACTATCCTTCCGTTCGTTACTGTGCTGGGGCGATTGCTACCTCGGTGGTGGTGATCAACCGTTCGAACTCGTCGACCAGCACTCGCACCTCGACGGTCCAGCTGCCCGCGATGGCCAGCTCCTCACCCGCGTGGTGGTAGTGGGCCGGGCCAACCTGCTCCGGCGTGCGGGACAGGGCTGCGATACCGGCCTCGGGCAGCTCGAAGCGCAGTTCGACGTCCTCGGCGATATCCGCCCGCTCACCGTCACGGTCGACAATGGTCATTTCGATGTCGTTGCTCCCGGCGCGGGCAGGCTCGACCGTCAGGTGCAGGTGATGGTCCGTTCCGAGCTCCAGGTGTTGAGTACGTTCGCCCTCACCCGAGGTGTGGCCGTCTTCTGCGTGCTCGTGCGTATGCTGCCCGGCTTCCTGGTGAGAAGCGTCGTGCGCGGCCACGTCCACGCTGATGCGGGCCGGGACGATGCTCACCAGCAGCGCCGTCACCGCCAGTACTCCCGCGATTCCGGTGACCTCGGCGCCGACGGTGCGGGACAACCGGTGCCACGCGCGCGTCGCGCCGTGCCGGATTGCCGGAACCAGGCGCCGGTTGTTATAGGCCGCCACTCCCAGCACCGCGACGACCACCAGGATCTTGACCAGCAACACCCACCCGTAGGTGGTGGTGACCAGGGCGTGCCAGCTGCGAACCTCCGCCCAGGCCAGGCCAGCCCCGGCGAGCGCAACCACGATCACCGCTGCGGCCGCCAGTAGCGAGAACCGGGCCACCAGCTGCGCGCTCCCGGTGGCATCCTCCGCCGCGGCGCGGCGCGTGCGGATCACCAGCAGCAGCGCGAGAAGGCCGCCGAACCACACCGCGGCTGCGGCGGTATGCGCGGCATTGGAGGCCAGCACCAGCAGCCGGGGTTCGGTGCTGGCGGTGTGACCGGCAAGCAGGAAGGAGCCGAGCGTGGCCAGCGTGCCCGCTGACACCAGCGCCAGCAACAGCGGCCGCCGCTGCGCAGCGGCGCTGTAGGCCAACAGCAGCAACCCTGCCACCCTGGCCGCGGCGCTGATTCCGAACCCCGACGTCAGCGTGGCAGCGAGCACGGCGCGGTCGATCATCGCGCCCGCACCCGCCTGGCTTGTCACCACCGCCTGCACCGGTACCGAGATCGCCGTCGCCGCGATCGCGGTCACCGCCGCGGAACGCATCCACCACATCAGGCGCGCGCGTTCCCGGCTCCTGCCATCGTGTACCAGGACCGTGAACAGGCCGATCCCGACCGCCAGCAGCGCCCCGAGATAGATCAACCACCGCAGGACGGTCGCCAGCGCCTCCCACACCGCCTGGCCACCTGAGTCGGCGAGTTCGGGCGCGGGCATGGCATCCGTCGCGGCCGGATCGCCGACGGTGAACGACACGGTGCCGCTGATCGGATGCGTGTCGGCCGAGATGACCCGCCAGGTCACCGTGTAGACACCGTCACCGGCGTCCTCATCGAATCCGACCCGTACGACCGAGCGGTCGTTCCCGTGGCTGGCGCCCCCGGTGTCGACCCGTTCACCGGTGGCATCGAACGCGCGGATCGCCTCGCCCGGCAGGTCCACCGCCTCGTTGAACGTCAGCGACACCTCGGATGGGGCGCTGTCCAGCTCGGCGCCGTCGGCCGGATCGCTGTCCAGCAGGACGGCATGGGCGCTGGCCACTCCCGAAGCAATGATCCCGGTCAGCAGGAACCCGGCAACAGCCACCAGCAGTGCGGGATAACGTCGACGACAACCTCGACGCACCATGCCCAGTGCCTGGCACATCGAAACCACCGGCAACACCCACCACTCGTAGCCGCCAACCGAACGACGGCGCGAAGAGTAGCACCGCCGGGTGAACATGCGTAGCGATAAAGGTGTCTAGGGGCACAGTGGGCGGTGACCAACGCACTCAATTGTGCGAGCCGGATAATTGTGCAGGCCAGCATGCTGCACGCAGGAACAACATTGGGGCCACAGTGGCCTCGGCGACCGGGGGCCGCTAGAAGCGCTTGCGGACCTCGGCGGCCTCGGCGCCGGTCATGAGCTTGTCCAGCAGCTCGATCAGTGTCCGGCGTTCCGTCTCGGTCAGCGCTGCAGCCCACGCCCGCTCGCGTGCGTTGTGCTCACGGAAGGCGTGCAGCATCGCCTCACGGCCCGCCTCGGTGAGCGTGACCTGCACCGCCCTGCGGTCCTGGGCGTCCCGTGTCCGGGAGATGAGCCCGTCCCGCTCAAGCGGTTTGACCAGTGCGGAGACCGCGGCCCTGCTGGTGCCGGAGAGCTGGGCGATCCGCTTCGACTCCATCGGCCCAGCCAGCCACAGCACGAACAGCACCCGGAACCCGGGCCAGCTCCAACCGTGCGGCCGGTGCACGGTGGCCTCCAGGTCGTAGACCAGAGCGCTGGTCAGCCTGTGCAGGGTCAGCACAAGCCGCATCGCCGTCGGGTCGACCGAGGGCAGCTGCTCGGTGGTCCTGCCGACCGCGTACTCGACGAAGGACAGGTAGTCGAGCTGCTCGGGGGCTGCGGAGTCGGTGGTCATGCGCCCAGGTTAGTGGGCGAGGGAAGTGGCGAGCCCTTCCCTCGCCGGGGGAGGCCGCGCTACACTTTTCCCAGAAGATAATCAAAGCTTTGATCAGTTGAGGTGGTTCCGGTGGCCACGAAGGCGTTCGCTTCCTCCGCCGATACGGAGGACAAGGAGCAGACCCTGGAGGTGCTGTCCGACGGGGTGTACGCGCTCACCGCCGAGGGTGATCCGAACGTCGGGGCGATCGAAGGGGAGGACTTCCTCGTGTGCTTCGACGCGCTGGCCACGCCGGTCGCGGCGGGAGCGTGGCTCGACCGGTTGCGCGAGCACACCGGTAAACCGGTCAAGTACCTGGTGCTCTCGCACTACCACGCGGTGCGCGTGCTCGGCGCGAGCGCGTTCGACGCCGAGGTCATCATCGCCCACGACAGCACCCGCGCGCTGATCGCCGAGCGCGGTGAGCAGGACTGGGCCTCCGAGTACGGCCGCATGCCACGGCTGTTCACCGAGCCGTCCTCGATCCCGGGCCTGACCTGGCCGGACGTGACCTTCGGCGAGAACCTCACCATCGACCTCGGTGGCGACCGCGGTCAGCTGGAGCTGCGCTACCTCGGGCGTGGCCACACCGAGGGCGATATCGTGGCGTGGCTGCCACGACAGCGGATCCTCTTCGCGGGAGACCTGGTCGAAGCGCAAGCCGCGCTGTACACCGGCGACGCGTTCCACCACGACTGGGTGTCGTCCACACTGGACAACGTCGCCGCGTTGGGTGCGGAGCAGCTCGTCGGCGGCAGGGGAGCCGTGGCGCGTGGCAGGCAAACCGTCGACGCCGCCATCGGCCAGACGCGACACTTCCTCGACGTCATGATCCGCGAGGTGAGCGCGGTACACGAGCGATCAGGAACGCTCAAGCAAGCATTCGACGCCGCGCACGCCGCGCTCGTCGACCGCTACGGTGGCTGGCCGATCTTCGAGCACTGCCTGCCGTTCGACGTCTCCCGGCTGTGGGACGAGCTCTCCGGCATCGAGCGCCCCGTCATCTGGACAGCCGAGCGCGACCGCGAGGTCTGGGACCAGCTGCAGGACTAGCCATGGACACCACGACCGCGTCTCCCGGCACGGTGGCCGTCATCGGCAATGGGCCCGTCGGCCAGAGTGCCGCACTGCTGCTCGCACGCTGGGGCATCCGTGTCATCCTGCTGGACGCCAGGTCCGAGCGTGACCTCGTCGGCTCGAAGGCGATCTGCCAGCAGCGGGACGTGCTCGACATCTGGGAGACTGTCGGGGCGGGAGCGCGCATCGCCGAGGAAGGGTTGACCTGGACCACCGCAAGGACCTTCTACCGGGGGCACGAGCTGTTCGCCTACACGCTCGCCGATCCGGGCCGGTCGGAGTTCCCGCCGTTCGTCAACATCTCCCAGTCGCGCACCGAGGAGGTGCTGGACGAGCGGATCGCCGAGCAGGATCTCATCGACGCCCGCTGGGCGCACCGGGTGGAGGGCATCGAGCAGGACGACACCGGGGTGCGGCTGCGGTGCGCCACCCCGGACGGTGAGGTCGAACTGCACGCCGACTACGCCATCGCCTGCGCCGGTGCGACCGGCAGGCAGGTGCGGGAAGCGCTCGGGGTGAGCTTTCGCGGGCGCTCCTTCGACGACCGGTTCCTGATCTGCGACATCCGGGCTGAACTGCCGGGCTGGTCGCGGGAACGGCGCTTCTACTTCGATCCGGAGTGGAACCCGGGTCGGCAGGTCCTCATCCACCCGTGCCCGGATTCGACGTTCCGCATCGACTGGCAGGTGCCCAGCGACTACGACCTGGCGGCCGAGGAGGCCAGCGGCGCGCTGGACGGGCGGATCCGGGCGATCATCGGGGACCGGCCGTACGAGATCGTGTGGCACTCGGTCTACCGGTTCCACTCGCGGGTGGTCGACCGGATGCGGTGCGGCCGGGTGCTGCTCGCAGGCGACTGCGCGCACCTGTTCGCGCCGTTCGGCGCGCGCGGGTTGAACTCCGGAGTCGCCGATGTGGAGAACGCAGCGTGGAAGCTGGCGTTCGTGTTGCGCGGCTGGGCCGGTGAACAGCTGCTGGAGAGCTACCACGACGAGCGGCACGCCGCGGCACTGGAGAACCTGGATGTCACCAGCGCCACCATGGAGTTCCTCGTGCCGCACGGCGAGCAGCAGCGACGCAGGCGGGTGGACGTGCTCCAGCGGGCGGTGCACGACCCCTCGACCCATCTGGAGGTGGATTCCGGCAGGCTGGCCGAGCCGTTCTGGTACATCGACTCGCCGCTGACCACACCGGACGACACGCGACCGTTCGCCGGGCGACCGCCGCGCGGCCAGGCGCCGCCCCCCGGGCCGGGGATCCTGGTGCCCGATGTCCCCGCCGCCGATCCGGACACCGGCAGCGACCGGTTGCGCATGCTGGCGCGGGACGGTTTCCTCGCGGTATGTGCCGAGGACGTCGACGTCGCGGCCGTGCGGGAAGCGGCGGGCCGGACCACCGACGCACCGGTCCGGGTGACCGAGCTGGTCGCGATCGACCGCGACGGCAGCGTGCGTGACGCGCTCGGGGTGCGGCAGGGCGAGGTGTGGCTGATCCGGCCGGACGCCCATGTTGCCGCGATACCGGGCGGGAGGCACGCTGACGAGGTCGCCGCGGCGGTCTCCCTGGCGAGCGGCGTGTCGGTAGCGCGAGGAACGAGGGAGCGAACATGACCGAGACACCACAGGCAGCGCCCGGTGATCCCGCCGGGGCCCTGATGGATGGGCTGGTCGACGATGCGGGCCTGTTCCCGCCGACGGCGCTGGATATGGCTGATGCCGTGGCGCGGCACCGTGAGGATGTGGCCGTCGCGCACCCGATGCTGACCCAGCGGTTCCTGTGCCCGGCTTCGCGAGTCGGTGAGCTGCGGGGCCACCTGCGCCCCGGCGATCGTTTCCGCGTGGGGCTGATCGCCGACGGTGGCGCCGACGGGCTGCAGGCCACGGTGGACGAGATCGCCGGGGACGACCGGCTCGAGCTGGCACTGGTGGAGTTCCCGCTGCGCGCCACGGGACAGACCGAGCCCGCAGCGGCGGCCCGTGCCGCTGCGTTGGCGGTGGATGCCACGGGGGTTCCGGAGGGCGTGCCGCTGTACCTCGAGCCGGTACGGCTGGCCGAGGCCGCCGCACTGGCCGACGCCGTCGCGGCCCGGCCAGGGACGTCAGCGGGAAGGACAGTCGGGGTGAAGTTCCGGTGCGGCGGGGTGAGCGCGGAACTGTTCCCCGAGCCGGAGGAGCTGGCCGGGGCGCTGCTCGCCGCGGTGGGTCACGGCGTGCCGGTCAAGGCGACGGCGGGCCTGCACCACGCGGTGCGGCACACCGACCAGGGAACCGGCTTCGTCCACCACGGCTACCTCAACCTCGTGCTCGCCACAGCCGACGCCGTGGCGGGAACAGCGGTGGACGGGGTGGCCGATACGCTGCGCGGTAGCGACGCCGACACGCTCGCGGTGCGAGCTCGCTCCCTGGACGCGGCGACCGTGGCAGCGACGCGGCGGGTGCTGCGCAGCTACGGCTCGTGCGATACGCGAGTGCCGGTCGCCGAGGCGGCCGAGCTGGGTCTGATGCGGCAACGCGATGAACGAGAGAGGTTGAGCGCGACGTGACGACGTGGGTTCCGGCCGACGAGCAGGCAGGTTTCGGGGTAGCCAACCTTCCGTACGGGGTGTTCTCCCCACCGGGTCAGCCGCCACGGGTGGGGGTGCGGATCGGGGAGTACGTGCTCGATCTCGCAGCCACCCTGGATGCCGAGCTGTTCGCGCGCGGTTCGCTGAACCCGTTCCTGGCGGCCGGGCGTGCCCGGTGGACGGAGACCAGGTCTCGGCTGCGCGAGCTCCTCACCGACGAGCGGCACCGGCCTGCCGTGGAGCCCGCGCTGTATCCGGTGGACCGGGTGACCCTGCACCTGCCGATCGAGGTCGCCGACTTCGTCGACTTCTATGCCTCCGAGGAGCACGCCTCGAACCTGGGCAGGATGTTCCGCCCGGATTCCGAGCCGCTGCTGCCGAACTGGAAGCACCTGCCGGTCGGCTACCACGGCCGGGCGGGCACGGTGGTGCCCTCGGGTACACCGATCGCACGCCCCTGCGGGCAGCGCAAACCCCCGGACGCGGATGTGCCCACGTTCGGCCCGTCGGTCCGGTTGGACATCGAGGCCGAGGTCGGCTTCGTGGTCGGTACGCCGAGCACGCTGGGTGAGCCGGTGGCCACGAAGGACTTCGCCGAGCACGTCTTCGGTGTGTGCCTGGTCAACGACTGGTCGGCCAGGGACATTCAGGCCTGGGAGTACGTGCCGCTCGGCCCGTTCCTCGGCAAGTCCTTCGCCACCTCGATCTCGCCGTGGGTCGTGCCGCTGGACGCGCTGGCCGAGGCAAGGGTACCCACACCGAGGCAGCAGCCAGCGCCGCTGGATTACCTGACCGAGCCGGAACCGTGGGGGCTGGACCTGCGACTGGCGGTCGAGCTCAACGGGGAAGTGATCGCCCGGCCGCCGTACGCCGGGATGTACTGGTCGCCCGCGCAGATGCTGGCGCACATGACGGTCAACGGCGCGAGCGTGCGCACCGGTGACCTGTACGCCTCGGGCACCGTGTCGGGGCAAGCTGCGGACCAGCGGGGCTCGCTGATCGAGCTCACCTGGAACGGGCGCGAGCCGGTGCGGCTGTCCTCGGGTGAGGAGCGCACCTTCCTCGCCGACGGCGACACGGTGAGCATCAGCGCGACCGCGCCGGGCGAGGGCGGCAGCAGGCTCTCCTTCGGCCAGGTCACCGGCCGGATCACCCCGGCGAACTGCGACCCGGCGGCGTCGGGGTGAGCCTGCGGAGGCTGCTGGGGGCCACACGGTGGCCGCACCGAGGGGATCTCGTTGCGGGGATCAGCGTGGCACTGGTGCTGATCCCGCAGTCGCTGGCCTACGCGGAGCTGGCGGGATTGCCTCCTGTGCACGGGCTGTACGCGGCGGCGGTCGCGCCGATCGCCGCCGCGCTGATCGGTTCCTCGCCCTACCTGCAGACCGGCCCGGTCGCGCTGACCAGCCTGCTCACGTTGAGCGCGTTGGCGCCGCTCGTGGAGCCGGGGACGGCGAGTTTCGCTGCGCACGCCGCGCTGCTGGCGCTCGTGGTCGGCGTGGTGCGGCTGTTGCTCGGGCTGCTGCGGTGGGGAGCGGTGTCGTACCTGCTGTCGCAGCCGGTGGTGTCGGCGTTCACCGTCGCCGCCGCGGTGCTGATCATCGCGTCGCAGGTGCCGCCGCTGGTGGACCGGGACCCCGAGGCGACCAACCCGTTCGTCGGCGCAGGCCAGGCGCTCGGCGCGCCCACCGGCTGGAACCTGACCGCGATCGCGGTCGCCGCCGTGACCGTGCTGCTCGTGCTCGCGGGACGCAAGCTCGGTCCGTGGTTCCCCGGCGTGCTGCTGGCCACCGTGGGGGCGCTGCTGCTCAGCGCCTTCGATGTCCTCACGGTGCCGGTGGTTGGCGAGATTCCCGGTGGGCTCCCGCCGCTCGCGCTGGGCCTGCCGTGGGAGGCGTTGCCGTCGCTGATCGTGCCGGGCGTGGTGATCGCGCTGGTGGGTTTCGCCGAACCCGCCTCGATCGCGCGGAAGTACGCCACGATGGACCGGCAGCCGTGGAACCCGAACCGGGAGTTCACGGGTCAGGGGCTGGCCAACGTCGCCGCCGGGGTGTTCAGCGGCCTGCCCTCGGGCGGGTCGTTCTCCCGTTCGGCACTGAACCGGCTCTCGGGAGCACGGACCCGCTGGAGCGGGGCGATCACCGGCGTGGTGGTGCTGGCGGCGTTGCCCGCTGCCGGGATCCTGGAGGACCTGCCGACTGCGGTGCTGGCGGGGCTGGTGATCGCGGCGGCGGTGTCGTTGCTGGAGATCCGGCCGTTCGTCGAGGCGTGGCGCTGCTCGGTGCCGCAGTTCGCGATCGCGCTGCTGACGTTCGCGATCACGCTGGCCGCGGCGCCGAGGATCGAGTGGGGGATCATCGCCGGGGTCGTGCTGTCGCTGGCCGTGCACCTGTGGCGGGAGATGCGGCTGGAGGTGCAGGCCACTCAGGACGGCGCGACGCTGCACTTGTGGCTGAACGGGGTGCTGTACTTCGCCTCCGCCCCGGTGCTCGAGGAGCGGCTGCTCGCGGTGCTGGCCGACCATCCCGATGCCGAGCGCGTGCTGGTGCACCTGCAGGGGCTCGGCCGGATGGATCTCACGGGGATGCTGGCGCTGCGTTCGGTGGTCGAGCACGCGCGCGAATCGGGCACCCGGATCGAGCTGTGTGATGTGCCGCGGCACGCGAGCGAGCGAGCCGACCGGGTGCTGGGTGACCTGCTGGTGCGGTGAGGACCGGCGTACCGGTGCGTTCCGCGAAACCGCCCCCGCTCGTGGCGGTGATATGGCATGCTGAGTCGGTCCGGTCACGCGGGGTAAGGGGGTGTGATGAGCGGCTACGAGGTGGTGATCGAGGAGCTCGAGCAGCGCGGCCGGGACGCGATCGAGGTCGGCGAGGCGACCAAGCGAATCGAGTTGGCGGAGCACGCCGACGCGATCCCGGAGCTGCTGCCAGGGGCAGGCGAGACGGCGAGCGAAGCGGCGACCCTGAGTGAGCACTGGGAGCGGCAGCTGCGCGACCTCGGCGGGCGGGTAGCCACCTACGGCGACGAGATCGTGGGCGCCGCCGAGCGTTACGAAGCGGACGAGGAAGCGGCGGCCGAGGAGCTGCGGCTGCACATCCCGCAACCAGGTGGTCCGGTATGAGCTGGGGCGATATCCGCGAGTGGAACGCCGAGGGACTCGAATCCCAGGCCGACGACATCAAGAGCACGCTCGAAGACCTCAAGCGCCATGCTGATGATCTCGGTGGCCTGCATCCCCGCGAGTGGATCGGCGAGGCATCGCAGCGCGCGCGGACCAAGCGCGGCGACCTGGTCGGCGAGTACGAGGACATCGCGCACGCGGCCGAACCGCTGTGGAAACAGCTGCAGGATTCGGCAGATGAGATCGTAGAGCTGCACCGCGAACAGGACGATGCCGCTGAGCTGGCGGCGCGCTACTTCTGGCGCATCACCCACGCCGGGCATCTGGAGAACACCGCCCCCGGCGTCGAGCAGCTCGACCCGGAGTTCACCCAGCGGCGCCAGGAGGTCGCGCGCCAACTCAGGACGACGATCGGTGACATCGAGGAACGAGCCGCGCGGATCGACGCCGAGATCGCGGCCGCGATGCGGCGCGTGCATTCGCCGAGGATGTTCCGCGACGAGGACGGGGAGCGAGACCGGCTCGCCGTGCCACCGGCAGGCACCGACCCCTCGGCGGTCGGCGAGTGGTGGCACGGCCTGTCGACCGAGGAACGCGAACAACTGATCCGGACCGAACCCGCCGCGATCGGCAACCTCGACGGCGTGCCGTACAGCGCACGGCACGAGGCCAACGTCGCGCGCATCCCGATCGAACGCGAACGCTTGCAGGACCAGCTCGCCGAGCTGCAGGCCGAGCGGGCTGACCTGCCGCGCGGCCCCGGAGCCCCGATCACCGAACGGCACGAGTTGAACGCCCGGATCCAGCGTGTCGAGGAGAAGCTGGACGCGCTGGATGTGTTGGAGTTCCAAGCCGATCGAGGCCGTTCCATCGTCGCCCTCGATACCGGTGGCGAGGGGGTACGCTCGGCAGTCGCCATCGGCGACGTCGACGCCGCCGACAACGTAAGCGTGTACACCCCAGGGATGAACTCGGCGGTCCAGGACAACATGAATCGATACGTCGAAGAGATCGACGAAGTCACCGAGTACGCGGACGACATGCTTGGTCGTGATCCGGACCGGCGAGGTGAGTCAGTCGCTTCGGTGGTGTGGATGGATTACCATGCGCCCCAGGGCCTGGGTAGTGTGTTGTCCGATTCCCGCGCTCAGCAGGGCGCGGAGCGGTTGGCTGGCTTCATGGACGGGATTCCGGCCAGCCGTCCTGATGACCCGCCGCAGCGGCTCGCCGGGGTGGGCCACTCGTACGGCTCAACGACCATGGGGGAGGCATTGAAACAGACCGATGCTGCTGACGCGTTCATCGCCCAGGGTTCGCCTGGGTGGTACAGCAGCGACGGGCTCCTGGTGCCGGAAGGGGAACGGTTCAACCTGTCGGCGGACAACGATGTCGTGGCTGACCTCGGCGGTCTCGTGCACGGCGGTAACCCGAGCGGGGACGCTACCGTGCGGGAGCTCTCCACTGACGATGCGATCGCGCCGGATACCGGGGACGAGCTGCCTGGGGTCACCGGTCACACGGACTACACAGAGGCGGATGACGTGATGTCCACCAGCGAATACAACACCGCCGCCGTGATGATCGGTCAGGAGGAGAACTACATCGACCAGCCTACGACGCTGCCTGAATACCCACGGGGGCCACGATGAGGTATCGCGCACACGTGTCGGCGATCGTCGGGCTGGGTGTTGCCGTGGGGCTGCTGGTTGGGTGTGGATCGGATCCTGCGGATAGGAGTGACATGTCGCTGGAAGAGCAGTACGAGACAGTCGCGGAGCGTCCCGACCGGAAGCAGGCGATTGCGGCCTATGAGGAGCTGCAGGAGAAGGTGCGCGCGGCCTTGCGGGAGCGATTCGATTTTCCAGAGTGGGAGCCAGGTGGCGGGGAGGAAAGGACTACTCCAGGGTGTAGTGAGTTTCCCGATCTGATCGGCTTGGATGCGGCTAGCACCGGTTTGCAGAACTGGATTGCCGAGGCGGGGATTTCGCCCTATGACTGGTCCGATGCGCAGGACATCCTGCGGGAGGCTGGTCGTGAGTACGGGTTTGAGCAGGTCACTCTCGATATTCAGGAGAGTCACGATCTGTCGTTCGAACTGACGAACGATACTGGGGCCAAGCTCCGGCTCATGTCGGGCCGGAATACCAACACCGTCCTTCGTGTCTCGACCGGCTGTCATCTGGAGCCTGCGGCGAAGGAGCGGGGCAGGCCGATTTCGCAGGAGGAGTGGCGTGAGATGCCGGAGGACGAGCGGGATCGTCATCGGGATTGACGCCGCGCCTTCGCGGCTGGGTCGGGGGGTGTCCCTATGGGGTTGGTCAAGCGGCTGCCGGGAGTTTTTCCTTCGGTGCGGGCTGGGCGGGTTGGTAGTAGGTGCCGTTGCGCAGCATGGCGAACAGGACGTCGCAGCGGCGCCGGGCGA